>JBDKJS010000182.1:0-17073 GCA_039806065.1 Bacteroidota bacterium | reverse complement strand
TTTTGTGCAGGAAAACCCTCATAAAGATCACTAATTTCAATAAACTCACCACGCTTGTGAACCAATGCCCCTATCCCACCATACTCGGCACTGATATGTGTCATTCTGTAATCCTCAATTTCGCTTTCAGGCACATAAACTGTATAAGGATCTAATTTAGCAAGCATCGCATCAATTCCCACTCTCATTAAATAGCCAGGTTGAATACTGTCTACATAACAAGAATTTACGTTACGAAATAGTGTAGCGAATATATCAAGATTTTTAGAAACTTCGAAATAATAATCCTCAACAAATGCAGTAGAGATGGCTGCGGTTGAAATAGTTAAAAATAGAATGAGTTTAATGATATGTTTTTTGATCCAATTCATAAGTGCAATTTAGGAGGCTAAAAATACTAAAGAATAACTAAATTAAACTAACCTAGTAGATCTTTACCAAATTGCAAATGTTCAAAAAAAAACAGCGGGAACCACCCCGCTGCTTCACCTTAACTCGAATAAAAACCCAGTTGTTTAACCAAAAAACTTAACCATGAGTTTTATGCAAGCAAATGTACCCCATGCGGCACCCTAGCTGAAAATAATTGGGCTGAATAGAGTTATAATTTGGTGAATGCACCCATAAACCTTGTGAGTACCAAGGTGCAAAAAAAGGTTATGGTCACTCATTTTAAAGAAAATAATGCATGTATTTTAGCTCCATATGAGTAAAGTCAGATTTGAACACAATGTCAGTTTAAAACCCTATAACACATTTGGCCTAGAGGCTTACGCTAAATTTCTATCGAGAATTACCTCGGAAAATGATCTTCAAGAGTGTTTTGACTCTAGTGAGTTTAAAACTGAAAAGCATTTTATCTTAGGAGGAGGAAGCAATTTATTATTAGTAAATAGCATTGATAAGTTGGTTTTGAAAAACGAAATTGATTTTTTAAAGATCATTGCAGAAGATGCACAGTCGATTAGAATATCAGTGGGGGCAGGAATGAATTGGCATCAATTGGTTCAGTATACGGTACAAAAAAATTGGGGGGGATTAGAAAATTTGGCATTAATACCTGGCACGGTTGGGGCAAGCCCCATTCAAAATATTGGTGCTTATGGGAGCGAAGTGAAACAAGCCATTCGTGAAGTGTCGGGTTATGATTTAAATACCAAGGAATTTCTTGTGTTTTCAAATAATGCCTGCGAGTTTGGTTACAGAGATAGTGTTTTTAAAAGAAAATATCTCCAAAAATTTTTCATTACAAATGTGGTATTTGAATTGGTGAAGGAACCAAGTGAATTTACAATAGCTTATGGTGCCATTCAACAAGAGCTAGAAAATATGGGTGTACAAAAGATCAATATTGCAAATATTGCAACTGCGGTAATTAACATAAGGCAAAGTAAATTACCAAATCCTAAGGATTTGGGTAATGCTGGAAGTTTTTTTAAAAACCCATTGATAGCTAACGAGCATTATGAAAGATTGAGAAAAAAATATCCCTCTTTGGTTGGTCATCATTCAGACAATGGAGTTAAAATAGCAGCGGGCTGGTTGATAGAGCACGCTGGATTTAAAGGGAAACGGAATGGTGAAGTGGGCATGCATGCCAAACAAGCTTTAGTATTAGTCAATTATGGAAACGCCACAGGAGCTGCACTATTACAACATGCTAGAGAAGTTCAAAAATGTGTATTTAAACAATTTGACATTCACCTAGAAATGGAAGTAAATATAATTGAGTAAGAAAAACTAAGCTATTTCAGCTTTCAAATACTGATCAGTAGATTTGTATACTTCTACCATTTTTAGAATTAATGGTTCCATGCCAACAAGCTGTTTATCTCTACCCATTCGTTCAATTTGCTTGGCTACATCCGCAAGTGCCATAGCTCCTAGTTGAAGCGATGATCCTTTTAATTTATGCGCCACCGCACCAGCCAATTCTGCTTGACCATTTTGGTAGTGAATTGTGATTTCATCAATTAGCTTGGGTGCTTGTGCTAAATACATTAATACAACATCACGCAAGAATGAAGGATCTAACTTTTGATTCATTTCTTTTAGCCTATTAAGAATGGCCACATCTATGATAGTATTGCTATTCACTTGGATGGCTGTAGTATTTGAGTTTTTTATCATGGTATCTTTATTTTTGGTACTCCATTTTCTAATTATTGAAACAATATCTTCCACCATTATTGGTTTGGAAATATAGTCATTCATACCAGCCGCAAGGCATCGTTCTTTATCACCTTCCAAGGCAAAGGCTGTCATGGCTACAATGATTGGGACCGGAGTAGGTTGCAATTGGTCTTTGATAAAATGTGTTGCCTCTAGCCCATTCAACTCTGGCATCTGCACATCCATAAAAATAATGTCATAGCTATTTCTTCTTACTTTATTAATTGCCTCACGGCCATCAACTGCAAGTGCTACAGTATAACCAAGCGAAGCAAAAATTCCAACTGCTAGTTTTCTATTTATTTCATTATCATCTACCACAAGAATATTTAGTGGGTATTGACTTGCCAATATTGAGCTGTCAACAGAAGCGTTATTTTGCATCACATTAGTTTCAGCCAATGTATTAAGAATGGTATCCAGCAATTTAGATCTATCAGCCCCTATCGGAATATGGTGCTTGAATAGATTTGTATCAAACTCTTTATGTGAAAGTGTATCTGCATCAGCATTGAAAAGAAGCAACTGTGTGTTGCCTAGTAATTGTTTTCCAATTATTTTTCCAGCTTGCAATGCATCTGTATTGATAAGTTGAGCATTCAGCATAATTAAATGATAATCGTCCTGCTGAACTAAAGCTATCGCATCGGTTAACTGTTCAGCTATTTGATAATTTATGTTCCATTTTCGAAAATATACGCCAAGCTGTTCATTGTTAATTTTATCATCACTAAAGATAAGCACTTTTAAATTACTAAAATCTGCTACCAAATTGGAAGCAGATTGATTCAGCTCATTAATTGAAGCTTCTCCTGCTTTGATGTAAAAAGTAAAAGTAGATCCTACGCCTGGTACACTACTTACCCCTATGCTACCACCCATTAACTCTACCAAACTTTTACTGATGGCTAAACCAAGGCCAGTACCTCCAAACGATCTTGCGGTTCCAGGATCTGCCTGTGAAAAATTTCTAAATAGCTTATCTATTTTTTCAGGTGGAATACCCATCCCGGTGTCTTTAACTTCAAATTTTAAAATATGATGACCTCCGCTATCGCTTTCGCTATTCACTTCTATGGTTATACTTCCTTTCAAGGTAAATTTTATTGCATTACTAAGCAAGTTGAGTAGTACTTGTCGCAATCTAGTAACGTCACCTAAAACAGCTGTTGGCACGTCAGAAGAAATTTTCATTTTAAGTTGAAGATTCTTTTCTAATGCTTTACTTGATAGTAAACTGAAGGACTCTTCTATACACCGCTTTATTGAAAAAGCGCGATACTCTAATTCCATCTTCGCAGACTCTATTTTAGAATAATCAAGAATGTCATTAATTACACTTAACAATGCATCACCACTTAAAAGGATGGCATCTACATACTCCTTCTGCTGTTGACTTAGGGCGGTATTTGCAAGTAGCTTACCCATTCCAATTACGCCATTCAGTGGTGTCCTAATTTCGTGACTCATAGTGGCAAGAAACGCACCCTTCGCTTCAGTGGCTTTGATTGCCAAGTCCCTTTCTGATTCAATTCTTTTTAGATGCTCCTTATCTGCTGTAATATCTACTGCACTTAGCAGCACACCTTGTACATTTCCATTTCTATCAATAGCTGGCGCAAAGGCCACCTTGAAAATTTTAGCGGTAGCATTTCCAGGAAAATCATATTCTAATAAGTGAATTTCACCACCTAGTGCTTTTTCAAATCCAAATTGATAAGCATCCTTTAAATTGGCAGGCACGAGCGGCAAAAGTTGATAACCAGGTTGAAAATACAATCCTGTAACTGCATGCACTGCAGCATTAAAATACTGGTTGATAGCCAAAATTTGATGACCACGATCTATGAACATCATAGCAAAAACATTCTGTTCTACCATGGACTTAAATCGATTATTCTCTGCCACTAACAATTCTTCGTATCGCTTACGCGCATGGATATTTTCTGCTAACCAAAGAAAACCATTCTCATATTTTAATGCTGTTAGCATAACATGAAAATATTGCTTTGATGAATTTATAAATTTAGTTTCTATCCTAATAAAAGCTGCACCCTGATTAAGTGTGGCCATGGCATGCTCTATCTTGGAAACATCGGATGAATCAATAATGAAACTAAATAATTGATGCCTTATAGCCATTATATCATGCTGCAAAGTTGTTAAAGCTGCATGGTTAAGATCCGAAATTTTTAATGCATCATTAAGCTTAATGATCATGAAGAAAGGCAGGTCAGTTATTGACGTATCATGATCAATTGGAAGTGTTGATGGCTGTACATGAGTATCGGCAAATGTTAGTAGCAATAAGGAATGATGATCAATATTAAATTTAGTAATACTTAATGAAACTTGATTTTGATCATTTCCAGAATTTAAGGCTGACAAATATTGAACATATCCTTTTTGAATAAGCTGCTCTTTAATGACTACAAATTCTGGCACTCCACCCTTTACAAATAATTGAGCAAAATCAATCGCTATTAGTGCATTCGCATCGGGAGCATTTAAAAAACTTACACATTCACCATTGGCAGCTATACTTAATCCAGTAAGCGGATTTACCAACATTGCAGGCTGAGCAATACTATTTAATAAACTTTCAAAATCTAGCGTATAAGAAGAAGAAGAAGAAAAACCATTATCAACACTTATTGTTGTAGGTGGCTGCTGAATAGCTTCTTCCGTGTAGAATATATAAATAATCACTTTCCTTAAAAGGCCAATTAATCCACTTATGGATAATAAAAATGCAAACAACCAAGGATTAATTTTATAATAATTATTTACGGGAAGTAACTCATTAATATTACCTAGTAAAACCACTAAAATGGTTGTAAAAAATACAAGGAAGCTATAAGTTCCAATTGCAACTACTAAAGGCCATGCTACACTGCACAAGATTAACAGTTGAAGTGAACACAGTATTAAATGAACTAAGGTAAACTGATTGATAGCAGCATGTTGCAAAAAAAACAAAATAGTAAAACCTAATTGTATGCCTGCTACCGTGTTATAATGTCTTCTAATTAACGAAAAAAACAAATAGGCCAATGGAATAATTACGCTGCTGACTAGCATGAATAAGAATGAGATGGGACCCTCTTTAAAAAAGTAGCCCAGACCATTAAAAATAACTAGTACACAAGTTAATACCACTGGTGTGCACAGCACAATCAGTCGCACTAAATGCGCATTGAATTTTTTAAAGTCCCTTATAGTATTCATTATCCATAACTGGTAGTATGCTCACACACTACAAGCTTCACATTATATGGTATAAAGAGTTAAAGGGTTTAGTAGTTCAACTACTCAATTCAGTAAATATGGATGATCTTCTTACGGTTAAAATGAGGATCAAGATGGTGCAAAAAACAAGAATTGAATAAATATTCAATTTAATAGTGAAAAAATAGCTTATAGCTTACAGTTTTTTCCATTCTTCAAATACAAAATCCAATAGCCCTTTTATATAAAGTGGTGAGAAATCAAATCGAATTCCAGCAGCTTTGTAAATCTCTTTGATACCTGCAGTGTAGCCCAAACTTAAAGCTCTTTTATACTGCGCTACAGTATCTTTAGGATTTGTTTTATAGTTTTTCCAGAGTGCAATAGCTCCTAATTGTGCCATTCCATATTCGATATAATAAAACGGCACTTCGAATAGATGGAGTTGTTTTTGCCACATAATTTCTTTTGCATCTTCATAACCTTCCCAGCAAATCAAGCTACTTGAATACTGATCATAGATTTTTATCCAGGCATTGTGTCTTTGTTCTTGCGTATGATTTGGATTGGAGTACAACCAATGTTGAAAAGCATCAATGCAACAAATCCAAGGCAAAGTTTCTATTACACCTTCCAATTGCTCCTTCTTAGCCCTATTTAATTCAATAGGATCATCAAAGAAATGATGCCAATGTTCCATGCTCATTAATTCCATGCTCATACTAGCAAGTTCTGCAACTTCTGATGGAAAATCTTTATGGGCCAAATGAGGAAGCTCATGAGTAAGCATGCTGTGAATAGCATGGCCGCCTTCATGAACCATGGTAACCACATCGCGGAGAGAGCCCGTAGCGTTCATAAAAATAAACGGTACTCCAGTTTTATACAACGGATAATTGTACCCACCGGGGGCTTTTCCTATTCTGCTATCGAGGTCCATGTGATGCAAGGAATGTAGCTTTTCAATCACACTTCCAAAGTAATAATCCATGTCTGTAAAACAAGCAATGGTTTTAGAAATTAATTGTTGTGCATTCTCAAAAGGCTTTAAATCTTTTCTGCCCTCGCTGTCCACTTCCAAATCATAGGGATACAGCTTATCTAAATTTAGCCTCAACTTTCTATCATTCAAAAGTTCATGAAGAAGTGGTACAACATGTGTTGCAGTAGATTGATGAAAATCTATACAATCAGCTATGGTGTAGTCAAATCTATCTAACTCCATAAACTTATAATCTACAAAGTTTGTAAATCCTGCGTTATGAGCTATTGTATTTCTAAGAGTGATCAGCTGGTCAAACAATTGATCTAGAATAATTTTATCCTGTGCTCTTCGTTGAATTATTTTTCCATAAACATCTTTCCTTAAGAGTCGATCATTTTGTCTAAGCAAATTTGCAGCCTGCTGTAAAGTAATTTGCTTATCATGATGTAAAATGGTCATATCGCCACAAATTTCACCATACTGTTGCTCTAAGGTTTGCATCTGAGCAATGAGTGGAATGTTGACCTCCCTGTATAGGTGAATGCTATTAGAAACAGACTTTAAGTGGTTTGAAAAAGTAGCATCAAGTAAATTTTTGAAAGGTGATTCCACTAATTTCTTATTGAGTTGATCTTCAAATGGTGCTAACTTTGGCTGAATTTCATTCACAAAAAACCTGTAAGCCTCTGCCAAAGATTTATTTTGGGTGTCGCAGGTCATCTTTATATATAGCCAACCCGCATGTTCACTGCAAGCTGTATCAAAGGCTGAACCTAGCTGAAGCCACTTGGTTAAATCATCAATTGAGTTAATTTCATAATTAACTAAATAATGAAGAGTAGGTTCTATACTCTTCCAATCGTTAAAATTTATTTGATTGGTATCAGTGGTTGAGGTATCCATAATTGGAGTTGATCAAAGGGTGTCAATAAAAAAGCCTCTTAAGAAGAAGAGGCTGATTAGAATTTATACTTTCTTTCTAGTTCTGGATTTTGAAGACTTCGCTCCTTCGGCCTTTGGTCCATGAGCTTCGTGTATTTTGGTAGGTTGCTTTGTTTCCTTTTCAACCTCTTCGATCAATGCAGGCTCATCCGATTCTTCTTTGTTAAAATCTACTTTACCTTCAAGCAATCGAAACCAGGTCATCATTTTTTTAATATCAGATGCATAAACTTTTTCTTTATCGTAATTAGGGACAGCTGCTTCAAAAAACTTCTGCATTTTTTCGGCATCTGCTTTGGCATCTACTTCCTTAAATTTATCAGCTTTAGCTTCCAAGGCAGCCATTACTTTCTTTAAGGGCATTTCTTCATCAGTAGTGTAAACACTAATATCGTTTAGTGTGCTGATGCGTTGATTGGCACTAACTGCCTGTCTTTTGGCATCGGCAATAGCTTCTACAATAAATCCATTTTTACTTTTTGCAATTACTTTATGCAATCCAGGTTGGCCGCTGATGGCTATCAATTCTTTAAACTCCATTTCTTAAATATTTGAAGCAAATTTATAAAATTCATTGATACTTTATAGTAAAAGAATTTTTTTCCGATTGCTCACTCATATCTTAAAGCCTCTATGGGGTCGAGCTTAGAAGCCTTACTAGCAGGGTAATAGCCACTGATTACTCCAACCAAGAAGCACACAAAAATAGCTACCGTAATCCATATCCAGGGAATGATAAAACCTGTTTCAAAAAAAAGAGAGGTACCTATACCTAAAAGCATACCTAGGGTAATGCCACCAATTCCACCCAATTGGCAAATCATTATTGCTTCGGTTAAAAATTGTTGTTTAATTATTTTTGGAGTAGCGCCTAGCGCTTTTCTGATGCCTATTTCTCGAGTTCTTTCTGTTACAGATACCAGCATGATATTCATAAGTGCTACTGCAGCGCCCAATAAAGTGATGATGGCTATAATGGAGGATGCCAATGTAATACTTCCGAACATGCCAATTAAAATAGCAGCAATGCTATCACTTTTGGTTATATCAAAAGTATTTTCCTCTCCAATTCTGATTCCTCTAATTACGCGCATGGTACCAATAGCTTCATCAATGGCAGGCTCCATTAAAGTTACAGCAGGAACACTAACATTAATTGCATAACTAGTGGATGCATTGCCATACTTTTGTTTAACATTAAAAAGCGGCAGAATACATACTTTATCACCTCCAAAGCCAATGGCGGTGCCCTTTTCCTTAAGCACGCCAATAACCCTATACCTGTCACCGCCAATGCTAACACTTTTTTCGAGCGGGTCGTCAGATTTAAAAATGCGTTTGGCAACTTCTGAGCCAAGAATGCAAACATTTGTACCGTATTGTATTTCACTCACGGAAAAATTACGTCCTACCCCTAAAGTGTATCCTGCAGTGGACAAATAATTTATTGTTCCTCCCCAAATTTGAACATTAGGATCGGTTTTATTAGAGGCAAATTGGATAGTGGCTTGACCGGTAGCAATGTTAGAAACAGAAGCGGTACTGGGAAATTTATAGCTTTCTAAAAATTCCATTGCCTGATTATAATCAATAACCTTGTATCTTTTTGGGCGCTTTCCTTTGTGCCCCATTTGAATGCGCATCCCCCTATTTTGAATGGTAAATGTATTGGAGCCCATTGCCATAAAATTTTCAGTAACAGAATTTTTCATCACATCTATAGCTGTTAAAATTCCGACCAATGCCATTATACCAATTGCAATAATCAAAGCTGTAAGTACGGCACGTAATTTTTGAGCCTTTATACTTTGTATGGCAACCTTAATATTTTCACTGTATAACATATATTACAAATGAACATAAAATAATTCCATTGAAAAACTTAATATCAGTTAAAAAAAATTAGTTTATCACCATTACCCGAACTGTGTAACTTCCGGCCATAGTTGTTACGGTCAATAGATAGCTGCCGGCTGAGAAGGCAGGAATGGTAGTGTTTAATGTTGGTGCATACTCCGCACACCATACTATTTTTCCACTGGAGGCCGTAAGCCTACAACTCAATATCGGTTCCCTAGTTTGGACCTTGACTGATTCCCCAGCTAGGATTGGGTTTGGAAATATTTGGATGGGTGGTACAGTAGCATTTACAACATTGGTAGGTGATGCTAAAATATAGCAAGTGGTATATACTCCTTGCAAAGAATAATAATTGGTACTTAAACCTGCTATGATGATGTCTTCTGTAGGTTCAAATATTAAATCATAATTGGCTTCAAGGGTGTCGGTATGTGATTGCGCATTGGCTTTAATTACTCTCACCAAAGGTTGTATAGGATAGTCCAAAAACATTTGTGCTGTACCGCTAAAGCTGAGCAACACAGGCAAGGGCATTGACAAATTATTGCCCACTCTTACCAATAGTGGGTTTGCAACATCTAAACTATTTTCTGTTGCATAGTCATCAGCACTGGTTATATAAAGATCAGTAGCAGGGTAGATTGGGATGGTGTTGGCGCTTAATAGAATGGATGCACTTGTACCATTTAGGTTCAGCTGAGGCAAAAAATTATTGACTATAAATAGATTGCCAGTAAGGTTATTGCAGATGCTTCCATAACTGATCATGCTACTCCTATTATAGCTATCTGCAATGAGGCAATTTAAAAACTCAACACCACCATGGGTGATATTGGGTTGTGTATAATCAATTGTTTCAAAAAAAATTGGTGCATTAATATAACCAAGCGAAGTATCCATAGCAGTATTATGCAAAATGCAATCTTCAAATAGTAAATTTATTTTGAGATCACTTTTAGAAATATAAATTCCTTCATAAGTTGAATTAGCTATAAAATTCCGTTCGAATGAAATGTGGCCGTCACACAATAGCGTGTCAAAGAAAAAATTATCAGTAATATTTACTTGCGATTTTTGATTTTCACTTATATAATTATCTGCAAATAATAATTGAAGGCTATCATCATTGGCTAGACCTAAATACAATTTAATACCATCGCCAGCATTGCCAGTAATATTACAATGATGCAGGTAAACATTTCTGAGCAATTGCGAAGGTAAATTTGGTTCGAAGTCTATACCTGCCTCAGGTAGGGTTCCATTTGTATTAGCAATGTTGCAATGACTAATTTCAAGGCCATCCACTGAAATGACACTGATCCCTTGTCGATAATTATTATCTAATTCACAATTATATATTTTAATGTTTGCACAATAACTTGAATCTATCGAAACCTGATTACTAGCACCTAAGTAAATTGCATCACCTCCTGAATCGACCAAACGTAAACCGGATAAAAGTACATTACTGCACGCGAGTAATTTAATTAGATGGCGGTACTCGCTATCGTTAAGCAATACATACTCTGACTTCTGCATCTGCATTGTAGCTCCATAACCTATTATATTGAAGTTCTGTTTGGCATCGGCAGTAATTAAGCAGTCGCTGGGGCCATAACCCAATTTTGCCTTAAGCACCACATTATGCTCTAAAACAATGGTTAAATTATTTCGAGTTATGAATAATGGTTCAACCATCCATTCACTCCCCACATCATCAATAACTACAGTATCGGCAACACCATTCAAAGCTGCTTGTATAAATAAAGTAGCATCAATTGGATCATATCCATACTGAATGGATACACGCTCTATCGTTGCAGTGCCGGTTGTTGCATGCAAGCCTATAACCATCCAAAGGAGAATAATTTTCCATTCGTATTTACAACAAAATAGCATGAGGAATGATTGGCTTATTAAAGAATAAAGATAAAAAAAGGCTGTCAACATTGACAGCCTTGTAAAAATTAAAAACCATTACTGTTACCAAATTTTGGCTCTTTGAGCCTCAGGCTTAAACATTTTATCACCCTCTTTAATACCAAAGGCCTTATAAAATGCATCCATATTACTAAGTGGGCCATTTACACGGTATTGTGCCGGTGAATGAGGGTCAGTAAGTATTCTGTTAGCTGCTTCCTTGGGCAATATACTACCCGCCCATACTCTAGCAAAACCCAAGAAAAATCTTTGATCAGGAGTAAAGCCATCAATTTTATCTTCTTTCCTTCCTTGCTCAGTCATTTTGAATGCTTCATAAGCTATGTACAGTCCTCCGAGATCGGCAAGATTTTCACCAAGGGTAAGTTCACCATTTACATGCAATGAATCTAAAACTGTATAAGCATTATACTGTTCCACTACAACTTTGGCCTTTGCTACAAATTTTGCTGAATCTTCACTTGTCCACCAAGAGTTTAAATTTCCTTTACTATCATAATTTCTACCTTCATCATCGAACCCGTGTGTTACTTCATGGCCAATAACCATTCCAATCGCACCGTAATTTACTGCATCATCGGCTTGAGCATTAAAAAAAGGAGGTTGTAGTATTCCAGCAGGAAAAACTATTTCATTAACGGAAGGATTATAATAAGCGTTGACCGTTGCAGGTGTCATAATCCATTCTGTTTTATCAACTGGCTTTCCAATTTTGTTGAGCATAAAATCAAAACCCCATGTGCTAGCATTCTTTACATTTTGATAAAGTGTCTCTCTACTGATTTGAAGGTTGGCATAATCCTTCCACTTATCAGGGTATCCTATTTTTCTGATAATAGTTGAAAGTTTCTCAAGGGCTTTGCTTTTTGTAGCATCACTCATCCAATCTAATTTTTGAAGGCGTTCTTTATAAGCTGCCATTAGGTTATCCACCAAAACTTCTGCCTTCTTTTTTGCATCAGGTGGGAAATATTTGGCTACATAAAGTTGACCGAGTGCATCTCCCAATAAGTTGTCAGAAAGATCGGTCATTCGTTTCCAGCGAGGCTTAATTTCTTTTTGGCCTCTTATTACTTGATTATTAAAATGGAAATTTTCCATCACAAAATCATTGCTTAGTAAAGAAGCTGAGCCACTGAGCAAATGCCATTTGAGGTAAACCTTCCAATCTTCTAATGACGTGGTTTGAAGTTTTGCATTGATAGTAGTTAAAAATTTAGGTTGGCCTAGTACCAGGTAATCAAATCCTGTTTTTGCGCCAATATTATTCATCATTGCTAACCAATTAATATTAGGGGTTAGTTTATTTAAATCTTCAATGGTTACTTTGTTGTATGTTTTGAAAGGATCGCGCTGCTCTACACGGGTCATGCTGTTTGAGGCCAAATCTTTTTCAATAGCAAACACCGCCTGCGAGTATTTAGCTGCCGTTGCTTCATCAGCTCCATAGAGTTTAAACATATTAATGATATGCTTATTGTATTCCGCTCTAATTTCTTTGCTGCGTTCATCATCTTTTAAATAATAATCTCTATCGGGCAATGATAGTCCACCTTGGTAAATTTGCGGCACTACTACTTCGCTATTTTTAGGATCTTGATATGCGTAAAATGAAAAAAGTGGTGCATCTCCATTTCGATGCATTGCAGCAACTACTGCAAGTAATTCATCTACCGACTTAACAGCATCAATGGCATCCATATCGGCCTTTAAAGGTGTAGCGCCAAGTTTTTCAATGGTGGTAGTATCCATTGCACTATAGTAAAAATCACTGATCAGTTGTTGTGAAGTGCCAATTTTGGCATCCTTAACTGCACTTGCTTCCTCTAAAATTTTTCGTAAGTTCTCTTTGTTATTTTGATTCAACTCATTGAAAGTTCCCCAACGGGTTTCATCTCCAGGAATGGGATTAGCTTTACTCCAACCACCGGTGGCGAAGTAAAAAAAGTTGTCGCCTGGCTTGACAGTGGAGTCAATATCTGTAAGTACTATCCCTTTTCCTGTACTTCCAGATTGAGCATCCTTACAAGCGTAATTAATTGTAACGCCTGTCAAAGCAAGCGCAATCAGTGAATAAATTTTAATCTTCATCTTTTTATTTTTTTAGTGATTCCATTAATCATCAGTCAATTAAATGGAGCGTAAAAGTAGCATAAAACTATTTGGTCGCCATAGCCTTAACGATAATTAACCATGTGAAAAAAAACCTCAAAAAATGCTGTTTGGGAGCTGATGGCATGAATCCAAATTTTCTACCTTAGCCTTATATGAGCGTCCCCCATTTTAGGCAATCTTTCAAACTGAATAAAAATCCAAAAATTCATTTGCAATTTTTAAGGGCTTCACTTGAAATTGTAACTCATGATAAGGATGAACTTATTATTCAGAGTGCATTCTTACCACCAGGAACACTTACTGCACGCATTTATGATGGAGGGAAAAGCATATTGATCAAAAGAAATTTTGTGAATGATTTATTGGCAGCAGGAAGCAAACAGTCAATTAAAATTTTTATTCCTGCTGGCGCCATACTGGAAGTTGGTCAAACCTCGGGCGAAATCAAATTAAGTGGAAACTATGAGCAATTAAATATTCAATGTACCACTGCTAATATCCTTGCAGATCTAAATGCCTTGAATGCAAACCGAAAATCAATACTAAAATCTAGTATTGGAAAAATTGACTGCCCAACTCCATCAAATTCACTAAATACAATAGCTAGAAGTAATAAAATGGTGATCATAGAAGCTCCAGAAACAGTTATAGCACTTCAAAATAATAAGAGGCGGTTAAATAAAATTTAAGTAATTAATTCCCCCTGATAAAACATTTGAAGCTGGAGTGTCTAACCATCGATCTAAAATGGTGGCATAAATATTTCTGAAATCAACTTTATATTTTAAGTCGCCTTCATCAAGATCTGATAGATTATTAATATCGTTCAGCATTCCTTTTTTCTTTAGTTGGCCACCCAATAACAAAACATTGTTTGCAGTTCCATGATCGGTGCCGCCAGCAGCGTTTTCTTTTACCCTTCGTCCAAACTCAGAAAAAACCATTACAAGGGTATTGTCAAAATTTTTGTTTCGTTTTAGATCTGATATAAAAACAGCTAGCGATTCTGCTAGCGATTTCAATCGCTTATTTTGAATTCCCTTTTGTTGAACATGGGTATCGAATCCACTCATTCCCACATAATAGGCCTTGGTACCAATATATGCCTGAATTAATTCAGCTACATGCTTCAATTGATTGGCAAGTGGCTCTTTTGGATAAATAAAGGAAGAGTGCTGAAAATTTAATTTTTCTTTTATCGCTGCTGCACTTAGCTGAGCATCTGCCAAAGTGTGATAAAGGTAACTTACCTTATGATGGTCATGTTGATGCTGGTGCATGGTAGCTGCATCGGTAAAAAAAGGCTCTCTAGTGGTGTGATAAAAGTTATTCGCATTTTGAAATGCTAAAGCCTTGTATGTTTTTCCCTTCACTGCCAAGCTTAATTTATCGTTAAGTTCCAGCAAATGGTGTTTAGCCAGTGGGCCTTCTACTTGATCAGCAAATCGGCCAAGCCATCCGGTGTTGATCCTTTCATTGCTGGCACTACCACTTTGCCAAATATCCATACTGCGAAAATGCGATCTATCAGGTTCGGGATATCCTACATCGTTAATGATCAGCATTTCTCCATTATGGTAAAATGGAAGCAGTGCTGCCATCTGTGCGTTAAGTCCTGAATCATCATTTAATTTTAGTACTTCTGCCTTTCCTAGTGACAAAGTGGGCCTTTCACGATAGTAAATATCATTAGCAAAGGGAACTATCATATTCAATCCATCATTGCCGCCTCCAAGTTGAATCACTACTAGAGCTCTCCTATCATCTAATTCATCGCCTAATTTTATTCCTTTTAAAAAATTAGGAAAAGTCATGCTGCCCAACACTGCAAGACCTGTATTAGTAAGGAAGGTTCGTCTTTTCATTAGCACATTTGAAATTCAGGAAGTGAAATTAATTTAAGTGCGATCACCTTAGCACTATTTTCATGAATTGTAAATAGTGATGAAAGGACTTCAGTTGAAAGTGCATTATTAAATAGAATGAATGATAGCTTTTCCAATTTGTTACCTTCAACAAAATTGGCTTCGAATTTTTTCCAATCCATTTGCCATTCATAGCGACTCACATTTTTTTGATATTGTAATTTATGTTGCATCATGTATGGATCTTCAGCAGCTGCATCTTGTTCCATATCCATATTTAAAATTCCACCATTCAACAACATGGATGGCAATCTCAATCTTTGAATGAGAGATGCACTATCTATCCAAGCCATTCCCTTCGGAAATCCACCTACATTAGGAGGATACATGATCACCTCATCTAGCAAGTTTTGGAGTTTCCATAACTTATCGTTAGAAGTAGGAACCGCATTAAAAGTATTTGCTACAGTTGCTAAGAGCTGAATGGGAGTTTTTAATTTTTGTTGGATGTGTTCTTCCCTATAAAACCAATCACTGTTGAATAGAAACTTCATGGTTTCATAGATATTGTAATTGGATTTTAACAGTTTTTGTGCAACTTGATTGACTTCATCATCATTCACTTCATCATTCACAAAATGTAGATAAATAGATTTGGCTATGTGGTGGGCACATGCCTGCTGTTGAAGGCAAATGCTAATGATATCATATCCATTAAAATTTCCAGTTTGACCTAAGAAAGTTTTTATGCCATGATCATGGTCAGTGCTTCTAAATTGAAAAACTCCATTGCCAATAAATCGCCATCCAGTGAAAGCCCTTGCAGCCTCTTTCACATCCAATTCAGAATAGTTTCCATGACCCAATAAATATAATTCAAGTAATTCTCTTGCAAAGTTTTCATTGGGAGCTTCCTTTCTGTTTTGCCTATTATTTAAATAACTCAACATTGCAGCCGACTGTGACACAGCAATGGTAAGCGAAGCTAAGTTATCAAAAGCATGTTCCATTAAGATATTATGATAACGTTGTGCAAAAACTATATTCGAAGATTTACATACAAAGTGGTTAAACCAAAAGTAAACCATTCTATTTCTAACTACATTTTGGAAGTCGCAAATCTGCGCAAACCAAGCCGCATTTAATGTATGGGTGAGTTCTTTAATTTGCTCCTTTTTCTCTTTACGATCTTCTGGTGTAGTGCTCTTGAAATCAGCCTTTGAAAGCTGATCGTCTATCACTTGCAATGGGATGGATTTATTAAATTCTAAAAAGAGTTGTTGAACAGTTTCGTTTCTTGATTGTTTGGAGAGTAGCTGAACTAGTTTGGGATGATATCCAAAGCCTATTCTATTTAATAAATGTAAAACATGTTGTTGATCCATCATTGACTTCAAATATAATATAAAGAAATCGCAAGCAAATGATGCTTAGCATTTATTCTTTACTTTTGTACGTATGAAAGCCATCCAATATTTATGGAAATAAAAAATAATTACACTCTTGAACCAATAGCCAGATGGTATTTAGCTGGGGCAATTTTAATATTTTTAATGGTTGTAATAGGGGGAATAACACGGCTAACAGGTTCAGGCATGAGTATTACAGAATGGAAACCAATTACTGGGACCATTCCGCCCCTTAGTGAAGCTACTTGGCAACAAGAATTCGAAAAGTACAAAGACATCCCTCAATTTAAATTAATCAATTACGATTTTACCCTTGCTGATTTTAAGCAAATTTACTTTTGGGAGTATTTTCATCGCCTCATTGCCCGTGTTTTAGGGCTGGTTTTCATAATCCCTTTTATCTATTTCATTATCTATCACAAAATAGATAAAGTGAATAAGCGAAAAGCACTTAGTCTTTTTTTATTAGGAGGAATTCAAGGTTTTTTGGGATGGTATATGGTTAGTAGTGGCCTTAGTGAATTAACAAAAGTTAGTCATTATAGATTGGCTATAC
>JBDKJS010000181.1:0-4080 GCA_039806065.1 Bacteroidota bacterium | reverse complement strand
TTTGATAGAATGTGGTATAGAATGGAGCTACAGGTGCAACAAAACCATCATAGACAGCTACAGTAATTCTGCTCGCTGGAATGTTTGCTGCCGTTAAATCATATTGATATACATATTTATCGCTGCTTACATATAAAATTTGCCCATTGGGACTAAAGGCGCAGCCACCTACATAAGCACTGTCATTAATACTATCATGGACCAAATTACTGAACATGCCACTGCATCGATCAAAATCCATAATATCTAAATCGCCAGTTACATCATAATAAGCAAACTTGGTTCCCTGCATTGAAAATTTTAATTGACCACGGCCTGTGTTGCTAAAACTAGTTACCTTACCAATGCTTTGAGTATCGGGGCTTGCTATACCTGCTGCACTTACTAACCATTTTAAATAAGTATTATTATTTTGTAAATGATTAATTAGCCACCAATCTCTACCATTGGCATGTTTACATGCTATAAATCCACTCCTACTTAATTGACCTTCGAGCAACGTGTCATTCTTTAGCTCTATACCTCCCAAACCACCATCCAAACTCATGTTTACAATAGACTTATACAAAATAGGGAGATAGGCATATCCATAATAATAAGTATGATGAAATAAATAATAGCAAAAACTATTTCCCGGTTTAGGAATTATTATATCAGCTTGAGAAACACCAACACCAAAATATTGTGTTAAACTATCATCAGTATAACTACTTGGATTCAATCCTGTTCCATTCAACATGGTATCATCGGCAGCATTGCAAATGTATGCTCCATTGGTGTAAAACAACATATTGCCGGCACTGTCACTTATATTGGCATTGGTTAAATCGAAACCCATTGGTCGCTGATGGTAGCTGGTATCAGCTTGATTGTTGATGAAATTGATATCGCTTCCTCCATATGGTGGTGAGTAATCATTAGCATATCCTAAATACCATAAGTTAGATAAACCTTGAGCAAACGAAAATAAACAACAACCTGTGAATAGCAGAATAAAAAATAAAGTACGCATGTTTATTTAATTACTGTTGTTCTTAAATAGTACACTTGATTACCGCTCATTAATTTAAAAATATAAACGCCACTAGTAAAATCCTTCAGGTTAAGTGTGGCTTCAGTTTGATCAGCCTCAATAGAGATATGAGTTATAATATTACCTAATGAATTAAATACCATTACTTCTCCATCTTCAGCTATGTTGTATTTAATTGTAGCTAAATCTTTAGCCGGGTTAGGGAAAACAGTTGCGCTGATGCCATCTTTCAGCACTTGCTTCTTCCGCATTACAATACCAGCCTGTAAACAGGTTAGTTCATCATTATACTCATAATCGGCATCATAATGCAAGTACAATGCCCTTGCTTCATACACAGCATTTCCTCCTAAAAGTGGGCACTGAATGGCGATTTCTAAAATGCTATCTGCTTGCGCTGTGGTTATTTCATCTGCACCACTACCTATGGTATTGTAGTAAATATTATTTACCCTTGCCTGATTGGTCTCTATTAAATCAGATGGTACTATGCCATTGTCTAAGTGGAAAGGGGATGCGTGCATGGAATTATTTTTGTAAGCTGCTATGAAAGGGCAATTTACAAAATTATTTTATCATTTAACCAAGCCTTCCCCTACCCTGCGGCCCTGGGTGAGCGGATTAGCTGCTGCCAAAAAAAACTTTTTTTGGTGGCACTATGAGCGAACACCGGCACTGCTGATGATGAAGGGCGGTGGTGGTGATGCCGCCCAAAAAGAGGGGTGGAATAAAAAATGCCCATTGCTGGGCATTTATCCGTTACGATAGATAATGGGTGCGAAAAATTTATTGAAGGTGTTTTTTTCCGTTCGCTAAATCGGTAGCCAATTGCTTGCTGCGTAGTTGAAAATCGATGGGCTTGGCTACTTTTTCTTTTAAGAGGGCGTGGTGCAGCACTTCAATCATTTGAGAGACATAGATAAATTTTAAATCTTTTAAATAATCTTTTTTAATGTCATCGATGTCTTTTTTATTTTCGGCTGATAGGATGATGGTTTTAATCCCGGCTCGCTTGGCGGCAAGAATTTTTTCTTTGATCCCTCCCACTGGCAATACTTTGCCACGGAGTGTTATTTCGCCTGTCATGGCTAATTGATCTTTTACTTTGCGCTGGGTAAAGGCTGATGCTAGGGCGGTGAGCATGGTAATGCCAGCACTGGGTCCATCTTTGGGGGTGGCTCCTTCGGGCACATGGATGTGCACATCCCATTGATCAAACAATTGGTGATCTATTTTTAAATCGCTACTGTGTGCCTTGAGATATGCCAGGGCAATGGCGGCACTTTCTTTCATTACATCGCCAAGATTGCCGGTAATGCTTACCTTGCCCCTACCGGGATGGAGGCTGGTTTCTACAAACAATATTTCGCCACCAACACTGGTCCATGCGAGGCCGGTAACTACTCCTGCATGTTCATTGCCTTGGTACTTATCGCGCACAAAGATGGGTGAACCTATGATGGTGATAATATCCTGTTCAGAAAGGGCTACTTCGTAGGTTTCTTCCATGGCCACTTTTTTGGCAATGCCCCTGACCAGGGATGCTATTTTCTTTTCGAGGCCACGCACGCCCGACTCGCGGGTGTAGCGTTCTATTAAAAATTCTATGAGTTTGGTATTTAGCTTTAAATGTTCTTTTTTAAGTCCATGGGCTTCCAATTGCTTTGGTATAAGGTGCTTGATGGCTATTTGTATTTTTTCTTCAATGGTGTATCCGTTTATTTCTATGATCTCTAAGCGGTCAAGCAGTGCCGGCTGGATGCGCGAAAGGCTATTGGCAGTGGCTATAAAGAGTACATTGCTGAGGTCAAAATCGAGCTCAAGGTAATTATCGTAAAACGTATTGTTTTGTTCCGGATCTAGCACTTCTAATAGGGCTGATGATGGATCGCCATGAAAATCGTTGGTGAGCTTGTCTATTTCATCAAGCACAAAGACGGGGTTGGATGATTTGGCTTTCTTCAAATTTTGGATGACACGGCCCGGCATGGCGCCTATATAGGTTTTTCTATGTCCTCTTATTTCTGCTTCATCGCGAAGGCCTCCTAAACTCATGCGCACATATTTTCTTCCCAATGCTTTGGCTATGGATTTGCCCAAAGATGTTTTGCCTACTCCCGGAGGGCCGTACAAACACATGATGGGCGATTTCATGTTGCGTTTTAGTTTAATAACTGCCAAATATTCTAAGATGCGGTCCTTTACTTTATCTAATCCATAATGATCGCCATCGAGCACTTTTTTTGCATGCTTTATATCATAATTGTCGTTGGTAAATTCATTCCATGGCAATTCTAACATCAACTCTAAATAGTTTAGCAGCACACTGTATTCGGCCGCAGCTGGATTCATTCTATTGAGTCGGTCGCTTTCTTTCTTGAATGTTTCGGCTATCTCTTTGCTCCATTTTTTGGATTTTGCCTTTTCTTTTAATTCATTCACCTGCTGGTCGGGGGTAGAACCACCTAACTCTTCTTGAATCGTTTTCAGTTGTTGGTTTAAAAAGTATTCTCGCTGTTGCTTGTCAATATCTACCTTGACCCTACTTTGGATTTGATTTTTCAATTCCAGCATTTGTATTTCCTTACCAAGTATTTGCAGCACTTCTTGTATCAGTTCATTTTGATCTACTATTTCTAACAATTGCTGCTTTTGCACCACATCCATATTCATGTTGCTAGACACGAAGTTGATCAAAAAAGTGGGGCTTTCAATATTGCGAATCGCAAAGCTGGCTTCGCTGGGAATGTTGGGCGAATTTTGAATGATCTGCAGTGCCATATCTTTCAGTGTTGACACTTGGGCTTCAAAATTTTTATCAGACTTGGCCCGCTTTTCAGGATAAGCAGTGATGGTAGCTTTAAAAAATGGATCGTGTTGTATTACTTCATTGATCTTAAATTTACGCTTGCCTTGTATGATGGCTGTTGTATTTCCATCGGGCATGCGCAGCATTTTAAGTATGAGCGCCACAGTGCCCACTTGATTTAGATCTGCTACCTGCGGTTCATCTATGGTTGCATCCTTCTGCGATACCACACCTATGG
>JBDKJS010000180.1:0-2707 GCA_039806065.1 Bacteroidota bacterium | reverse complement strand
AAAAAATAATATTTTTTTTGCACGATTATCAAAATCCTCTTGAAGTAAGTATTCCAATCCAACACTTACCTCAAACAACGACCTGACGATAGGTATAGCTGAATCATTTGATTGTTTTTCAACTAAAATACTTACCCCATCCGCAAAATCCGTCATTTGACGTATTGATAAAAGTGCAGCTATTTCAAATTGGTTGTTTTGATTATGAATCATTGATCTCTCAATAATCCATTCAGCTTTCGAAACAATTTCATCGATTAACGAACAGAATAATTTGATATCGTTTCTAGAATACTGCTCTTGCATTAGTAAATATATTGAATTAACTACATTATTCCTTCATCTATACGGTTATTAAAATCCATCCCTCGTGCATCGTCACTATAATCAATAACTATTGGCGGTGCATAAACAATGTTACTCAACGATGCATCATTTAGTTGACTTAATCCATCGAAAGATGGAGCAGTATTTTTTAGTTTAGTTGCATACAATGTAATAGTTGGTCTGCTAATACCTAATTGAGCTGATATTGCTCGAAGAGAAAAGCCCTTTTCTAAAAGTTGGATGATTGCGTTGATCTGTTGCATTGATATCACTTGATTAGCCATGCTTTTTTATAAAGTAAGGACGTTAATAAATGGTATCAACGACTCCCTTAAGTGGTAAACTTTGGGGTGTAACATCCACCAAATTTGAGGTTGGGGGTTTGTTTTAACGGTCTATAATGGCTTTGAGAAGCAATATTTTGCCATAATACATCCAGCCTTTACATTTGTAATCCCATGGGGGGTTAGCTCAGTTGGCTAGAGCGCTTGCATGGCATGCAAGAGGTCGTCGGTTCGACCCCGATACTCTCCACCCCTATAAAGGAAACTCTTATTGATAAGGGGTTCCTTTTTTTATGCGCTTTTGTAATTCTATGTTGATTCACCTTGAATTTGACCTTTCATTTAAAATTTGGGGCACAAATGGGTCACAAAAATTCAAAAGGAACTGTTAGTATCGTTAATTACAAAGGAAGAATTAGGTTAAGGTGGAGGTATCAATCAAAAAGATACTCCCTGAATCTTTCCACTTACGATAAGATTAATTTACTACCAGCTAGAAAAATTGCGCTATTAATTGAACAAGATATTTCACTTGATAAGTTTGATTTTTCCCAAAATAGATATAAAGCCAATACCTCAAAATCAACCCCAACAGAAAAAAGTATAGTTGAGTATTTTGAGGAATGGACAACCACCAATAAGCAGATGGATTGTCAGAAACACACAAACTATAATACTGTGAGGAATATGCTTAGGAAATGGGGTAAAGTGGAACAATTAAATAACCATATAAAGCTAAATGCTGAAACCTTTTGTGGAGCAACTTACAATAGGAGGCTTACCATGCTGAAGGATTTTGTAAAATGGCTTGTAAAGGCTCAAATTTGGGCGCTTACCCCATTGGAAGATATTGGCCAAAGAGATACAAGAAAGTGCAGCAACCTAAGCGTAAGCCCTTTACAGAAGATGAAATAAGCAGTATTTTATTGGCATTCAGAAATGATAGTTTTACCCTTAAGTGTTCTGCATTCAAACATTCCCACTATTACCCATTTATGTACTTTATTTTTAAAACAGGTGTAAGAAATGCAGAAGCAATTGGTTTAAGGGTTAGTAGTATTGATTTGAGTAATAAGCAGATTCAAATTAATGAAGTATTAGCAAGATCATTAAAGGGAACAAACGTAGCACTTAGAATAAGAAAGGAAACTAAAAATGGAAAGGAAAGAATATTGCCTTTAACTTCTGATTTACTTATAGTTCTTAATCCACCCATTGAAGGAAAAAAAAAGATGATTTAGTATTTCAATCCCCAACTGGTTTGGCTATGTATGATAACAACTTTCAATCGAGAATTTTCAAAAAAATCTTAAAAGGGTTAAATATTGAGGAAAGGGTTTATATGCTTGTAGACATACTTTTGGAAGCAGATGTATAGATTCAGGTATTACGCCTGTAATGACAGCTTTTTGATGGGCAATAACCCCGAAACAGCTATGAGAAATTATACTCACCAGATTAATATTCCTAAGGAATTACCAAGCATTTGATAATTTCTAATTGAATAGAAGTTATTTTGTGACTACTTTATTATCTTAAATAAATAAGAAGATGAATAATTATCAAACTTGGCAAAACTGGTGTCAAATTGGAATTGCAGTATTTGGCTTCTTAGGCCTTTTATCAACCTATGGAACTTATTATTTTGGAAATAAAAAAGATGAGGTATTAAGAAATCAAACAAAGGATACCATCAAAATAAAGGACGTTCTTAAGGATTCAAATAATATCAAGGCTGGAAAAAAGAGTAAAGTCAGTCAAGATGTGGTAAAGCAAAACGTTACAATAAATGCCCCAAATTCGTTGATTACGACTCAAAACCAAAGTGGAGGGATGAATACCATTAATTACACTGGAGAGAAATTCAATCCTGCTAACGTTTCACTGAAGCCAATTCTAGATGAAAATGGAAATTATGGGGTTAATATTCTTAATCAAAATGTTACGCAAATATCAAAAGATATTGCATACAGTTTTGCTGCAAAAATTCCTGTAAATACAATAATGAAAGTAACTCTTTCTAAAATTAGTGAGGATAAAAGACCATTATGGGGTATGAGATTAGGGACTGCTAAAAATTGGATTTATACAACTTA
>JBDKJS010000179.1:0-9355 GCA_039806065.1 Bacteroidota bacterium | reverse complement strand
CTCCTTGATAATTGGGGTGAATAGCACCGGGTGTTACAGGTAAGCCTGGAGATTCCGTACCACCAGCGATCACTAAATTGCCGGTACCATCGAAGGAGAGACTAAATACAGCATCATCATTTACTCCGCCAAAATATGAAGACCAAACCAAATTGGTGAGGTCGGGATTCAATTGGAAGATCACTCCATCTTGATCGCCAGCAAGTGCATTTTGAAAGACAAAACCAGCGATGGGAAAATTAATGGATTTAGAAGAAGAAGCTACAAAAATATTTCCGCTGTTGTCACAAATAACTTCTCCACGCGATTCATCGCCATAATTGTATTTGGTAGGAGCAAGGGTAAAAAAATCGTGATTGGCATTGATGCCATCACTCCCCGAACCACCGATAAAAGTAGAGCCTACCAGTGCGCTACCAGAGCTGTTTAATTTCGTAACCACAATATCGGCAACGCCATTGTGCACCTCGTCATAGGCCCCGGCAGTGGTTGGATAATCGGTAGAATAGGATGTTCCAAAAATGATCAATTCATTGTTAGCATTCACCACTAGGCTTTGCGGTTGTTCATTGTCGCTACCACCCAAATAGGTGGCGTATAAAAGGGCAGCACCATTGCTACTAAATTTGGCTATGGCCATATCAGCCATCCATCCATTGCCACCAAAGCCACCACCTCCGTAAGTAACTTGGTAGGCACCCAACGAGGTGGGATAACCGGCACCTTGCACATTGCCACCGGTATATAAATTTCCATCACTATCATAAGTGGCGGTAAAGCCCCAGTTATCGGCAAGGCTACCTGTGTAACTTGCAAAAACCAAAGTAGGGTCAATGATCAATGGGTAAGCCTGGTTGTATTTGTTTAGTTTAAAGCTTATAATATTATTTTTCAATACATATTTGCATTTTACAGGAATTATTTTGGTACCTATTACTTGATAGGCAAATGGAGCTTGCTCCACTACAGTACCCACAGAGGTGGTAAGGTGCAGTTCATTATTTACCAGCTGCACAGCATCCAAACCTTCTAATCGGTAACTGATTTGATCAGGATCGGCATAGGGATGCACAATGAAGTCAGATTTTGGATCATGGCCGCTGCTGTACCAATGCAGATCGATACCATTGTATAAATTCGGATAAATGGTTTTTCTAAAACTCTTCACAGCTGTTTTCCAATGCGATGAATCTTTTCCTAAAAAATAATTGGCTGTAGTGCTTAATGGTGCTTCAGTAGCCAATGATGTGATCACATTGGTACCAATAAATTGTTGCCGCCAGGCATGCATTCTTATAACAGGGGTAACATAGCCATCGTGTGGATGTAAGTGAGCCACATCATAAGGATGAACACTAACATGAGTGATGGCATCCTTTTCCATAAACATTCTACCGCCATGTACATCAGCTCTAAAAAGAATTTGTTTTTCCCACTGCCCTTTATTCTCGGTATATTTTATTAATGAGGGAGTATCAGCAGCCAATGCTAGCCTCCATAAAATCAAATTGAAAACAACTACTATAGAAAACGTTTTAAACATGGTCATTAAAGGTAATGAAAATATTTAAACAGCAAAAGACTGATGAAGTTCAGGTATTGACACATTGGCAAAGCCACTGTCCATTAGTTTATCTCGCCAAGCGATTTGGGTTTCATATTCGCCATGAACTAAAAACATTTGGCTAACTTCTTTTTTATTTTGGCAGTCGAGGTACTCAAGCATTTCATGATAGTCGGCATGGGCGCTGAAATTGCTCATCACTTCAACGTTAGCTTTGACTTTATATGGTTTTCCAAAAATATTTACTTCTTCATAATTTCGTGCCAAACGACCTCCCAAGCTGCTAGGAGTACAGTAGCCTACTAGTAAAATGGTATTGGCTTCATTGCTAATAGCATTTTTAATATGATGTTTAATTCGGCCGGCTTCGGCCATTCCGCTAGCACTGATAATAATCATTGGTTCGTTCATTTCATTGAGCTTCATACTATCTTCTGGTTTTCTAATATAATGGCAATCGTCAAAACCGAACGGATCGCTATCAGAACGGAGGTTTATTAACATTTGTTCGTTGAAGCATTCAGGATGGGCGCGCATGATATTGGTAGCATTAATAGAAAGAGGGCTGTCAACAAAAACTTTAATGGGGGGTAGGAGTCCAGCATTTTTTAAATTGTTGAAGGCATAAACCAATTCTTGCGTGCGGCCCAGCGAAAAGGCAGGAATGATTAATTTGCCTTTTTGATTTACACAGGTATTTTTGATAATGCCTAATAGTTTTTTTTCGCGATCCTCTTGCGGCTCGTGAAGTCGGTTGCCATAGGTAGATTCACAGATGATCACATCAGCCTGGGGAAAAGCTTGGGGCGATTTTAATATGGCATCTTGACTACGACCGATATCGCCAGAGAAGAAGATTCGCTTAGTGCTTCCTTTTTCTTTAATAGAAAGCAGGATGGCAGCAGCTCCTAAAATATGCCCAGTATCAAAAAAAGTTACAGAAATTTGATCGTCTAATTGAAAAACTTTTTGATAAGGAATCGTGGTGAAAAGTGCCAATGCTTTCTCTACATCTTTGATGGAGTAAAGAGGGGCCAAAGGTGGTTTACCAACCTTAGCTCGTTTTTTATTTAAGTATTGGTTGTCCTGTTGTTGTATGTGTGCAGTATCGGCAAGTAATATGCTACAAAGATCGCGGGTGGCAGCCGTAGCAATGATATCACCTCTAAAACCTTGGCTCACCAAGTAAGGAATATTGCCGCTGTGGTCGATATGGGCATGTGAAAGAATCAGGTAATCTATTGCATCGGGGTTGAAACCAAAGTGTCGGTTCATTTGATCAGAAGCTTGGCCTTGCCCTTGAAACATACCACAATCCAGCAATATGTTTTTTCCATTTTGAGTAGTAATAAGATGTTTGGTACCGGTAACCATGCGGGCGGCCCCGTGAAAAGATATTTGCATAATTATGTATGGCTGTATAGATTGTTAATACTGACTGTTGATAATAACAAAGCTATTAAAATATTGATGTGATAGACTTAATTATTTTAGTAAGCTAAATAAATTAGATTATGAAGGTTGACCTCTTAGTATTTGGTGCGCATCCCGATGATGCAGAATTAGGCTGTGGTGGAACCATACTCAAACACCTGGCAATGGGAAAAAAAGTGGCCATAGTAGATTTAACAGAAGGTGAGCTGGGAACTAGAGGTAGCGCGAAAACAAGGTATGAAGAAGCGGCACGCAGCAGTGCCATATTGGGTTTAACTGCTAGAATAAATTTAAAGATGCAAGATGGCTTTTTTGAAGTGGATCATGCCAATCTCCTAAAAATTGTAGATGCTGTGCGCACCTTTCAGCCAGCGATAGTATGTGCCAATGCCATTAGCGACAGGCATCCCGATCATGGCAGAGCTGCTACTTTGGTTAGTAGGGGCGTATTTTTAGCAGGACTCCCAAAGGTGAAATCGGAAAATCAATCTTTAGGGGCGCATAAAGTGCGGGCGGTGTACCACTTCATACAAGATAGGTATATTAAACCAGATTTGGTGATCGATATTTCGGAACAGATGGAGGGTAAGATGGAGTCGATTAAAGCATTTAAAACACAGTTTTACGATCCTGATTCTAGCGAACCAGAAACACCCATAAGCAGTAAGGCTTTTCTAGAATTTGTGAGGGCCAGGGCTGCAGAGATGGGTAGAAACATTCATGCTGCCTATGGCGAAGGCTTTACAGTACACCGACCGATAGGAATAAATAGCCTTTTTGAGCTAAAATAACAAGCCTTCACAATTAACAGCTTTAGTTTAATAAATAAGATTTTAAATATGTTATTCGAGGCTTAAACATATTACATTTGGGCAAAACCGAAAAACCTAACCCTTACAGCCCTCAACTGTACAGCTTTTATGATCATAAAAATTAAAATCAAAAACGGAGATAAGTATGTATTGCTCGATCATGATGTGTTTGAAACGCTCAGTGCATTACCAAAATTCAAAGAATGGAAAGTATTTGAAAATTTAAGAGAGCACAGCAGTGGTGTTCCGGTGTTTCAAAAATTGGTTCGTTATGATGATGGTAAATCGAGGGTAGAGAGTATTTATCTTTCATCCTATATTGCCACCAATTATTTATCTAAGCCAGCCGCAGGACGAAAATTATTTTTAAACCATCTTAATGGCGATAAATTAGATTGCAGAATAAAAAATTTGCAGTGGGAGGATATGGTTCACTTGAGCCGTGCTACCATAGGAACAAAAAATAAAACGGGTTTTAGAGGTGTAAGAAAAACACCTGATGGCAAATATGTGGCCATGATATCTGATAGCATCAAGCAAATTTACCTAGGCACTTTTGCCACACCAGAGGAAGCTGCATTGGCATACAATAAAAAATCAATTGAATTATTTGGAAGTACTAAGAGTTTGAATAAAACAAACCAAGAGGGTATTCCTATTCCATTTGAAAAGCTACAAAGTTTAGAGCCTATTAAGCCACGCCTTAGAAAGCCTAAAGCAAAGCCTAGTGACCCAATTAATTTGCCCGATCAAACATTCAATATCAACGAAGGCACAGGTACCCCAACGGAAGAAGTTTAGTTGAGCGAAGGATCTTCAGGAAAGTTGGCCAGCACAGCATAGTTGCTTCCCATGCTCTTGAGCACCTCTCCCCACAATTCATCAGGATGTTCATTGAATGCAAATTCAGCCTTACCTTTGCTTATGAGCCATGTTTTGCCAATCAATTCTTCATGGAGCTGGTCTGGTTCCCAACCACTATAGCCAGCGAAAAAACGAATGGCAGATTTGCTCACTTGGTTGGTTTCTATCAAGAGCTTTAACATATCCAAGCTGCCACCCCAGAAAATACCGGGAAGAATTTCTTTGCTACCTTCCAGCCTATGACCAATGGTATGAAGAAAATGAATGGTATCTGTTTGCACAGGACCGCCAAAATATAAGGGTACGTTGAAAGGGGGAAAATCCTCCAAAGCATCATTGAGTTGAAGATCAGTTGGCTTATTAAGGATAAAGCCAATGGTGCCCTCCTGGCTGTGTTCGCCAAGCAATATTACAGAACGTTTAAAATAGCTATCTAATAAAAAAGGTTCTGATACTAAAATTCTACCTACACCAGGTTCTAGTTGTACAATTCTTTTCATGTGTTGATTTGTAAAAATTACGGTTTTTACATCGATTCAGATTTAAAAAGCCAGTATTATTGTTGATTATTGCAAACTTTTACTTAAAGCAAGGGTTAACTGTTTGACCGATTCATTTATAAAGCTTACACAATTCATGGCCATCCATCAACTATTCCGATTGGGTATTTATACCCTTCTTTCTAAAATTATTCCATCAAAGGGTAATGGCTTGAAGGCAGGAGACATGGCCCCAGATTTCGAATTGCCCAATCAGGAAAACAAAATAGTAACATTGAAGCACCTCCGAGGCCACAAGGTGGTGTTGATCTTCTATCCAAAAGATTTCACTTTGGGCTGTACCACACAATTGTGTAACATTCGTGACGAATACAAATTACTCCAACAACATCAGCTTAAAATTTTTGGCATCAGTACTGATGGCGTAAACTCGCACGCAGCCTTTGTTGCCAAGAAGCAATTTCCATTCGATCTTTTGGCCGATGCGCAAAAACAAGTAGTTAAAAAGTTCGGGGTGTATGACGAAATAAAATTTTTAGGAAGCACCTTTAGTGGCACCAATAGAACCACTTTTATTATCAGCGAGCAAGGAATCATTTTACATATTATTAAAAACATTCATAACCTTCGTCACAGTTCCGAAATAATAAAAGTGCTAGAGCACCAATAATTTTTCAAACTTACCATTGAGTTGAATAAATCAAATTGCCCGAGGTGCGTATCCAAAATGAATTGGATTATATTTGGGAACTAAAAAAAAGTAACCACCCATGACAGTTAAAAAAAATCAAGTTGCCAATTTTAGAAAACAATACGCATTAAAAAAATTAGATGAAAAAAATTTAGATCCATCGCCAATCAATTTTTTTGAAAAGTGGCTTAAGGAGGCTTATCGATCAGGAATGGATGAGCCCAATGCGATGACCATATGCAGTATAGATGGTGAAGGTTTTCCTGATAGCAGAATTGTATTGCTTCGTGAGGTGAGTGACAAGGGCTTCGTTTTTTACACCAACTACCACAGTGCCAAAGGGATGGCTTTTGCTAAAAATGCACGTGGAGCAATTAATTTTTTTTGGCCTGAATTGCAACGGCAGGTGCGTATAAAAGGGTTGGTTACCAAGGTACCATCAGCACAAAGTGATGCATACTTTCATTCTAGGCCGCGCGAAAGTCAAGTAGGGGCATGGGCATCGGCCCAAAGCATGGTACTAAAAAGCAGAAAGGAATTAGAAGACAACTTCAAACATTTTGAAAAGTTTTTTGGCAGCTATCAGGTTCCAAGACCCGACCATTGGGGTGGATATGTATTGAAGCCAGAAGCTCTAGAATTTTGGCAAGGCCGGCCCAATAGACTGCATGATCGGTTGCGTTACTTCAAGGTAAATTACAAATGGAAAATAGAAAGACTAAGTCCGTGATACAATAACCATTAAGAGACTTCGTCATTAAAAAAATATGTTCAACTTCAGATTTTTAATCATCCTATTAGTATTACTAGGGATTGATATATATGCATTTCAAGGAATTAAATTTTTAGTACAAGATAGAAGCGCTGCTACCCAAAAAATTATTCATTATTCTTATTGGGCATTGACATGCATAAGTATAGGCACGCTCATAGTGGCGGCATTTATTGATTGGCACACCTGGCCAAAGGCATTGCGAACCTATCTATTTGCCATGATTGTAATAGTATACTTTTCTAAATTATTGTTGAGTACTTTTCTTTTGATAGATGATGTGGTGCGATTGCTAAGGTGGGGCGTGAGCAAGGTAGGAAGTGGGCAATCTACCGGTGGTCAATCAATCGGGCGGCTTGGATTTTTAGTGAAATTAGGAGGACTGGTATCAGCAGTGCCGCTGGTGAGCATGACATGGGGAATGATCAAGGGAGCCTATTCATACAAAGTAAAGCAAGTAATTTTAAGATTTGATCACTTGCCTGAAGCTTTCAATGGTTTTAAATTTGTACAATTGTCAGATATACATTCGGGTAGTTTTATGAGTGACGAGCATTTGAATGAAGCATTTGATCTGGTACTAGCAGCGCAGCCCGATGCGATTTTTTTTACAGGCGATTTAGTCAACGACTTACATACAGAAGCAGTTCCATTTACTGAAACTTTTAAACGCCTCAAGGCGCCACATGGTGTTTTCAGCGTGTTGGGCAACCATGACTATGCCGATTATTATTACCGCACAGCAGCACAGCTACCTGAGAAGGAAGAAAACCTAAGAAGGTTAAAAGCACTTCAAAAATCTTTCGGATGGAAACTGCTCTTGAACGAACACCATTACTTTGAAAAAGACGGAGCGCGAATAGGATTGGTAGGTGTAGAAAACTGGAGCGCAAGGGCCAACTTCTCCAAGTATGGCAATTTGCAACAAGCCATGAAAGGCATCAATACAGATTTTAATATACTCTTATCGCATGATCCATCGCATTGGGAAGCCGAAGTGCAACGCTATTTTTCTAATGTAGCGCTTACCCTTAGTGGGCATACACATGGTTTTCAGTTTGGAATAGAAATACCTGGATTCAAGTGGAGTCCAGTTCAATATGTTTATAAACAATGGGCCGGACTTTATGAAAAGAACCAACAATACCTTTATGTGAATAGGGGATTGGGCTTCATTGGCTATCCGGGTAGGGTAGGAATAATGCCTGAGATAACAGTAGTTACCTTACAAAAAGCTTAGTGGTTTTATTTATCTTGCAGCATGCTTACCAAAAGTCAGATCGCGCTATTAAATGGATTACACCAAGTAAAGAACAGGTACCAAGAAAAGTTATTTTTGGTAGAAGGTTACAAAACTATTGAAATGTTGCAAAAGTCGGATTATAAGGTGGTTCAATATTTTGCCACTGTTGACTTTGACTCTGATAGAATTAGCATTCCCCATGATTCAATAAAAGAAGTTACCACTGCTGAATTGCAAAAACTTTCAGGTTTCAAAAATCCGCAGCCAGTATTTGCATTAGTGCAGATGCCAGAGGCAAAAGTCTTTGCACCCATTGGAGCACCCTTGCTAGTTTTAGATGGAATTAGTGATCCAGGCAATCTAGGAACCATTATTCGATTGGCGCATTGGTTTGGGATAAAACAAATATTGGCCAATGATCATACGGTGGATGTGTATAATCCTAAGGTAATTCAAAGTGCCATGGGATCTTCTTTTTTTATTGACATCCATTATACTGATCTGACAACAGCCCTTCATTTATTGAAATTGGAATCCTATCAATGTATCGCTACTGCCATGAATGGATTACCAATCCAATCTTTTAACCTTCCTTCTAAGGCGGCCATCTTGATTGGTAACGAAGCAAATGGTATTAGTGAACAATTGCTTCAATTATGTGATCAAACAATTGCCATTCCAAATTTTAGTGAGGGTGTGGCACCCGAGTCGTTAAATGCTGCAGTCACAGCTGGAATAGTAATGGCTAAATTAAAAATGGTTCTTTAAGAAAAATATTTTTCGGCTAGGAGTTTGGCACATTTCATACCATCTATGGCAGCCGAAACAATGCCACCTGCATATCCAGCCCCTTCGGCACAAGGGTATAAACCAGCAACGGTCACATGCTCCAAAGAATTTTTGTCTCTTGGAATTCTTACTGGACTACTGGTTCTTGATTCAGTAGCTACCAGCACAGCATCATTGGTATAGTATCCTTTCATTTTTGATTTAAATGCTAGCAATCCATCTCTTAGAGCAGCTGAAACGGTGGAAGGCAATACTTCCGTAAGTGGCACTGATCGCAATCCGGGCATATAGCTATTATCGGGTAAGGATTCACTCATTTTATGTTGCACAAAATCTACCAATCGCTGTGCAGGGGCCACTAATAGGCCACCACCAGCATCAAAAGCCGTAACTTCCACAGCACTTTGAAAACGCAATCCTCTTAAAGGATCAGCGCCAAAGGGAGCAAATTCTCTTTCATCCACTGTTACCACCATGCCGCTATTGGCATAAGGGTTGTTTCGTTTACTTGGCGACCAACCGTTTACCACTATCTGTTGGGTATCGGTTGCGGCTGGTGCAATAATGCCACCGGGGCACATACAAAAACTATACACACCACGTTCGCTCTTAGTATTGTGCACCAAAGCATAGCTGGCCGGAGGCAAATAGGGCGATCTAGCAATGCAGTGGTACTGCGCTTGATC
>JBDKJS010000178.1:0-26541 GCA_039806065.1 Bacteroidota bacterium | reverse complement strand
CATCGGTGTTTGAAAATCCCAATTAAGGACATTTTCCCATTTTTTCCTCCAAACAAAAGTATCGGCTATATCACTCCAAAATGCTTCTGGATTGGCAATGCTTTTGTGATATGCTTTCTTATAATCTTCAAAGGTATTGATCTGATGGGGTTTCATGCTTTTAATTTTTTTGACTAAATTAATAAATTCCTTACATATTTATTACAGTTAAAAAAAAGCTCTTTCAAGGATCATCTTAAAAAGATGTAAATTTAACCAATTATCTTACACTTATTAGAAATTTTTAAACCCAGTATACCTATTATGGTATAAAGCAACAAGGTTAAAAGTGTAAAAACCTTATGCTATGAAATTTTTATATTCTTTACTGTTGGTCACCGTTTTAGGATTTCACGCGCAAGCCCAATCCTACAATATGACCACGAGTACAATTAATACCTGTACAGGTACCTTCTATGACAATGGAGGAACAGGGAACTATGGTAATAACGCCAGTCTTGTTCAAACTTTTTGTTCGCCAACACCAGGTAATGCTATTGTGCTAAATTTCAGTTTCTTTTATACTGAAACTAATTTTGATATTTTAAGAATTTACAATGGGCCTAATACATCAGCGCCATTATTAGGAACCTACTCAGGTACTGTAGGTCCTGGAATTATTACAGCATCTTCAGGTTGTATTACCATATCTTTTACTTCTAACGCATCGAATACAAGACCAGGATGGATAGCAGCTATTAGTTGCATTTCAAATCCCGCAAGTTCATGCAATAGCACATGTGCCGGTCCGGCACCAGCTAATGATGCCTGTAGTGGTGCACAAAATTTAGGCACTTTACCTTTACCTGCCGCCTGCCCAAGCGGTGCTGGAGCTTTACTGAACACTTCAGCTACCAATGTTTGTGCTACTGCTGAAGTACCCTACACTTCATTAAATAACTGCCAACCGTCCGGAAATCAAGCTGCAAATGCTGCCGATGTCTGGTATAGATTCACCATTACTGCACCCACACTTAATGTAAAAATTACTGGAATAACCAATCCAAATATGGCTTTATATACTGGAAGTAACTGCAACAATTTAGTTCCGCGCGGATGTGCTGTAGGTGCCAATGGTATATTAAATACTTCATTTAATGGACTTGCTGCAGGTCAGTATTATTTACAAATAAGTGGCGCCAATTTATCAGAGCAATGCTCATTTAATTTAGAATTACAAAATAATAGAGACTGTGCAGGTTGTGTAATTCAAAGTGCCCTTACTGTAAATCCAACTCCGCTTAATGGTACCTACTTACCGGGGCAATTGGTAAATTTTTGTTTTACCATTTCAGATTATAGCCAAACAAGTGTTAACTGGCTACATGCCGTTATTCCTAATTTTGGTCCAGGATGGGATATGAGTACACTCACCTTCACCAATCCGGCAAATTGCTCAGGAGCTGGACAATGGAATTGGTACAATGGAAGCTTTACATCAGTAGCTACAGGTTTAACCACGGGATCAGGCTTTTATTATGACTCACCCTTAGGAGATGGCAATGGAGGCTATCCAGATGGAAATCCAGGTGATAATTATGGTGACAACAATCCAAGTAATTTATGTGATTGGACATTTTGTTTTAGTATAAGAACAGATCCTGCAGCCATGTGTGTGCCAGGAGCTAACTTAAATGTGATTATTGATACCTATGGCGATGGAGAAACTGGATCATGGACTTCATTCGCTTGTAATGGCGATGCTGTTTACACTTTCTTTGCCGAACTTGGTTGTTGTACTGCACCTAATGTAACCACTATCAATGCTCCTTGTGCAGGTGGCACAGGAAGTGCAACTGCTACAGGAAACGGTAGTTCTCCATACTCTTACGTTTGGCGCAATGGCACAGGAACTATCATTCAAACTGCTACAGGCATCAGTGGTAGTAATACTATATCAAACCTACCTCCTGGATCATATTCCGTAACAGTTGTAGATAACAACAATTGTACAACATCGCAAACATTTAATATTCTCCAAGGCGTAACTGCTATAAGTATATCTTCAACTAATGTTACTTGCAACGGTTCTAACAACGGTAGTGCAACAGTTTCCCTATCAGGAATTCCGGCACCAGTAACTTATTCTTGGTCTCCTAGTGGGGGTACTTCAGCGACCGCAAGCAATTTAAGTCCTGGTAGTTATACAGTAACAGCTACAGGTGCCAATGGCTGTAGTGCACAGGCTACCGCAAATATTTCGCAGCCACCAACATTAATAGCTAGTATAGCAACCCAAAGCAATGTGAGTTGCAACGGTGGAAATAATGGTCAGGCAAGCGTAAGTGTAACAGGTGGAACACCAGGTTATACTTATTCTTGGTCGCCAAGTGGTGGTTCTAGTGCTACAGCTTCTGGATTGAGCGCAGGAACGTACACGTGCACTGTAAGAGACGCCAACAATTGCACAACGTCAACAACAGTAATCATAACACAACCTACGATAGTAAATATTGCATTAATACCTACAGCAGCGCTCTGTAATGGATCCGCTACAGGAAGTATTAATAGTACGATTAGCGGTGGAACTCCAGGCTATACGTATTCATGGTCTCCTGGTGGTAGTACTACTGCTGATATTAATAGTATAGCTGCAGGAACTTATACCTTGACTGTGACTGACAGTAGAGGTTGTACAAGATCTCAAAGTGCTACAGTAACGCAACCTAGTACTTTAACTGCCAACGTTTCCAGTACTACCAATGTGCTATGTAATGGAGGTAACAATGGTTCAGCAGTGGTAACTGCATCCGGAGGAACATCCCCATATACCTACAGCTGGTCCCCGTCTGGCGGAACCAGTACTACCGCAAGTGGCTTAACTGCAGGTAGCTACACTGTCACTATTAGAGATGCAAACAACTGTACTGCTACTGCTATTGCCAATATCACTCAACCAGCTGTCCTCACAGTTTCAATTCCAACTTCAACTAATGTTAGTTGCAACGGAGGAAATAATGGCAGTGCTACTGTTTCGGCTAGTGGTGGTGTAGCTCCTTATACATACAGTTGGTCGCCAACCGGTGGTTCCAATGCCACAGCAAATGGGCTTTCAGCAGGAAGCTATACAGTTACTGTTAGAGATGCGAATAATTGTATACAAACTAGTAGCATCACGATATCCCAGCCCAATCCCGTTCAGGGATCAGTGGGTAGTATCACTGATGCAAGTTGCCAAGGTAGCAATAATGGAAGCGCCACAATAAATGCATCAGGAGGCACTGCCCCTTATACTTATAGTTGGGCACCTAGCGGTGGTAATACTTCAAGCGCTAGCAACCTTGCTGCAGGGAATTACGCTGTTACAATTACTGATAATAGAGGCTGTAGTGATATAGTTAGTTTAACAATTAGTCAACCATCACAATTAGTTATCAATACAATCAGTCAATCAAATGCATTGTGTAATGGGAGCAATGATGGAGCTATCAGTATAGATGTATCAGGAGGAACAGCACCATACAGCTACTTATGGTCACCTGGTGGCTACAACACTTCATCTATAGCTGGATTAAGTGCTGGAAACTATTCAGTACAAGTTACTGATGCTAATGGATGCATAAGAACAAGAAATTATACTATTGGTCAACCAACCATTTTATCTGCTACTACTTCAAGCACCTCCGTTTTATGCAATGGAGGATCTAATGGAAATGCTACAGTAGTGCCAAGTGGCGGAACTGCACCATATACCTATTTGTGGACACCTGGGGGAAGCACTTCTAGTAACATTACAGGTTTAACAGCTGGAAGCTATGCTGTCCAAGTATCAGATGCTCACGGATGTAATATAACAAGATCGGTATCCATCAGCGAGCCTAGCCCTTTAAACTATACTTACACTTCAATACCAAGTACCTGTGGATCAAGTAATGGTTCAGCAAGTATTGTCACTACAGGAGGGATTGGTCCTTATACCTATTCATGGGCGCCTTCGGGCGGTACAGGTGCCTCTGCAAACAATCTAGCAGCGGGTGCCTATACGGTTACAATTCGAGATGCTAATAATTGCATTACTATCGCTTCAATTGGAGTGAGTAATTCATCAGGCCCATCAGTAAATATTATTAGTTCTCAGAATGTATCTTGCTTTGGAGGATCAAATGGAAGTGCTTCGGCTACAACCTCTGGCGGCAGTGGAACTTTAACTTATAGTTGGTCACCTGCTGGTGGAAACAATTCATCGGCCAGTGGACTTGCCGCAGGTAATTACACCATTACAGTTACTGATGCAAATAATTGTCAAGCTACGGCATCAGTTACGATTAGCCAACCTACCACGGTTACAGTGAATGCTACTACCATTTCAAATGTTACATGTTTCAATTCAAATAATGGAAGCGCTACAGTATTGGCTACGGGCGGAACCGCACCCTACACTTACTCTTGGTCGCCTACAGGTGGCACCAATGCTAGTGCAAGTAACTTGAGCCCTGGAACCTATACAGTCACAGCAACAGATAGCCGTGGCTGCACTGATCAAACAACTATAGTAATCACTCAACCTCCTATTTTAGCAGGAAATATATCAACCATCAATCATGCTTCCTGCAATGGATCAACGGATGGATTTGCAACGGTAACAGCAAACGGTGGTACTGCACCATATACTTATACTTGGAATCCAGGTAATATAACCAACGCTACCATTTCAAATATTGGAGCTGGAACATATACCGCAACTATATTAGACAACAATGGTTGTAGCGTTAATGTAAATGCAATCATCAATCACCCAATTGTACTTGATGCTACGATTACAGGAAATACCCATGTTAGCTGCAACGGAGGCAATAATGGAAGCGCAACCGTTTCTGCTAATGGAGGAACAGCTCCTTATACCTATTCATGGTCTCCAAGTGGAGGTAATAATGCTACTGCTAACAATTTAAGTGCAGGAAATTATCAAGTTACAATAACAGATGCAAATGGATGTAGTACAGATGAAACAGTTACAATTAACCAACCAAGTAGTCTTACAGCTAATATAACCAATGCCACCCCCCCTTTATGTAACGGTGGAACTAATGGTAGTGCTACAGTGAATGTTCTAGGAGGAAGCGCTCCTTACTCCTACTTATGGAGTCCTGGAGGAATGACCACCTCAAGCGTTTCTAATCTTAGTGCAGGAAGTTATACCATAACTATCACAGATATCAATGGATGTACAACCACAGCTTCTGTTTCCATTTCTCAGCCCCCAATTCTTACAAGTAATATTTTATCAAGTACCAATGTATCATGCCAAGGCGGCACCAATGGTATGGCTTCAGTTAGCGTAATTGGTGGAACTCCTTCCTATACTTACCTATGGTCTCCGAGCGGCTTAACTAATAGCACTGCAAACGGACTTTCTGCAGGAACCTATAGTGTATTGGTTACTGATGCAAATGGGTGTACTAGTACTTCAAATGTCACACTTTCTCAACCTAGTGCTTTAACTACTAGTATAAGCAATACTACAAATGTAAGTTGTTTTAATAATACAAATGGATCAGCTAGTGTTACAGCTTCTGGTGGCACAGCGCCATACAATTATTTATGGAACCCAGGATCATCAACCACTGCTACAATCAATAATTTAGCTAGTGGAACTTACTCAGTCACTACTACTGATAATAATGGATGTACTTCTATAGCAGTTGCTACAATATCGCAACCCGCAGCACTTACAGCTACCATTAACAATAGCAACAATGTTACTTGTTTTAATGGCAATAATGGAAGTGCCACTGCCATTGGCTCAGGAGGTACTTTACCCTATACTTATTCTTGGTCGCCATCAGGCGGCAATTCTGCTTCTGCAAATAATCTTACAGCTGGTGGATATACAATAAATATAACTGACGCAAATGGCTGTAATGCCAATGCCAGTGTAAACATTTCGCAACCCACAATCTTAAGCGCCAATATTATAGTGAATGATGCTTCATGTAATGGTGGAAGCAATGGCGGTGCTTCAGTAACTGCCAATGGTGGCACCGCTCCCTACTCCTACTCATGGACACCAGGCGGGTTTAACACGTCAGGCATATCAAACCTTTCAGCTGGATCCTATACTGTAACTATTACTGATTTAAACAATTGCACTACTATAGCAACAGCTAATATATCAGAACCTGCAGCTATTCAAATCACCAACAATGCTCTTACAAATTTACTATGTAATAACGGAACGAATGGAGCCATTGATATTAATGTATTTGGAGGAACTCAACCCTATAGCTACAATTGGAATCCAGGAAACCTAAGTCTACAAGACATCAACAATCTAAGTGCAGGTACTTATTCATTAACAGTCACCGACCTAAATAATTGTACTGCTACTCATAGCGTGACATTGACTGAACCATCTCCAATTACTTATACTTCAATCGTAACAGCCGCAACCTGCGGAAATGCAAATGGCAGCGCAAGCATATCTGCATCCGGAGGTAATGCACCTTATACTTATCAGTGGGCACCCAATAACAGTAATAGCGCAAATGCTTCAAATCTAGTAGCTGGCGGCTATACTGTGACCATCACCGATGCAAATGGATGTTCAGAGACCGCATCGATAGCGGTAAGCAATACAAGTGGACCAATTACAGGTGTTGTTTCATCTACAAATGTTTTATGTAATGGCGGGAATTCTGGTAGTGCCATAGGACAAGTGGTTGGAGGTACTGGAATAATAAATTACAACTGGGCACCTAGCGGTGGAAATAGCATTAATGCAAGCAATCTTACAGCAGGTACATATATTTTTACAGCAACTGACCAAAATGGTTGTTCATCATCTTCAACTGTACAAATAGCAGAGCCACCGCTCCTGATCGCTAGTATCAGTAGTACTAATAATGCTAGTTGTAATGGCAGCTCAGATGGATCAATCACTTCAACAGTACAGGGTGGATTAGCCCCCTATAGTTATGCATGGTCTCCATCTGGTGGAAATACAGCAACAGCAATGAATCTAGTTGCAGGCAATTACACAATTACCGTTACAGATGGAAATGGATGTTCAAGCCAAGCTAATACCAGCATTTCAGAACCGGCAGTATTAACTGCCACTACAAGCCTTGCAGCAATTATTAGCTGCAATGGCGCATCTGATGGTAGTGCTGCTGCAATAGCCATAGGAGGAACAGCTCCTTATAACTATGCTTGGTCACCATCAGGTGGCAATACAGCTACTGCTGTAAATCTTACAGCAGGTTCTTACTCAGTTAGTATCAATGATGCAAATGGCTGTAATACTACATCAAACATTATTCTAACAGAACCGCTGCCATTAACTACCATAATCAATGCCTCTAATCTTTTATGCAATAGCGACAATTCAGGAAGTGCAACTGCAATAGCATCTGGTGGTACCTTACCATACCAATATGCGTGGTCACCAACGGGTGGTAATAATGCCACAGCAAATGGATTATCAGCAGGCAATTATCAAGTTTCTGTGACGGATGCCAATGGATGTATGTCTTCCAATAATATTTCTATCCAAGAGCCATCTGCCCTTATTGCTAATGCTATTGTTACTCCATTAACCTGCAATGGAAATAACAGTGGAAGCATAAGCATTCAAGTTAATGGAGGCACTAGTCCATACCAATATAATTGGAATCCTAATGTAAGTTCATCAAACTTTGCATCAGGATTAGCAGCAGGAAATTATTCCATCTCAGTAGCAGATGCCAATGGCTGTATGGCAACCATTAATACCACAGTATCAGAACCTGCAACACTTGCTTCCATCACTAGTAATGTTACCAACGTAACATGCAATGGTGCTGCAGATGGTATGGGAAGTATTGTTGTATCAGGTGGTATTGCCCCATATACTTACAATTGGAGCCCTTCAAATATAAACTCGTCATCAGCATCAGGACTTACCGCTGGAACCTATCAAATTACAATTACAGATAACAACAATTGTACCCTTATACACAGCATAAATATTTCTGAGCCACAACCACTCAGTGCTACTGCAAATAATACAAATACAACTTGCGGAAGTTCCAATGGATCGATTTCAATAACAGCTGTTGGTGGAACACCAAATTATCTTTACAACTGGTCACCTTCAGTTTCTAGTTCAAATAGTGGAAATAGTCTTGTAGCTGGTAATTATACTATCACCATAACAGATGCAAATAACTGTATCTTCACACTACAAACAAATATTGCTGATGCTGGTGGACCACAAGTATCATTGGCGGTTAGCAATGATGTATTATGTAATGGAGGCAACAATGGATACCTTGAAGCAACAGTTTCAGGAGGTTTGGCACCACTAGCCTATTCATGGTCTCCTTCCGGTGGTAACAACCTAACTGCTTCAAATTTAACAGCTGGTTTTTACACTCTTAATGTAACTGATGCCAATGGTTGCATCGGTTCAGTAAGTACATCAATCAATGAACCGCCTGCACTTCAAAACTCCTTGTCATCAATCCCAGCCTTGTGCAGCGGGTCTAATGATGGCACCATACTAACTAATCCCAACGGTGGAACTGCTCCCTATTCATTTTTATGGAGTAACGGAAGCACATCTAGTACATTAACAACCATCAGTGCAGGAAGCTATTCACTAACCATTACAGATGCCCACGGTTGCACCAACACCACTAATGGTAATGTTACTGAGCCTACCGCTCTCTCTGGAAACATTGCAACATCCAATGCAACATGCGCTTCATCAAACAATGGAATTGCTACTGCAAATATAAATGGTGGAGTAAGTCCATATACATTTCAATGGAGCAATGGAAATGCAACAGCACAAAATGCAAATCTTGCTGCTGGCATTTATCAGTTAGTTGTAACAGATGCGAATAATTGCACACTTTCCCTGTCAGCTAACATTACCGAGCCCCTTCCATTAACCATATCAAATGCAACCATTACTCCAGTTGGCTGCAATAGCGGAAACGATGGCAGTATTTCAGTAACCGCAGTAGGTGGTACAATGCCCTATTCATATACATGGTCAGGCAGTGGATCAATTTCAAATGTTGCCAACAATCTAGCGGCAGGAAACTACATCATTAATGTTACTGATGCTAACGGTTGCTCAGTCAGTTCTTCATTTATCATAGATGAACCAACTTCTTTAACAGCGAATATAAATGCTATCAACAATGTAAATTGTTTTGGAGACAGTACTGGAAATATTGCCATAACTGCTGCTGGAGGAACTACGCCCTATACTTATCAATGGAATGGCTCAACAAGCACAACAAATTTTGCTAATAGTTTGGCAGCAGGTAGCTACAGTGTGACCATAACAGATAGTAACGGATGTAATACTACCATCAATGCAACCATTACTGAACGCCCACCACTTAGTGTTTCAACATCCGAAACACCTGCAACTTGTTTCAATAGTGCTAGTGGAAGCATAGTGCTTACTACCACCGGTGGTACGGCTCCATACTCTTACAATTGGAATCCTTCAGTGAGCAATGCCAATACCGCTTCTAACCTATTAAGTGGAACCTATTCAATACAGGTAACAGATGTAAATGGATGTCAAACTCAAACTATTTCAACCATCACAGAACCTTCCCTTATATCGGCAGATGTAACTACATCCCCAAGCATTTGTGGAACTGCTTCTGGCAGTGCATTTGCATTACCAAATGGTGGAGTGTCCCCTTACACCTATTCATGGAGCAATGGCGGAAATAATAATTCGATCAATGCTGCAATGCCTGGAGCCTACCAATTAACCATTACCGATGCCAACAACTGTACTTTTGACACAACTATAAATATTCAAAATACATCTGGCCCATCAATTGCTGCTACAGTTGCAACGGATGCCTTATGTTTTGGTAGCAACACTGGAACCGCTTCAGTAAATGCAACGGGAGGTTTGCTTCCCTACACTTACTTGTGGAGCAATGGAAGTACAAATAGTACAGCAAATAATTTAAATTCGGGCAACTACACAGTTGTAGTAACCGATGCAAACAATTGTGCTGTTACCGCTACAGTAATCATCTATGAACCTCCGTTACTTCAGGCCGCTACAACAGCCACTGAGGTGATCTGCAGTGGCGGGAATACTGGATCAGCTAACGTTAGTATTTCTGGAGGCACTAGCCCATACTCAATTCTTTGGAGCAATGGATCCACCAATTCATTAGCCGATAGTTTAACTCAAGGATCCTATAATGTGCTCATTACCGACAGCAATGGTTGCACTGTGAATAATACGCTGACCATTAATGAACCAGCTCCATTAGCCATAAACTTAACAGCTGTTAACACTACTTGCTTTGGAAATAGCTTAGGCAGCATCAACACTTCAATAAGTGGAGGAATTGCTCCTTACTCATATCTATGGAACAATGGCGCTACATCAAGTAATCTTACGAATTTATTTGCAGGGGCCTACTCCGTTCAAGTAAGAGATATCAATGGATGTCAAGTTGCTGGAATGACAAACATTCAACAACCAGATAGCCTGGTTACTTCACTAGCCAACCTAAGCAACGTAAGTTGTTTCAACGGTAATAACGGAAGCATCATTACCAATACTGTGGGAGGCACAGCTCCCTATAACTATACATGGGCCAATCACTCCTCAAATTCAAATGAAATTATTAACGCTACTGCAAATTCATATAGTCTCACAGTAGTTGATATTAATGGCTGCATAAGTGTATCATCTTATACAATTACACAGCCCGACCCAATTTCAATTAGCCTTGTTAACTCGGAAAATGCAAATTGCTTTGGCACCAACACTGGAAGCCTTTCATTCAATACAATTGGTGGCATAGCTCCTTACTCCTATTCTTGGACAGGAAGCAACTCTGATTCAGCTAGCGCTACTCAGTTAGCCTCAGGAAACTACACTATTACTGTAACCGATGCCAATGGATGTTTTAATGCTATTAATGGTACCATTCAAGAACCACAACCGCTTACCATTTCCATTTCCACCCAAGCCCTGCTTTGTAATAATGATAGTTCTGGAATGGCTACCGCTCAAATTACAGGTGGTACACAGCCTTATCAATATCAATGGAGCAATGGCGACACCACATCAATTGCAACCCATTTGAATGCTGATTCTTATCAACTAACAGTTACTGATATTAATGGCTGTAGTAACAGTTTAAGTACAAATATTGACGAGCCAGCTCCATTAAACATTGCCAGTACTATAACTAATGCCTCTTGTAATCAAATTAATGATGGTATAGTAAGTTTAAATATAAGCGGAGGTACACCTTCCTACTCATTTCAATGGACCCCGAACATTTCATCAACCAACATCGGAAGCAATCTTCCTGCGGGCAATTACCAAATAAATGTAATTGATGTAAATGGATGTGCGGAACAAATTGCTGTAGCTATCACACAACCTACAACATTAACTGCGCAGGTGCAACAAACCATTCTTCCGTTGTGTAATGGAGACATGAATGGCCAAATAAATATTAATGTTGTCGGAGGAACCGCTCCCTATAATTTCCAATGGAATACTGGAGCTACTACAGAAGACCTATCGAACATAGGTGCAGGAAATTATAATGTAAATGTATCAGATGCTCAAAACTGTACTTTTAATTTAGCCATAACCCTTACTGAGCCTCAAGCATTATTAACTACTATTTTCAATATCGCACAAGTACAGTGTTTTGGCGATAGCAATGCTGCCCTAGTTGCAAATCCAGTTGGAGGAACAGCACCATATACCTATGCATGGTCTAATAATACTTTCGCTCCTTCTATTTCAGGACTTATTGCCGGAACTTATAATGTAACAGTTACCGATAGCAACAATTGCGTGGCTACAGCTAGCACTACCGTGAATGAACCAGACCTGCTTCAAGGAGCCATTACGGCAAGCCATGTAGTTTGTAATGGGGGTCATGATGGAAGTCTATCCACCAATATAATTGGCGGTACTGGCCCTTACTCTTATAGTTGGTCCAATGGCAATACTACATCATCAATTAATCAACTATATGCTAACAACTACGCAATTACGGTAACTGATGCTAATGGATGCGTTTGGAATGGAATTGAAACAATCAATCAACCCATTATGTTGGCCACGGTAAATTATAACACAAGTGCTACTTGTAACAGCAGCAATGGAGGAATTTCTGTAAATGGTGTAGGCGGAACAGCTCCTTACACCTACTTATGGTCAAACGGAATAAGTAGCAATGTGATGAGCAATGTTGTAGCTGGTACTTATACACTTACGCTTACTGATGCTAATAATTGCGCTCTCGATACTACATTTGCAATTCAAAATATTAATGGTCCAAGCTTATCAGCAGGAACCGTATCCAATGTATCATGTTATGGTGGAAATAATGGAAGTGCATCGCTCACTTTAAGCAGTGGAACAGCACCATTCACTTACTTATGGTCAAATGGCGCTACTGCGGATAGTGCAGGTTCGCTTTCTGCCGGTACCTATTATGTTGAAGTTACTGATGCCAATAGCTGTATAGGAGCTACAACTATAACCATTACTGAGCCAAACCCACTTTCTAGCCAAATATCAGGGGGCAATGTACTTTGTCATAGCGATACCACTGGAAGTGCCAATGTTATAGCAAGCGGTGGAACTGGCAACTATCATTACCATTGGTCAAATGGCGATACGATTTCAAATATAATAAACCTTTCGGCCGGAATTTACTCCGTAACAATTACTGATGACAATGGATGTACAACCACAAACAGCATTGAGGTAACTCAACCATCACCTCTTACTATTTCTGGCACCACACAATCTCCTTCGTGTTCGCAAGCTACTGGTAGCATAATCATTTCCACATCAGGTGGTACTGGGCCCTATACCTATATATGGCAAGGAGCTACAAGCAATAGTAGTATTGCAAGTCAGCTGGCAGCAGGCAATTATGAAGTAACCATAACAGATTTTAACGGTTGCAATATAATGCAATCTTATACACTAATTGATCTTGATGGTCCGTCAATAGTTGCACTCAATGCCTATCCTACTTTATGTCAGGGAAATAACACTGGTTCTATCAACCTAACGGTCGCGAATGGGACACAACCCATCAGCTACCTTTGGAGCAATGGATCTACCAATCAAAACCTATCGAATATCATTGCAGGAAGTTATGCAGTACAAGTAACCGATGCAAATGGTTGTAGTACTTCATCAAGTGTATTTGTAAATGAACCTTTAGCACTTCAAGCGGTTGCGAATACTACCAATACGCTTTGCTATAACAGTATGGATGGTATTGCCAATATAACAGTTCAAGGAGGAACTGCTCCTTACCAATATAATTGGGCCAATGGTGACTCTGCAGCATATTCAAGTTCGCTCAGTGCAGGAAATTATACTGTAAATATAGTGGATGCTAATGGTTGTAATACCCTTATCAACTTTGATATAAATCAGCCTCCACTTTTAAACACATCTTTGGCAGCAACTCCAGTTACCTGTTTTGGTGGAAGTTCAGGATCGATAGTTACTACCACTTCTGGTGGAACTGCTCCTTACACTTATTCATGGTTTCCTTCTAACGACACTATTTCTAATCCACAAAATTTAAGCGCTGGAAACCACACGGTAATTATCAATGATGCCAATGGCTGTCAAACTACAAGCAATATTTCTATAACAGAGACAGATAGCATCACAACTTTTGCAGAAGCAGTTCCTGCTGCTTGTGGTCAAAGTAATGGTAGTATAATTCTTACCCCAACAGGAGGAGCATCACCCTATACCATCACTTGGAATAATGGCAGCATTGGAAACTCGCTGATCGGTATCCCAAGCGGTTCTTACTCAGCTACCATAGAAGATGCTAATGGCTGTATAGCCACACATACTGCTTCAATTTCAGATTTAAATGGGCCAAACATTGCCGTGGCAAATATTAATCATGTTAATTGCTTTGGAACCAACTCTGGATCTGCAGAGATTGGTATAACAAATGGACAAGCACCATACACTATACTTTGGAGTAATAATGAAACTACCTCCTCCATACAAAATATTGTGGCAGGAAATTACACCGTACAAGTAACAGATGCCAATGGTTGTTCAGCTAATGAATCAATCATTATACAAGAACCTAATGCATTACAATTAGCTTTCAATATATCAGATGTAAAATGCTATCAAGGAGCTGATGGCAGCGCAAGGATACTTGTATCAGGTGGTACATTACCTTATACCTATCAATGGAGTAATAGTGCCGCTAGTGATTCAATTAGCAGTTTGACTGCAGGGACCTATGCCATCCATGTTACTGATGCTAATGGATGTAGTAGCACAGCTCAAGCTATCATACAATCACCGCCAATGATAGTTAGCAACTCATCATGGGTTGCTCCAAGTTGTGTTGGTGGAACCAACGGTAGTGCTACATTTAACTTATCTGGAGGTACAGGAAATTTTAATTACAATTGGAATACAGGTCATTCTGTTGCAACTGCTACTAATCTCACCACAGGTATGTATCAAGTAATAGGTTATGACGATAATGGATGCTCAGTTACTGGCACATTTAATATCCCTGATGGAATAGTCTTGAATGCAAATGCGATTACCACAAATTCAAATTGTGGACAGTTAAATGGTGCTGCTCAAATTAATATCACCAATGGTAGATCGCCATACCAGTATGCTTGGAATAATGGCGGAAATACTTCTACAGCTACCAATTTAGCAAGCGGCAATTATAGCGTATTGATATTAGATGCAGATGGTTGTCAAACAACGCTAACATTAAATGTAGACGACAATAATGGTCCTAATCTTACAGCACAAAGCAATAGTCAAGTATCATGCTATGGAGGTGCAAATGGATCAGCCAGTGCAACCATCACCTCAGGCAATGGGCCCTTTACTTACTTATGGAGTAATGGATCCACCACAAGTCAAATTAACAATCTAATAGCTGGAAATTATTCAGTTACAGTTACAGATATCAATGGTTGTACAACTTCTGAATCACTTACAATAAATGAACCGAGCAATTTGGTGGTAAGTTCAAATTCAAATAGTGCATCCTGCAACCAATCAAACGGTACCGCAAGTGTATCAATCCAAGGAGGAATATCACCCTACCAAATTTTATGGAATACCAATGATACTGCAGCAAACATTTATAATCTTTTAAGTGGTACCTACACCGCAATTATTACTGACAACAACGGTTGTACTATTAATATCGCTGAACAGGTGTTGAATAGCAATGGACCTACGATAACTTTGAATGGAGTAACAAACAACAATTGTTACAACTGCAACAACGGCACCATCCATACACAGGTTATCGGAGGAACTGCTCCTTATCAATTCGCATGGCAACCAAATGTAAGCAGTAGTGATAGCGCACTCAACTTACCTGCTGGTACTTATCAAATAATAGTTACTGATGCTACTGGGTGTACGGCAAGTATTACAACTACACTCACCCAGCCAAATCCAGTTGAGATAACAGCACAAGCAATCAATGCTACTTGTGGAACCTTTAATGGTAGTGCAACAGCTCAGGCCATAGGGGGTATTGCTCCATACAGTTATGAATGGATAGGTACTGGACAAACAAGTGCCACCATTAATAACTTAGCCCCGGGAATCTATCAAGTTTTGGTAAGAGACGCATTTGGTCAGTCAGATACTGCTACCATATCAATTTCAAATATTAGTGGACCGTCCATTTCTGTTTCGCAAGTAAATCAAGTTAGCTGTGCCAATGGCAATAATGGAAGTATTTCCGTTATACCTATTGGCGGTAATAGTCCGTACATTTATTCATGGAGCCATGCACCTATTGGAACAAATACAGCGAATAATTTAAGTGCAGGGAATTACACAGTTGCTGTGACTGATGCCAATGGTTGCACATCTTCGCAATCAATAAGCATTACTGAGCCTTCACCTATTACTTTAAATTTAAGTAATCAATCCGCTAATTGCAATGCATCCAATGGTAGTGCCACTGCAACTGTTAGTGGTGGATCGGCTCCTTATAACTACCACTGGTCTACAGGTGACACAAACAACACGGCCAATTCACTTGCAAGTGGAGTTTATACAATAACAGTAACGGACAGTAATGCCTGTTCAGTTACAGACACAGTGCAGGTAAGCAACATTGGTGTAGGAACGCTTTCAGCAAGCGTACAATCTAATGTAACTTGTTTCAACGGGAGTAATGGGTCGGCAACTGTTACCATCAATGGGGGAACTGCACCATTCACCTATAATTGGACCCCTGGAGGATTCAATACCGCTTCAGTAAACAACCTTAGTGCCAATACTTATAACATTGTTGTAACAGATGTAAATGGGTGCATAGCATCTATTCCATTGAACATTACACAACCTAATCCTATTGTTACTACCACCACTGCCACAGGTACTACATGCGGGCAACAAAATGGCACAGCAACAGCATTAGCTTCGGGCGGAAATGGTAATTTTAACTACCTATGGTTTCCTTCATTACAGACTACAGCTAGTATACAAAATTTATATGGAGGCAATTACACAGTCATTGCTACCGATGCTAATGGTTGTAACGATACGGCTACTGTTTCAGTAGGAAGTGGAAGTACACTAAACATCAATCCATCTATTGTGCAACCAGCTTGTGCTGGAATAAATAATGGCGCTATTATTTTAAATACATCAGGAGGTACCGCACCCTATAATTACAATTGGAACAATGGCCTGGGCAACATCGGCTCTGTGTTCAATTTAGGAGCAGGTAACTATAGTGTTACCATCACTGATGCAAATGGGTGTACAATTCAAAATGCTATACTGCTTAATACACCTCCAGCCATCACAGCTAACATTAGCGGAAATCAAAACATCTGTGCCGGAGCCAGCACTACAATAAGCGCTGCCGTGGCAGGTGGAACACCACCATATGCCTATGCTTGGAATAATGGAAGCTTGGCAGATGTCATTCACGTAACACCTGCTAACAATACTTCATATGCCCTGACTGTTACTGATGTAAATGGTTGTGCTGTAAATTCCAATAACTTAACAATTTATCACTATCCAGCATTACAAGTGCAAGCTGTAGGAACAAGTGCCATTTGCCAAGGACAACAAGCAAGTGTTTCGGCAGTAGCATCTGGCGGTAGTGGAAATTCATATGCCTACAATTGGAACAATGGTGCCATCAATACTGCAGCTGCAACATTTTCACTTGACCGCGACTCCACATTCTATTTAACTGTAAGCAATGTATGTGGCACCGTGAATGCAACAGTACCCATAAGGGTCGCGCCAAAACCAACAGCTGATTTTAATGCTCCATTTCAAGGGTGCGCACCGGTAGCGGTTAATTTCTTTGGATCAACAAATGTCATTCCAAATTGTAATTATCAATGGAATTTTGGAGACAACACTACTGATACAGGCGCTATTGTGAATCACTTATTTCAAACTCCAGGCCTTTATGCAGTAAGCCTAACAGTGACAACAGCTGAAGGCTGCTCTGATAGTAAAAGTATCTCAAATGCTGTTAGAGTTTTCCCTAAACCAAATGCTGCCTTCGAAATCGATAAATATGTAGCCACAATTTTAAATTCAACTTTCCAATTCGATGATGAGAGCGCTGGTGCCACTGATTGGTATTGGAATTTTGGTGATGGCAAAGGTTCATCAAGTGATCGTAATCCGGCCTACACCTACACTGACACTGGATCATTCCAAGTAATGCTAGTAGTGAGTAACAATCAAGGATGTCTAGATACTATCTACAACAGTGTTGTAATTGAGGATGACTATGCCATATACTTTCCTAATGCATTTACCCCCAATGGCGATGGCAAGAACGACACCTTTGGCCCTTATGGTGTAGGATACTCTGATATGACCATGAGTATTTTTGATCGATGGGGAATGGAAATTTATTATACTGAATCAATTGACCGATTCTGGGATGGAACATTCCAAAAGTCTGGCGAGTTATGCCAAATGGATGTGTATGTTTATAAAATAAGAATTAAAGATCACAAGGGCATTCCTCATGACTATGTGGGTAGCGTTACGCTAGTCAAATAAAATATACAACTTTACACTTAACACTTTTCTAACATTTCATAGCAAAAAGGCCACACATCAACAGGTGGCCTTTTATTATTAGATGATTAATTAAAAATTAACGCATTCGAATGTGCACCCCAAGCTGATTCATAAAGCCAGCTCTCAAGTAAGCATTTAGTTTAGGGAAATAAAAATAATTTAAACTCGGCCTAATTTCATAAAAAAAAGCCACCTTACTCCAAAACAAATTTCGTTTACTCACATTAAATCTTACTCCACCTAATAGATATGTAGCCGCAGAAGCATTTGTTCTATTTTCAAAAACTTCATTACCAAAACTCAATCCACTGTAATTTTGCTGATAAGGAATATAATAATTATAACTATTATCTCTTGGCTCTATTTGACTCCATTCGTTGAAATTTACCGTTATATAATTCTTTAAACTTAATCCAATACTTAGACCCAAACCTCCATATAAGGTCCACCTGGTTTTTGATTTAGACTCGAAAAAGAAATTAAGATCAGCTCTTAAGTGATCGTAATTGTATTCAGCGACACAAGAACTCGTAAAAATAGAATCAAAATATATCGCATTACCTGTTTGAGTTGAAATAAGCGTATCAAACGGGAAACTTGTGCTTTTTGACAAATTACTTGAGTAGGAAATGTTTGGAAAATAGTTAAATCCGGCTGAAAATTTTATATCATTCCTGTTCGATCTAAGTTTGTTTAGTGTAACCGAGAAAGAAAAGACTGAAGCCCTATCACTACCAATATTAAAATTTGATTCCAAATAACCAGGGTACGACTGATTGAGCAAAAAACTATTAGGTGCCAATTTCTGAAATTTTCGAAAGTTAAAATATGATTCGCCTAGACTAGCACTACCTGTAGAAACCTGAATGCTGCTAACTTCCCACCCTTTGACAGAACCAGTATTACTTGAATCAGGCACTTCAACTATTTGACCAGCCAGGGGGAATGAAAAAATCAAACATAAAATACAGTTAATTCGAAAAAAATTTAAGTAAAATTTCCTCATGCGTTTGGATTAATCCGTCTAAACTAAAAAAAAAGGCTGAGATAATAATACCTCAGCCTTTTTAATTTCAATCGTTCAGATTAGGCAGTAGCTGCCTCTTCCTTACTAGCCATAAGAAGATTGTATTCCTCTTGTGACCCTACGATTAATTTATCATAATCTCTAAGGCCAGTACCAGCTGGAATTAAGTGACCAACAATTACATTTTCTTTCAATCCTGCTAGTTCGTCAATCTTTCCATTCACTGCGGCCTCGTTAAGAACTTTCGTAGTTTCTTGGAATGATGCAGCACTAATCCAACTGCGGGTATGTAAGGATGCTTGCGTGATACCTTGAAGTACTGGACTAGAAGTAGCCGGTACAGCTTCACGCGCATCTATCAATCGCTTATCTTGACGTCTAAGTGTTGAATTAATTTCACGAAGCTTTCTCAAGGTAATGATTTGACCAGGTTTAACTTCAGTACTATCTCCGCTTTCGGATATTACAACTTTGTCCATCATTTGGTCATTCATTTTCATGAATTCAATTTTATCCACATACTCATTTTCAAGGAACATAGTATCGCCTGGATCATCTATAACAACCTTACGCATCATCTGTCTTACGATTACCTCAAAGTGTTTATCGTTAATCTTAACACCTTGTAAACGGTACACTTCTTGGATTTCATTAACCAAATACTCTTGCACCATAGATGGTCCCTTGATCGCTAAAATATCAGTAGGTGTAATGGCGCCATCACTTAAAGGATCTCCTGCTTTTACAAAGTCGTTATCTTGAACCAAGATGTGTTTGCTTAGAGAAACCAAATACTTTTTAGGTTCTCCCTCTTTAGGAGTGATTATTATTTCGCGATTACCGCGCTTAATACCCCCATAATTTACTACTCCATCAATTTCAGACACCACCGCTGGATTACTCGGATTACGTGCTTCAAAGAGCTCAGTTACCCTTGGTAAACCTCCTGTGATATCACCAGTTTTTCCGCTTGATCTAGGAATTTTTACAAGAACTTCACCAGCCGTAATCTTATCTCCCTTATTAATCATAATATGAGCACCAACAGGAATACTGTAAGATTTTGCAACCTCCTTACCTGACATAATCTTGATGGTTGGGTTCTTGGTTTTATCTCGGGTTTCAATTATTACTTTTTCACGGAACCCTGTCTGGTCATCTTGTTCATCCCTGAAGGTAATTCCTTCTTCAATATGATCAAAATCAATCTTACCTTCCATTTCCGAAACTATTACCGCATTAAATGGATCCCACTCACAAATTACTTGTCCTTTTTCTACTATTTCATTTGCGGTAGCTAGTAATAATGCCCCATAAGGCACTGTAGCGGTGGTTAAAGTGGTTCCTGATTTTGGATCTACTATTCTTAATTCGCCAGATCTTCCAATTACAATTTTATCTTTATTAGACTTAGTTACAAACTTAACATCATCTAATTCTAACTTTCCAGCAAACTTTGCTTTTATACTTCGGTCTTGTGCAATACTGCTAGCGGCACCACCCACGTGGAAGGTACGTAAAGTAAGCTGGGTTCCCGGTTCACCAATTGATTGTGCTGCTATTACTCCAACAGCTTCTCCTTTTTGAACTATTCTACCCGTAGCCAAATTCCTTCCATAACATTTGGTACAAACGCCTCTGTCTGATTCACAAGTTAACACAGAACGAATTTCAACCATCTCTATTGGTGAATTCTCTATTCTATCTGCCAATACATCTGTAATTTCTGCTCCAGCACCAACGATTAATTCTCCTGTTGATGGATGGAAAACATCATGCAATGACACCCGGCCTAAAATACGATCATGCAAACTTTCAATTACATCATCATTAACCTTTAGAGCTGTTTCTTGAAGTCCACGCAGAGTACCGCAATCTGGTTCGGTAATAATAACATCTTGCGCCACATCCACCAGCCTTCTAGTTAGATAACCAGCATCCGCTGTCTTAAGTGCAGTATCGGCCAAACCTTTACGAGCACCGTGAGTTGAAATAAAGTACTCAAGAATGGAAAGTCCTTCTTTAAAGTTGGACAGAATTGGATTTTCAATAATTTCTCCACCACTACTTCCACTCTTCTGCGGCTTCGCCATCAAACCCCTCATACCACCAAGCTGGCGAATTTGCTCTTTACTACCACGAGCTCCAGAATCGAGCATCATATAAATTGAATTGAAACCTTGTTTATCAGTCGAAATTTGCTTCATCAAAGTTTCTGTAATTCTGTTATTCGTTCTAGTCCATACATCAATGATTTGGTTGTATCTTTCATTATAAGTAATGAAACCATTTGAATAGTTGTTCAATATTTCATCAACCTCTGTATTAGCTTTTTCAACAAGATCAACCTTAGCCTGTGGCACCATTACATCACCAATATTGAAAGACAATCCACCTCTAAAAGCCATTTTAAATCCAAGATCTTTAATATCATCAAGGAATTGCGCTGTGCGGGCTATACCACATATCTTTAAAATATTTCCAATCACATCACGCAAAGATTTCTTTGTTAGCAAAGTATCTACAAAACCAACTTCAGCAGGCACGCATAAATTGAACATCACTCTTCCCATCGTAGTTTTTACTAGCTTTTCAACAATCTGATCATTTTCGCGTACGTTGGTTTTCACGTGGATACTAGCATGCAAATCTACTCTTCCTTCATTGTAAGCAATGATTGCCTCATCAGCTGAATAAAATTTTAAACCTTCTCCTTTAACTGTAATCTTATCATCACTTTTACGTTCCTTGGTGGTATAATACAACCCAAGTACCATGTCTTGTGAAGGCACAGTTATAGGAGCACCATTTGCAGGGTTTAGAATATTGTGCGATGCAAGCATTAACATTTGAGCTTCTAAAACCGCAGCATGTCCTAAAGGAACGTGCACAGCCATTTGGTCACCGTCAAAGTCAGCGTTAAACGCGGTACAAACTAACGGATGAAGCTGTATAGCTTTTCCTTCAATCAATTTAGGTTGAAAGGCTTGAATACCCAATCTATGAAGTGTGGGAGCTCTGTTCAATAATACTGGGTGACCTTTGAGTACATTTTCCAAAATATCCCATACTATCGGATCTTTTCTATCTACAATTTTCTTAGCGCTCTTAACAGTTTTTACCACTCCACGTTCGATCATCTTACGAATGATAAATGGTTTGAACAATTCTGCGGCCATATCTTTTGGCAAACCACATTCGTGCAATTTTAACTCAGGCCCTACAACAATTACAGAACGCGCGCTATAATCAACACGCTTACCAAGCAAGTTCTGACGGAAACGTCCTTGTTTTCCTTTAAGTGAATCTGAAAGGGATTTTAATGCCCTATTACTCTCAGTTTTTACTGCATTAGCCTTTCTTGAATTATCAAACAATGAGTCTACAGCTTCTTGAAGCATGCGCTTCTCATTTCTTAATATTACATCAGGAGCCTTAATTTCTATTAAACGCTTTAAACGATTATTTCTAATAATTACTCTTCGGTATAAATCATTTAAATCTGATGTAGCAAATCTACCCCCATCTAAAGGAACAAGAGGGCGCAATTCTGGCGGAATCACAGGAACTACCTTTACAATCATCCATTCTGGACGATTTTCAATATTATTGTTCGCTGCTCTAAAAGCTTCTACAACATTTAACCTTTTCAAGGCTTCATTCTTTCTTTGCTGCGAAGTTTCATTGTTAGCTTGTGTTCTAAGATTATAACTTAATTCATCAAGATTAAGTCTTCCCAATAGTTCATACAATGCATCAGCTCCCATCTTGGCAATAAATTTATTGGGATCCTTATCATCCAAATGTTGGTTTTCTTTAGGAAGCGTTTCTAAATGATTTAGGTACTCATCTTCAGTTAGAAAATCCAAATAGTTGATACCATCATTTGCCTTTATTCCAGGATTAATTACTACATATCTTTCGTAGTAAATAATCATATCCAATTTTTTGGTAGGCAATCCTAATAAGTAACCTATCTTATTTGGCAATGAACGGAAATACCAGATATGCGCCACAGGCACAGTGAGCTGGATATGTCCCATTCTTTCACGTCTTACTTTCTTCTCGGTCACTTCTACTCCGCATCTATCACACACAATGCCTTTATACCTAATACGCTTATATTTTCCGCAATGACATTCCCAATCTTTAACTGGGCCGAAAATTCTTTCACAGAACAAACCATCACGTTCAGGCTTATAGGTTCTATAATTGATTGTTTCGGGCTTCAACACTTCACCACTTGACTGTGACAAGATATCCTCTGGCGATGCCAAGCTGATAGTGATCTTGGTGAAATTTGATTTTACTTTTATTTCTTTTTTAGTAGCCATTTTAATTTGATTGATTAAGAATTAAGTTTTAATAATTAATAAAACGTATTTTTATACAGTATTAAAAATATAAAACATTAATCGAGTGTTATTTTCAAGCCCAAACCTCTAAGTTCGTGCAATAATACATTGAATGACTCAGGAATACCAGGTACCGGTGGATTATCTCCTTTTACAATACTTTCATATGCCTTTGCACGTCCAAGTACATCATCTGATTTTATGGTAAGAATTTCTTGCAAAATATTCGCTGCTCCAAACGCTTCGAGAGCCCATACCTCCATCTCACCAAAACGCTGACCACCAAATTGGGCTTTACCACCCAATGGTTGTTGTGTAATTAGTGAGTAAGGACCTATGGAGCGAGCGTGCATTTTATCATCAACCATGTGGCCTAACTTTAACATATAAATTACACCCACAGTTGCTGGTTGATCAAAGCGCTCACCTGTACCTCCGTCATATAAATAAGTTGATCCGAGCTTAGGAAGACTTGCTTTGTTTACCCACTCATCTATCTGATCAAGGCTAGCGCCATCAAAAATAGGTGTGGCAAACTTCATTCCTAACTTCAGTCCGGCCCATCCAAGAATTGTTTCATAAATTTGACCAAGGTTCATCCTCGAAGGTACCCCCAGCGGATTCAAAACAATATCAACTGGTGTTCCATCTTCTAGGAATGGCATATCTTCATCACGAACAATTTTTGCCACGATACCTTTATTTCCATGTCGGCCTGCCATTTTATCTCCTACCTTGAGCTTACGTTTTTTAGCTATGTATACTTTAGCCATCTGAACAATACCAGTCGGTAGTTCATCTCCAACAGTAAGTGCAAACTTTTTACGCTTATAAATACCAGTTACATCATTTATTTTGATGGTATAATTATGTAACAATTGCTTAATCTGATCATTCTTTTCTTTGTCAGTTGTCCACTTAGTTGGGTTAACAGTTTCATAGTTGATTTCTGTCAACATTTTCTGTGTAAACTTAGCTCCCTTTGGTATAATTACCTCTTTGAAAATATCTGTAACACCTTGAGCTGTTTTACCGCTTACTAAAACAAATAGTTTATCTATTAACTTCTCTTTTAGTTCAATAGCAGCTTGGTTATACTCCTTATCTAGTTTCTCGAGGATTACTTTCTCATCATTTTTTTGCGATTTATCCTTCGCCATCACCCTACTAAATAATCTTTTATCGATCACTACACCTTTCACAGATGGGGGCACTTTCAAGGATGCATCTTTCACATCACCTGCTTTATCTCCAAAGATTGCTCTTAAAAGTTTTTCTTCAGGCGAAGGATCGGTCTCTCCTTTAGGTGTTATTTTTCCAATTAATATATCACCTTCTGCTACCTCAGCTCCAACCCTAATCATACCATGATCATCTAAATCACGAGTAGCTTCTTCGCTCACATTTGGAATATCAGCAGTTAATTCTTCCATTCCTCGTTTTGTATCACGCACTTCTAGCGAATATTCATCAATATGAAGTGATGTGAAGATGTCTTCCCTAATTACCCTTTCGCTAATTACGATCGCATCCTCAAAATTATAACCCTTCCATGGCATGAATGCTACTTGTAGATTTCTTCCAAGGGCCAATTCGCCATCTTGCGTTGCATAACCTTCACATAACACTTGTCCCCTTTTTACTTTTTGTCCCTTTCGAACAATAGGTTTTAAGTTGATACATGTGTTTTGATTGGTCTTTTGGAATTTAGTTAGAGTGTAACTAACCACATCATCTTCAAAACTTACAAGGCGTTCAGTTTCTTTTCTGTTATATCGTATTACAATGTTATTAGCATCTACATATTCTACAATTCCGTCACCCTCTGCATTAATAAGGGTACGGCTATCTTGGGCTACTCGCGCTTCTAATCCAGTACCTACAATGGGAGCTTCAGCTCTTAATAATGGAACTGCCTGACGCTGCATGTTTGAACCCATCAAAGCACGGTTTGCATCATCATGCTCAAGGAATGGAATTAGTGAAGCTGCTATAGAAGCTATTTGATTTGGGGCTACGTCCATCAAATGGATTTTCTCTGGCTCTAAAATCGGGAAATCACCCAATTCACGAGCTTTCACTTTACCATCAACAAAAACACCGCCATCATTAATATTGGCATTAGCTTGAGCAATAATTTTGTTGTCTTCCTCTTCAGCAGTTAAGTAAACAACTGGTTTTTCTATGTCTACTTTACCTTCAGAAACGGTTCTGTAAGGTGTTTCTATAAATCCTAAATTATTAATCTTTGCATAAACACAAAGTGAAGAAATCAAACCAATGTTTGGACCTTCTGGTGTTTCAATAGTACACAATCTACCATAGTGAGTATAATGTACGTCACGTACTTCAAATCCAGCTCTTTCACGACTCAAACCACCAGGCCCGAGTGCCGAAAGTCTACGCTTATGGGTAATCTCAGCCAAAGGATTGGTTTGATCCATAAATTGAGATAGCTGGTTGGTTCCAAAGAAAGAGTTGATTACTGATGAAAGTGTTTTAGCATTAATTAGATCGGCAGGCGTAAAAACTTCGTTGTCGCGAACGTTCATTCTTTCACGAATAGTTCTTGCCATACGAGCCAATCCTACACCAAACTGGGAAAACAACTGTTCACCTACGGTTCTTACACGCCTATTGCTCAAGTGATCAATATCATCTACTTCAGCCTTTGAATTAATTAATTCTATCAGCTGCTTAATAATCATAATGATGTCTTCCTTTGTTAGAACTTTTACGTTTTCCTCTATCTGAAGACCAAGTTTTTTATTTATTCTATAACGACCCACATCGCCTAGATCGTATCGTTTGTCGGAGAAAAATAATTTATCAATGATACCACGAGCCGTTTCCTCATCTGGTGGTTCGGCATTTCTTAGTTGACGGTAGATATGCTCAACGGCCTCCTTTTCAGAATTCGAAGTATCTTTTTGAAGCGTATTATAAATTATAGCATAATCGCCTGCATTTATTTCTTGTTTATGAAGGATAATAGATTTCACCCCAGCTTCAAGAATCAGATCAATGTGATGATCTTCAAGTATCGTTTCACGTTCAAGAAT
>JBDKJS010000177.1:0-6370 GCA_039806065.1 Bacteroidota bacterium | reverse complement strand
TAGTAGTGCAAATTAGAGATCAAACAGGTGTATTGGAATTAGCTTGGTTTCAGGGAATTAATTGGGTACAAAAGAATTTATATATCGGTTCAGATTATGTGGTGTTTGGCAAAACCAGTTTTTTTAATGGGAAACCTCAAATGGTGCATCCTGAAATTGAAGTGTATTTGCCCGCAAAATCAGCTGGTGCTTCTTTTTGGGAACCCATTTATCCTTCAACCGAAAAACTAAAGGCAAGGGGCTTAAATGGGCGGCAAATAGCCAAGCTCACGCAGGTATTATTACAACTATTAAAGCCTGCCGATATTCCAGAAAATATTCCAGATGTTATTCGGGTAAAATTAAAATTAATAGGTAGGTATGAAGCATATTGTGCTATTCATTTTCCTACTGCTGAAGCCATCTATAAAAAAGCTTTAGAGCGTTTAAAATTTGAAGAGTTTTTTATAGCACAAATAAGATTACAGCTCGTTCGCATTCAAAGAAATCAATATAGCAAGGGAGTATTATTCGAAAAAGTGGGCGACTATTTTAATGAATTTTATAATCAATACTTGCCCTTTACATTAACGGGTGCCCAAAAAAGAGTATTGAAAGAAATAAGGCAGGATACAGGTAGAGGCCATCAAATGAATAGATTGTTACAAGGAGATGTGGGTAGTGGTAAAACAATCGTAGCCTTGCTTAGTATGTTATTAGCAGCAGATAATGGCTATCAAAGTTGTTTGATGGCGCCTACGGAAATATTAGCTCAGCAACATTTTCAGGGTATTGCTGCTTTATTGGCGGCTATGCCAATTGAAGTAGCTTTATTAACGGGGAGTACAAAAACCGCTGAGCGAAAAAGAATTTTACAAGGGTTAATAGAAGATACGATTCATTTAGTAATTGGTACACATGCAGTGATAGAAGAAGTAGTTCAGTTCAAAAATTTGGGATTAGTAATTGTAGATGAACAACACCGTTTTGGTGTTGCACAACGGGCTAAATTATGGATGAAGGCATCTATACCGCCGCATGTTTTAGTGATGACTGCAACACCTATTCCGCGTACCTTGGCCATGACTGCTTACGGCGATTTAGATTATAGTGTGTTGGATGAATTACCACCCGGCAGAATACCCATTACTACCGTACAAAGAAATGAAATGAAAAGAATGCAGGTAATGGATTTTGTGAAAGAAGAAATCACCAAAGGAAGGCAAGCCTATATCATTTATCCGCTTATTGAAGAAAGTGAAAAGCTGAGTTACGAAGATTTAAAACAAGGCTATGAACAAGTAAAAAGCTATTTCCCCGAACCGAAGTATAAAATTAGTATGGTACATGGAAAAATGCCTATTGAGCAAAAAGAAATAAATATGGCACGTTTTGTGAAGGGTGATACCCAAATTATGGTAAGTACTACTGTAATTGAAGTAGGAGTAAATGTACCCAATGCATCCGTAATGGTTATTGAAAGTGCTGAAAAGTTTGGGCTTTCTCAGTTACACCAGCTCCGCGGAAGGGTGGGGAGGGGGTCTGAGAAAAGTTTTTGCATTTTATTAACGGGGAGTAAAGCAAGCAAAGAGGCCAGAGAACGTATCTCCATAATGTGTACCACCAATGATGGGTTTAAAATTGCAGAAAAAGATTTAGCTATGAGGGGGCCAGGTGATATTGAAGGCACAAAGCAGAGTGGCGAATTGAATTTCAAGTTGGCCAATATTGTTACAGATAAAGGGGTGCTTGAAAAAGCTAAAGAAGTAGCAGCATGGATTGTTGAAAGAGATGAAAAACTTGAAAAACCAGAGAATGAAGGGTTGAAGCTATTTTTGCAGTCGCAGAAAACAAAAATAGGATGGGGAAAAATATCGTAACTTAATGAAAGGATTATGCTGTTAAGAAAGCTCGGTATACTAGTTTGCTTGTTTTTTTCCTCCGAATTATTGGTGGCTCAGCATTATTTGGATTTTATTGAAAATAAAGGGCAGTGGGAAAAAACAGTAAAGTTCAGGAGTAATTTAACCCAAGGTGCATTTATTTTAGAAAGTACTGGATATCGGGTTATTCAACACAATCCAAATGATTTAGAAAGGCTGGCTGCATCTTTTCATCGGCAACCTGATATTACGAAACTTGGTAACATGGCAAGTGATGGTAAGCCTGTGCCTGGTGGGGATAAGGGCTTAGATGAACTTGTTGTAAGATCGCATGCCTACGCGGTGAAATTTTTAAATGCGGATCCGAATGCTACAATTATTTCTGAAAAACCCTTGGTTGCTTATAACAATTATTTTATTGGAAATGACCCCTCTAAATGGGCCAGTAATTGCAAAATATTTCAAACTATTACCTACAAAAATATTTACCCCAATATAGATGTACGTTATTATACAAGCAATCAAAGCTTGAAGTATGATATTGTAGTTCACCCAGGTGGTGATATTTCTAAAGTGATTTTGTATTTTGATGGCGTTGATGGCTTAAGCAAAAAAGAAGAGCGATTGCAAATTAAAACCTCAGTAGGTACCGTTGAAGAAACAGCTCCATATACGTATCAGCTAACCAATGAAGGGAAAAAAGACATTAGTTGTAGCTATGATATAAAAGGAAATTTTGTTCGTTTTCAGGCCAATGAAAATTATGATAAAAATGCTACACTGGTTATAGACCCTGCGGTTGTATTTATTTCTTACTCTGGTAGTACAGCAGATAATTGGGGCTTTACGGCAACCTATGATGGGGCCGGTAATTTTTATGCGGGTGGTATTGTATTTGCTACAGGCTTTCCTGTTACAAATGGAGCTTTTCAGCAATCTTTTGCAGGAGGTGCCGGCACTTCTAGTTTACCGGGCTTTGATATCGGCATTATTAAATTTGCCCCAGACGGAACCTCACTTTTGTATGCAACTTATTTAGGGGGATCTGGTAATGAGCAACCACATAGTTTAGTAGTAGATGGAAATGGTGATTTAATTGTAGCAGGTAGGTCGGCATCTGGCGCAACTTACCCCACTGTAGCGCCACTTCGATTGTATGGAACTGGCGGTGCCTTTGATATAGTACTTACTAAATTTAATTCGAGCGGTACTGCATTATTAGGTTCTCTACGTATCGGTGGTTCCGCAGATGATGGTGTAAACGTTGCATTAAACTATGGATCAACTTTACCGAGTGCACCCATAACTACTAGAAGGAATTATGGGGATGATGCCAGAAGTGAAGTGATTGTAGATAATCAAGGAAATATCTTAATTGCTGCTTGTACGCAATCAACGAATTTTCCTACAAGTACTAGTGCTTTTCAAACTGTAGGCGGAGCAGCAACTACCGACAGGTATCAAGATGCCGTACTCATTAAACTTAATAACAATTTAAGTGCAGTAATATTTAGTTCATTATTGGGGGGTAATGGCGACGATGCAAGTTTTGTACTTTCCATCAATCCTTCCAATCAAAATATTTATGTGGCAGGAGCAACAGCTAGTACCGATATGCCTGGTAGTAGCAGCGCTGCAGCTGCTTTTCAAACACATAAAGGACAGGTTGATGGATTTATTTCAATCGTTAATCCAACTGGTACGCGATTAATTAGCACAAGTTATATCGGCACAACAGGTAACGATCTTATTTATGGGATACAGTTTGATAGGGCAGCAGTTCCTTATATTACAGGTACTACCACGGGTGTTTTTCCAGTACTTAACTCACCTTATAATACTGCAGACCCAAGTCAGGATGGCGGTAAGCATTTCATCTCAAAATTACAGCCAGATTTAAGTGCATATATTTTTTCGGCGAATTTTGGTCCTTCAAGTGCCAATACACCAAGTTTATCGTTAACTGCTTTTTTAGTAGATCGCTGTGGTAATATGTATGTATCTGGTTGGGGCGGATCTGCTCAGAATAGTTTTCCGCTTTCTCCTATAACTGCATTACCAATAACTTCTGATGCTTACCAAACCAGAACGGATGGTGCTGATTTCTATTTTTTTGTATTGAAGCGGGATGCAGCATCTTTATTGTATGCTACTTTTTTCGGACAAAATGGGGGGTATGCAGATCATGTAGATGGAGGTACCAGTAGGTTCGATGCAAATGGTACTATTTATCAATCCATATGTTCCTGTAATCAAGATGTTGGGTTCACTAACTCATTAGTTGGAACGCCAGGAGCATGGGCTACAACAAGGGGCGTTGCCCGAGGATGTAATTTGCTGAATATAAAATTAGCTTTCAATTTAGCTGGTGTTGCTGCAGGGCCACGTTCAGCAATTAAAGGTGTTGTGAGAGATACATCAGGCTGTGTTCCTTTAACGGTTGATTTTTCTGATACACTATTACTCGCAAAAAATTATGTCTGGAATTTTGGAGATGGCTCTCCAAGTGTTGCAACTACAAGTCCTACTATTTCGCACCAATATAATTTAGTTGGCTTATACCGTGTTCAACTCATTGCCATTGATTCCACTAGTTGTAATATCTCAGACACATCTTATTTAACAATTAGAGTGCGAAATGATGAAGCCGCGCTGAATTTTTCATCCACAAAATTACCACCCTGTGCTTCTTTAACATATCGATTTGATAATTTGAGTACTGCCATCAAGCCTTTTTCCAATGCGAGTTTTAGATGGGATTTTGGAGATGGTACAAGACAAGTAGCGGGTATAGTTCCTGTTACACATACTTATGCTGCAGCAGGTACATACGACGTGAAATTAATTTTAATTGATTCTAATTATTGTAACGAGCCAGATAGTATTACACAACAATTACGTATTGCCCCAAATGTTTCTGCACGATTCCAAACTCCTGCAGTAGGCTGTGTGCCTTATAATGCCGTGTTTACAAATACCTCTTTAGCCGGACAAACATTTCGATGGGATTTTGGAGATGGTGGAACGCTTACTACAACAAGCAATGGAAATATAACGCACTTATACAGTAATACAGGTACTTATACCGTGAAGTTAGTGGCTATTGATTCGGCAACTTGTAATATCGCCGACAGTACCACATTTACTTTGAGTGTAAGGGCAAACCCTACAGCAGGATTTACGTACAGCCCAAATCCTACGTTACCGAATACACCTATTAATTTTGTGAATCAAAGTTTTGGTGGTACGCGTTATCAATGGCGTTATGGTGATGGCGATTCACTGCTTACTATTTTGAGAGATACTACTGTTAGGCATTTATACAATGCCACAGGTACTTATAATGCTTGTTTGGTGGCTTATAATGATGCGGGTTGTTCGGATACCAGTTGCCAGTCTATTAATATCACCATCGTTCCTGGTTTCGATGTACCCAATGCATTTACACCAAACGGTGACGGGGTGAATGATAAAATTTATGTGCGGGGTTTTGGTATCGCTAAAATGACATGGCGGATATATAACCGATGGGGACAAACAGTGTATGTTGGCACAAACCCTTCTGAAGGGTGGGACGGTCGATTTAATGGAAAGTTACAGCCTCAGGAAGTATATCATTATACCGTGCAAATAGAATTTTCTAATAAAGAAAAGGCAACTAAAAAAGGAGATATAACTTTATTGAGATGATGCGTATAGTAAGAAATACTAGGCCTGTTTTTCTATTCATTGCAATATTTCTTATTGTAAGCATGCAATTGCATGCCCAGGATCTTAATTTCTCTCAATATTTTAATACACCTTTATTGGTAAACCCTGCTAATACAGGGTTTAATCCTGATTTTGATTATAGAGCCGGAGGGAATTTTAGAACTCAATGGGCATCTGTAGGCAGCCCATATAAAACCACGAGTGCTTGGGCTGATACAAAAATATTTGCGAATCGATTTGAAAACGGATGGATGGGTATTGGTGCATCTTTTCAAAGAGATGATGCAGGTAGTGGAAACTTAGTAGGAACTAGTGCTGCTGTATCAATTGCGTACCATCAAATGCTTGGCTATAAAAGTTTATTGAGTGCAGGGTTTAGCGCAGGCTATGCCGCTAAACGTGTTGATATTACAAAGCTTACATTCGATAATCAATGGAATGGACAATTTTTTGAAAGTACTATACCTCCCAATGAACCTTTTGCTTTTAGTCAGGTTGGCTATTTCGATTTAGGCGTTGGATTAAACTATGCACTCTTTGCATCAGAGAATGCTTATTTCAATGCTGGCCTAAGTATCATGCATGTAAATAGGCCCAGCGAAAGTTTTTTTAGTAATACAGTTTCTCAAGGAAGAGTTGATATGCGCTATACTTTTTTTGCCAATGCAAGTATAAAAATCCAAGATTTATGGATCGTAAACCCCAATATTTATATCAGTAGCAAAACACAAACCAATGAAATTGTACTTGGCTTTAATGCAAACCGAAATGTAAGTGGAGATGGGGTACAACAAATG
>JBDKJS010000176.1:0-4299 GCA_039806065.1 Bacteroidota bacterium | reverse complement strand
CTTGGTAAGGTGCGTTCCCCTGATAAGAGTTTGGTAATAGACTCTTGAAGAATATCTTCCCAGCTAACTCCAATAAGCCCGTGAGCCAAAATTCGAGCTGACTTTTCAGCTCTCACCCAGTCTGCATCGCTGAAGTTTTCGAACAGACATTGAATTTCGTCACGAGACAGTCGATCCATTGATTGAACGGTAGCATCCATAGGGTTACTTAGGGTGAATTTAAACAAACGACAGAAAAGTAGCATAGGATTTTATAGCTGAATGACAGTTAAACGGGCTTCGCCTTTTTTAACCCATGCCTTTTAAGCCAGTGATGTAAATTTGCTTCCGTTGTGTGATAACGCCTTGCAATAAACTTTTGAGTTGCTCCATTTGCTAATAAGCCTTCAATTTCTGGTCTAAAAACATCCAATTTACTTTTGCCAATACCTTTAGGGCGACCCAAAGTCATTCCTTGAGCCTTTTTGAACCTTAATGCTTCTGTCGTTCGCTTAGAAATTAAATCGCGCTCAATTTCAGCTGCCATCGAAAATACTAGGGCAATAATCTTACTCTGAATGCTATCGTCTAGCTGCCAATCCCCTTTAACGGAATACACTCGAATACGTTTTTGCGTAGCCAACGCCAGTATTTCCATACACTCCAACATACTTCGGCCTAAGCGTGACAGTTCCGCGACAATCATCACATCACCTGCCTGTAATTGCTCAAGGATGTTGGCAATATGCCGCTCTCGCCAAGGCTTACGACCCGAAACTACTTCTTCAACGAACGTTACTTGACCTAAATTATGATGGTTAGCAAAAAATAAAATATCGGCCTTATTTTTCTCAAGGTCTTGGTCTGCGGTTGAAACACGCAGATAAGCGATTGTTTTACTCATGCTATTGCCTGCTATTCAATAAAAACCAAGATACACGATTTATTTTATTGTTTTCGTTATTTCAATATCAATGAGTTGTGCTAACTATAAATTATTGTATAAATGTTCATTTTAACAATAATATTTTTATCGTTTTCGATTCTATGGTGAGTTCATCTAATGGCAAGAATGAAAATATTCAATACACTGGAGCAAGCTGCCTTTGATTATCCCCCAGTCTTTAACAGTGTCGAGCGTAAGCAGTTTTTTGCATTACCCCTCATCCTGAAAGATGTCATCATCAAACTACGCACACCCACTAACAAGGTTTGTTTTTTAGCCACTGTTGGTTATTTTAAAGCTCGACGGAAATTCTTTGCAGGTCAGGTTAATGTCGCAGATATTGAGTATATTGCACGTCAACTGAATGTTAGCCCAACAGAGGTTGATGTCTCTACCTATACTAAATTTGCGTGTCATCATCATCAACGCATTATCCTAGATTATTTTGGATGCCGCCCTTTTGATGTAAAAACAATGGCTTTTGCTAAAAGCGAAATAGCTATTTTGGTACCTGTTCAATATCAACCTAAAAAAATACTTATTGAAATTATTCAGATACTTACTCGTGAAAAAATCGAAGTACCCAGTTACAATATATTGGCAGATCTTATTATTTCAGCCATTAATCAACATAAGCGTAAACTCAGTCAAATTATCGATCAGAGCCTCAGTGAAAAACAACGAGGGCTGCTTGATGCACTGTTAGAAAAAGAAATCGATAATTCAACGATGGAAGGATGGCATTATCGCCTTACTCTCTTAAAACGCCCCTCACAATCGACATTACCCGCGAAAATCAAAGCTAATTTAGCCGACTTAGATGCGCTGCAAACACTCTATTTAGACATAAGACCTATCATTTCACAACTTCACTTGGGTCATGAATGTATTAAATATTATGCCTATTCGGTGATTAAATCACAGATTCCCCAAGTATCACGTCGAGCTGCTGCTGACCGACGCTTACACCTCATTGCATTTGTAGCGTATCAGACCTTTAAACTGAATGACACACTGATTGATACGTTGTTAAACGTTGTACAAGCAACAGCCAATAGTGCCGAAAAAGCTCAAAAAGATGCCTATTTTCAAGCACGAGAACAACGCAGCCAATCTCTGGTTCTATTAACCGATAAATTACGCCATTCAATTCGTGAAACGTTGTCATCCATTAAAGATATTGTGGCTAATGCAGATCTGAGTGATAGCCAAAAAGTCGCTATGATTGACATTGCCCTGAGTGCGCAGCCTGCTAAGGCCACGTTGGAGACTCAATTGGATGACTTTAAACGCCAAACGACCATACTGTATCAAGGCCAAGATTATTTGTCCTCACTAGAACTGAACTCGCTTAAACTTCAACTCCGTGTGGCTGATATTATACGCAAAATACAATTCTCGCCCAACTGTAGCCTACCCAATTTATGGATGGCACTGGTGTATTATCAGCAACGAGAAGGACATATTGATAAACAAGCCCCCGTTGATTTTCTGTCTGCTGAGGAACGGATGGCACTCACCACAACGGAAGGTAGATTTCGCGTATCTCTCTACAAGGCTTTATTGTATGTTCGTATTGCTGATGCAATTAAATCAGGCGCATTGAATTTAGTCCATTCTGAAAAATATCGTGCTTTCGATGAATATTTAATTCCGAAAGTGGATTGGCAGAATGCCCGTGCAAACTATTTACATCGTGCGCAACTAGAAGAATTTGTTGACTGCAAGACAACACTTCATCAACTAGGCGAGGCGGTTGACAAGGGTTATAGCAAATTAAATCAACGTCTTAGCTCTGAACAAAAAACGTACCTGACGTTGCGAAAAGATGGGTCGTTTCATGTTAGCACACCTAAAAAAGAGGATGTTGACTGTGCACCTTTAGGCTCTTTTTTCCCAGAGAGAAAATATATCTCAATGTTAGAGATGCTAGCGACGGTGGATAAGGCAAGCAATTTTTTGGATGAATTTGAGCATTGGCAAGTCAAATACCAACGCGCTAAACCAAGCAAAAAGCTATTTATGGCAGGTGTGATTGGCTTTGGTTGTGATATTGGGCATCGTAAACTGGCACAAACCTCTAAACAAATTGATGAGGGAGACTTAGATAACGTCATTAATTGGTATTTTTCACTGCAAAACGTACAAAACGCCAATGACCGCATATTGCGATTGCTAGATAAAATGAACTTGCCCAATATTTACAGGAACGATGCTGACATATTACATACTTCTAGTGATGGGCAAAAATTTGAAGTTGCGGTTGATTCGCTGAATGCGAATTATTCATTCAAATATTTAGGTAAAGACAAGGGAGTGAGTGTTGTCACATTTATCGATATGCGTGATTTAATGTGGCATTCCGCTGTCATTAGTTCCTCTGAGCGCGAAGCAGCATACGTGATTGACGGTTTGATGCACAATGATGTGATTCAAAGTGATATTCATTCAACGGATACGCATGGTTACTCAGAGGTTATCTTTGCTGCAACTCATCTCCTGCATGTTGGTTTTGCACCACGCATTAAAAACTTAGGGCATCAGCATTTGTACGCATTTAAAAAACGTCAGCATTATCAAGACTTAAACTATACTTTATTGCCAGATAAGACAATTCGTGAGGATTTAATTGTGCAGCAATGGGATGAAATACTGCGCTTTGTGGCCACTATTCGGTTAAAAATGACCACAGCTTCTCAGCTATTTAAGCGGTTAAATTCTTATTCTCGACAACATCCGCTATATAGTGCGTTAAAAGAGTTTGGCAAAATACCCAAAACATTGTTCATTTTACAATACTGCGATGACTTACCATTAAGGCAGGCTATTGAAAAACAACTTAACAAGGGTGAGGGATCAAATAAATTTTCGCGAGCTATTTCTTTTGGGCACAATCAGGAATTTACCTATGGCGAAAAAGAAGACCAAGAAATTGCTGAAGGCTGTCGCCGTTTAATTAAAAATGCCATCGTCTGTTGGAATTATTTATATCTTGCACGGGCATTGGCAGATGAAAAAGATGAAGAGCTCAAATCTACGTTAATCGAAGCAATTCGCAATGGCTCAGTCACGACTTGGAAGCATTTTAACTTGCATGGGGAGTTTGATTTTTCGGATGAACGGATGATCGACTCTATGGGGCTGATACCTCCCAGAAATATCAGTATTAAACGAGAGTGAAAATGGGAGGTCGAAAACCTGTTGAAGGCATTGGTATCATTTAGTTTCCGTGAAATCCTATGCTACTTTTCTGTCGTTTGTTTAAATGCACCCAAAATAATGGCGCATCGTCTCAGGCAAGGTATGATAATCGCCAGCAACCGCCACTAACTTGTACGGTGTGCCTGTGGTTAAACTCCTAGTCGGATATTTTT
>JBDKJS010000175.1:0-16769 GCA_039806065.1 Bacteroidota bacterium | reverse complement strand
ACCAGCTAACCTTAGCTTCTGCTATGTTTTGTAAGAAATTAGGGAAATATGACCAATTCCAATTTTTAGACTGCGTATAATTGATAAGTTTAATACCATACATGAGTCACTACACATTAGTGTAATGGCATAAAAAAAATTAAAATAGGTTGAAATCGCAGCTTCATACCATTTTTAAGTCATGGTTGCCATTTATAATTGCATCAATTTTTGGTGCAAATTTAATAAAGGCGGCACCAGTGGCTTCTTTTACGGCAACACCCCGAACGGGATGTTTGCCAATGGCTGTTAATTTTACCAATACTTCTACCGGATCCACTTCCTATTTTTGGGATCTTGGAAATGGAAATACTTCCACAACAGCCAATCCTGCTAATGTGTATACCCTACCAGGTTTTTACACTATTAAACTAATAGCTTATGATAACTTTGGTCAAAGCGACACTATAGTTGTTTCCAATTACATTCAAGTTTATGCTTTTCCTATAGCTGATTACACTGCAGCTCCACTTCAAGCATGTATGGAACAGAACTCGATTTCTTTCAACAATAATAGTTCTGGTGCTACTACTTATTTTTGGGATTTTGGCGATGGGCAGACTAGCACACTCTCTAACCCAACACATACTTATCAAAACGCTGGGCAGTTTAATGTTACATTAATAGCCACTGGACCTGGAGGGTGCTTTGATACTAAAGTAAGACAGCAATACATAACTATAAATCCTAAACCCACTGGATTCATTAGTGTAAATGGTGGGTCTCCTTGCAATCAAGGCGCTCCATTTAATTTTATTCTTAATGCTTCGAATGTAGCCTCATGTACTTGGCATTTTGGCGATGGAACTACTAGCAGTGCACTTACACCTTCACATATATTTCCTGCAACTGGAACTTATAATGTAATGTGTATTGTTAACAACACTTTTGGGTGTTCTGATACTTTTTTCTTACCCCAGCCAATAGTGATCAATCAAAGTGGGTGGGGATATTTTACCAGTAATGCTGATACAGGCTGTTCTCCATTCACAGTAAGTTTTGATATTCCTTTTAATGGAACATATTTCTGGGATTTTGGTGATGGCAATACCTCTTCATTACAATCGCCAGTAAATACTTATTTAGGTAGTGGGGTGTACAATGTTAGTTGCATCATTACACTCCCAACTGGATGTACTGATACCATACGGTACAATAATTTTATTCATGTTGGTGAAAAGCCATTCGTAGATTTCTTATTAAGCGATACCATAGGATGTGCACCATTGCCTATTCAATTTTCAAACCTTGGGTCTGGTTACACCCAAGTGCATTGGAATTTTGGTGATGGAACTACTTCATCGCAAATAAATCCCTTAAAAACTTATAATGTAGCTGGAGATTTTACGGTAACACTTACGCTCTTAGATCAATACGGTTGTAGATCAGCTAAGGCCATAAACGAAGCAGTAAATGTACATGACGTAAGAGCCTTGTTCAATGCTACTCCTAGAGTAGGTTGTCCACCGATGAATGTTAACTTTTCAAATAATTCCTATGGGCAATCATTAAGTTATACCTGGATTTATGGAGATGGAACAAATGGATTGGGTTTGTCCCCTTCGCATGTTTATAATAACATAGGTATTTATGATGTTACACTTATTGCTACCGATAGCATAGGATGTAGTGATACTTTAATTAAACCTGCATACATTGTTTTAAATAATAATTCAAGTGGTTACACGCCTCCTCCAACAGTTCATGGTTGTGCTCCTTACTTAGCACAGTTTGGCGACAATACACTTGGTGCCATTTCGTGGTTATGGGATTTTGGTGATGGAAATACATCGAATTTACAACATCCCTTACATACCTATGCCTATCCTGGTTACTACATTGTTTCATTGACTACTACTACAAATGGGGGTGGATGTATTAATACCATAGACACTTTTGCTACCTACCACATACATGGAGTATCGGCAAATTTTAATTTCACTCAAAATCAATGTCCTCCTTTTACTGCATGGTTCACAGATTCATCGACAAATGCTGTAAGTTGGCTATGGAATTTTGGAAATGGTCAAACTTCATCTCTCCAAAATCCAACTCATATCTTTACCTGTGGTGGTTATCATAGTGTTACTTTAACAGTAACAGATGCATTTGGCTGTAGCGCTATAACTTCTCAAAGTAATGGAATTTATTATCCACCATTTGGTGCTAGTTTTTATGGTGTGCCTTTGGATACTGTTTTTCCGGTAGATGTACAATTTTATGCTAATAGTGTGGGAGCAACCTCTTGGTTTTGGAATTTTGGCGATGGTGGAAATAGTAATTCAGAAGATCCGCTTCACACCTACCTTTCACCGGGGCCCTACAATGTAACCTTAACCATTGCAAATCCGCAATGTACACTCACTGTAACACCACCTTCAGGTTATAATTTTCAACCGCCAGATACTACCCCAATTGGTAACGGTGGATCACCAATCCCTCCTCAAATTACAGGTTGTGCCCCTTTGAATATTACTTTTTCTTTAGCGAATAGCATTAGCAATGCGGTAGCTTGGCATTGGGATTTTGGTAACGGAGACTCTAGTAATTCAAGGTATCCCAACTATACTTTTTACAATCCAGGACTGTATCATATTACACTTACCACTTGGTCAGCCGCTGGAGTATCAACTGTGCATTACTATGATAGCTTAGTATTGGTAAATGGGCCTATTCCATCATTCAGTTACACTCAAACTGCGGCCTGTAGTAATACAATTGTACAATTTCAAAATAACACAATTGGAGCTAATAGCTATCATTGGAATTTTGGTGATGGTGATACATCTAATATCTACAACCCAATTCACACTTATGGAAGTGCTCAATCAAATTATTTAATTACTCTTACTGCAAGTGATACTAATGGATGTAGCGCTTCCATTTCATCAGGGATCTTTACCACTGCAATAGCTGCCACTCTAGCTAGTGAAACTGAAATATGTGGATATGATTCAATTTCTTTTTCTTCAAGTTTAGTAGGCTATCAAAACTATACATGGGATTTTGGTGATGGCAATTCATCCAATCTTCCGAATCCCACTCATTTGTATGCAAATGAAGGAATTTACCAAGTTACTCTTACTATCACAGATGTGAGTGGATGTACGCAAACTTTTCCAATGCCTACTCCTATTACAGTTTACTATCCCGTGGCTAACTTCTATGCTACTGGAACTACAAGGGCTTGTAACAGGCTAAGTGTAGATTATTTAAATACTTCTACTAATGCCGATGCCTATTTTTGGGAGTTTGGAGATGGCGGTGCGAGTACTGCCATTAATCCCTTTAATACATATTTTAATGCTGGGGAATATGATGTAACACTTACTGTCTATAGAGGGGTTTGTTTTAATTCGATCACTTTAGTAGATTATATAAAAGTGGATAGCGCAATTGCTAATTTTAATTTTGTTACCAATAGTTTGTGCAATCCTGTTACCGTAACATTTACCGATAGTAGTATCACACCTTTAAGTTGGCATTGGGATTTTGGTAATGGCGATACTAGTAATATACAAAATCCGGTTTATACTTATAGCTCGCCTCCGTTAAATCCAATTTCACTAAGCATTGTTGATATAAATGGATGCAGGGATACATTGCGATTACAAGGTTTTAATGTGCTAGAGGCTGCTATGGATACTGCCTCTTTCAGCGGTTGTGTACCTTATACAATAAGTTTTACGGATAATAGTAGTTTAGCTCAATTGTGGCTGTGGGACTTTGGGGATGGAACTACTAGCACTGCCCAACATCCTAATCACACTTATACTCAACGTGGTGATTACACTGTTACACTAATTGTAAGCGCTGATACGGTATTAGGATCATGCACTGATACCATAATGCAAGTGTCTAAAGTAATAGTAAGAGATCCGCTTGCTGCCTTTAGTGCTAATACACAAGTATCATGTGCTCCAATGATTGTAAATTTCAACAACCAATCTGTCGATGCAATAAGTTATTTCTGGGATTTTGGTGACAGTACCTATTCCACAGTAGAAAATCCGGTAAAAGTTTATAATTATCCAGGATGGTACACTGTTTCATTGGTGGTGGTTTCAGACAATGGATGTACCGACACACTTACCATGTTTCAATTTATTAGAGTGCAGGGGCCTGTACCACATTTTAATGCAAGTACTACTACTGGTTGTGCACCAGTTAGTGTGCATTTTCAAAATTATACTTTTGGTGCTGTTAGCTATCAATGGAACTTTGGTGATGGATTTACAGCTACTACCCAACACACCAATCATACATATCAGGATACTGGGACCTATACAGTTACCCTCATTGCAACGGATGCTGCTGGATGCGTTGGGTTTTATCAACTCCCTCAACCACTTGTTGTAAGACCAACACCCATTGCAGGTTTTTTGTATAGCGATTCGGCTGGTTGCCAACCATACCCTGTACAATTTACTAATCTCAGCATAGGATTTGACACTTTGTATTGGAATTTTGGCGATGGAGGTATTTCAAATTTTGTACAGCCAACTCATCATTATTTAACCGCAGGGATTTTTACTCCATTTATTGTAGCCATAAATCAATATGGTTGTAGAGATACTTCCTTCTCATCCACTTCTATTAAAGTTTTTAATACTCCAGAGGCTAATTTTACATTGAGTAATGCGCAAGTTTGTCCCCCCACTGTGGTTCAGTTTCTTGATTCTTCCATTGCAGATAGTGGATCCGTTTACACTTGGATTACCAGCTTTGATACCCTCCATACCATTGCCGCAAGTATGACTTTTTCCAATCCCGGAATTTATGACGTAACCTTACAAATAATTTCACCTAATGGATGTGCCGATACTTTGAGTTTGATAAATGCGCTATTAGTTAGGGACACTATAGCCCCAAATCAAACCAACATTTATAATGTTACCGTTCTTAATAATAATGCTATAGAAATAAACTGGGAACCAAATGCTGCCGTAGATCTGGGGGCTTATTATTTATGGCGTCATGATGATGTAAACCTTACTTGGCAATTAGTCTTCAATGATACCAATCCTAGCAATTCTGGATTTGGCATAGTACCTACTTTTATTGATACTTTGGTATCCACCTTAGATCGGGTCTATTATTACACACTGCAAGCTGGCGATGTTTGCAATTTTAGATTACCTATTGATGCTAATGCTGCACACAATACCATGAATATCGCCACTGCCCGTCAGGGGCAAGCCATTGCTGTAAGTTGGAATGAATATGGTGGGTGCAACATTTCTAGTTATGATATCTATCGAAAACCTGAATCGCAAACCAATTGGGATTACCTTTCTACCATAACACCTGGAACTGGAAACTACTTAGATTCCACCATCACTTGTCCAATTTATTATTCTTACAAAATAGTGGCTAGGGACATATGTGGCAACATCTATACCTCCGATTCAGATACCGCTCAGTGGAGAATTGAAGATTTGTTAGATGGGCAGGTTGCCTTTACGGTGAGATCTACAGTGGTGAATGATGAATTTATACTTACAGAATGGATGGAACCTACTGTAAGACCTGCGAGCATTGTACAATATGATGTTTATAAAAGTGGCGACAATACTGTATTTAAATATTTTACCACAGTACCGGCATCGCAAACATACCTGGTTGATTATGATGTAGACACGCATCATCAACAATATTTTTATAAAATATTAGCACGCAATAATTGCGATGTTCAACAAGATTTAAGTACCGAAACATCAAGTGTGGTTTTGGATGGCCTTATGGATCAAGATAGAATGGTACACCTAAAATGGAAACCCTACCAAGGTTGGAATGATGGCGTGGATTATTACCTAATAGAAAGATTGGATGAATTTGGAAACTGGCAAATAATTAAAAAAATAGAAGGTGATAAATCAAATATATCTTTTCCAGAACAATAATATCACCCTTTTAGGGGATTGTAAGCCACTTGCTATATCCTACTTTTGTCCCAGTTCTCGTTAGATTTAGTGATTGGCGTTCTGCCAATCGAAGCAAAGTAAAAGGGAAAACATGAACACAAAAATTGATTGTTTTCCCTTTGCTTTTTTGTCTATTTTTCAATTTAGTATTTCAGCTTTATCTACCCAATCACCATGTGTCTTTATCAACGCTATGAGTGAAGCCACTGCCCGTGTTTCATCAATATTTCTGGCTACTACCTCTTTCCCTTTGTAAAGGGTGATCTTTCCTGGTCCTGTACCCACATAACCATAATCCGCATCAGCCATCTCTCCAGGCCCGTTTACAATACATCCCATTATTCCGATTTTAACTCCTTTTAGGTGATCGGTTACACTTCTAATTTTTGCTGTTGTCTCTTGAAGATCAAATAAAGTGCGACCACAACTTGGGCAACTTATATATTCTGTTTTTGAAATTCTAGTTCTGGTAGCTTGCAAAATTCCAAAACTCAAGCTGTTTATATCCTTAAAATTAATTTGATCATTCCCGGTAATCCATACTCCATCGCCAAAACCATCAAGAAGCAGTGCACCCACGTCTGTTGTAGCGTATAATTGTATGGCTTCGGCTATTTCATCGTTATAGCTTCTTCTAATAATGAGGGGATTTTGATAACCAATTTCAGCAAGTAAATTAAATCCACTTCTTTGACAGGCCATACCATGAGAATGGTTAGTACTAAGCACAAAAACTACTTTTTCAAAATTTGACTTTTCAATATTCTTTAGATCTGGAATTTCTTCAAGGCCGATGCCAATAAAATTTATTGTCTCAGATATCTTGTTTGCAGAGATAAATTCCTTAAGAGTGAATAGCGGATAATGCCGCTCTAATTCGTGGTTCCAAAATGCACTATCTTGTATAACACTCAATGTGCCAGGAAGTGCAAAATTAATACAAGACTTACCAGTGTAAATAAAATCTGCTGCCTGATCTTGTATGTGCCACTTATCAAGCGAAATGCTATATTGATAACCTATGCCAAATAGAGATGCCTGATTGATTGATTCCTTCTTACTATAATCTGCAATCACTCTAGGTACCTGTTTACCTCCAATATTGGTAATGGAAGTGGTAGTATTGCGTTTGTATTCAAATGGGTTATAGTTAATTTTCGATGGCTGAATAATTACATCATTATCTAATTGTCTTTTTTGATAGCGTGCCACCAAAGCTTTAGCCACAGGTATTTCAAATTCAGGATCCTCAGTTAGTGAAACTCTTACCGTATCGCCAATGCCATCTTCTAACAACGTACCGATTCCGGCCGCTGATTTGATCCTTCCATCTTCTCCATCACCCGCCTCTGTCACTCCTAAGTGAAGTGGATAATACATTTCCTCTTCTTGCATTCGCTTAATTAATAGCCTATAAGCTTGCACCATTACTTGTGCATTACTAGCTTTCATTGAGAGAACTATTTGATGGTAGTTTTCATCCTTACAGATTCTTAAAAATTCTAGAGCAGATTCTACCATTCCTGTTGGTGTGTCGCCATAACGACTCAATATTCTATCACTCAATGAGCCATGATTGGTTCCAATACGCATAGCGGTTCCATACTCTTTACAAATTTTTATAAGTGGTATAAACCGATCTCTTATTCTGCTTAGCTCTGCTAGATAGCTTTCATCATTATAACTTATCGTTTCAAACTTTTTTTTATCAGCAAAATTACCAGGATTGATACGCACTTTTTCAACCAATCTTGCTGCCATCTCAGCAGCGTTTGGCGTAAAATGGATATCTGCTATGATTGGCGTATGGTAGCCTTTCTTACGAAGTGAGCTTTTAATGTTTTCTAAATTACGGGCTTCGTTAATGCTAGGGGCGGTTATTCTCACCAATTCACAACCAGCTTCTATCATTCTTATACTTTGAGCTACAGTAGCCTCAGTATTCATAGTGTCGGTTGTGGTCATTGATTGAATACGAATTGGATTATTTCCTCCAATTGCAATATCGCCCACCTTAACGGCAATGGTCTTCAAACGGCTGTAATGATATAGGCTGTTACAATAGCTTCCTTCTAATAACATCATGCTTATTTTTGATAATAAAAAACAAAGATAAGCTTCAAAGGTTAACTTCCCTTATTCTTTTACTACTATGCTGGAGTAGTTTTTCCCATTTTTAGTGCTAATGAAAAGTAAATAGGTGCCTTTGGGTAGTGTGGATACATCTAAATCAAATGAATTTTGACTTTCGATCATTTGACGGCCTGCAGCATCAAATATTCTTACTTGATTAATTGTAATATCTGGCTTTGGCTTTATGGTCAATTTATCACGCAATGGATTAGGATAAATTTTAATTCCATGTTTCTCTAGTTCTGCAACCGTATTAGGATACACTATGTGCATATTAAAGGTGGTGGTATCAGTAGTGAAATTTAGAGTAGGATTTAATATTGGCCATACCACCACAATGTTATCGCCATTGGCATAGGTCGTAGTTCTGAATGTATGGTTGGTGCCAATGTTTGAATTGCCTAAGTTTGGTTGAATGTATTGTAGGGTGGTATCTGAATATAATGTATCAATCAAGAACTGACCTGTATTGCTATTACCTGCCAATACGGTGATAGATCCTGTATAGGCAAAGGATGGATCACTGTTTTGAATGATTATATTGATTGGTATAATTGAATCAGCTAACACTGTATCAACCCCAGCCATGCTAATTACGCTTATCGACCCTGTTTGCCCTTTAAGATTTTGCTTAGTAAATGTTGTTAAACATCCAATTAAAAATACGAGGGCGATGATTTCTTTTTTCATTTGATTGAAAGTTTATTTTTTGAAATGGATCACTACTATTTTGATGGTATAAATATAGTACTAAATGTTGGAACTATATAAATAATTTGTAAATTTCCTTACTCGTTTAAACTATAATGATTAATGGACATTTTACTCCAATTGGTACAAGCTCTTAATACGGAAGAGGTAAGGCATTTCAAGCTTTTTTTGCAACGCAGCCGCGACAATAGCGATCGAAAGGATGAAAAACTTTTTGATGAAATGAGGAAAAAAAATGATGACTTCGAAGAAGATCGGGTTTTTAAAAAATTATATGCTTCCAGTAAGGATAAGAATTCTTTTTATAGACTAAAAAACAGGGTCATGGAAGAAGTAAATAAATCGCTCATTGCTCAGCATCATAGTTACAATCCATCTAATTATATTCTTCATATGCTTAGTTTGCAGCAATTATTTCTTACCAGAAATAAAACTAAGGTTGCTCTGTATTATCTCAAAAGGGCTGAACAAGCTGCCCTCAAGGCCTCAAGATATGATCTGCTTGATATTATTTACAATGAATATATTAAATTAAGTGCAGAAAATTTAATAATTAACCCTGATGAGATCATTGCCAAAAGGAAATTAAATCAGGATAAATGGATCAGGTTTAAAAAAATAGATGAACTTGTAGCAGTGGTGCGGTATAGATTAAAAAGCGCTCAAAATTATTCAGCTGTTGACAGGCCTGTACTAGCCTTGCTTAAAAAAATAGTTAAGGAATTTGATATCAGTAGTGAACTGCAGCAGGATGCTCTATTAAGACAAAAAATGTACACGGCTGTGTCGCAAATTTTAATTCAACAAAAAGACTACGCTTCTCTTGAAGCTTATTCTGATAGTACTTATCAAAGTTTTAGCCGTGATAAACTTTTCTCCAAACTTAATCATGACCTAAAATTGCAAATGCTCGCCTATTTGGCAAATGCTTCGTTTAAAAATAGAAATTACAAAAGGTCACTTGCTTTTGCTGCTGAATTGAAATTAGCGATGGAGGAATTTCAATCATTGCTACATGATAAATACCTTTTTTATTATTTTAATATTCTTGTAATTAATTATTCTGTGACCGATACTCAAAGGGCAATCAAAGTTCTTGAAGAGATGAGGACAATTAAAAAAATAACTTCAGTACCTTATTATGAAATGTTTATCTACCTCAATAATGCCATTTGTCATTTCGACCTAATGCAATATACCCAAGCGGTCAAAAATTTGAGTAAACTCTATGTTACTGAAAGTTATAAAGGTGCTGATGCATCATTTAAGCTTAGGATAAATGTTTTTGAATTAATATTGAGGGTTGAATTAGCGGATGTTGATAATTTTGAAATTAAATGGCAGCAGTTAAACAAACTAGAATCCACATTGATACAATCTGCTAATCATGTTAGAGAAAAATTTATGTTAAAGCTATTGCCTCAATTGGTAGATAATGTAAGTGGTAATAAAGAAAAAATTAGTAATCAAGTAAAGCTTTTTATTAAAATGTCTAATAAGGCAAGCGATAATAGTGATGTAATTAATTATGATGCTTGGCTTACTCAAAAGTTTAAGTTATAATGAACCAATATATATATTTGGATAACAATGCTACTACGCCTTTAGCCAGTGAAGTGTGGGAAAAGATGCAACCTTATTTGGCAGTCCAATATGGAAACCCAGCGAGTGCCACGCATTCATTTGGTTGGACAGCAGCAGATGCTGTGGAAAAGGCGAGACATGACATTGCAGCGCTCTTGAATGCCGATGCAGCGGAAATCTTTTTTGCTCCTTCGGCAACCATTGCCATTAATGTGGCGCTTGTGGGATTTGCTAGAATGCATAAGCACAAAGGGAACCATATCATAGCTATTAAAACAGAACATCAGGCTGTTTTGCTTACGCTGAACTATCTTCAGGCTGAAGGTTTTGAAATTACATTGTTGGATGTAGGAAGGGATGGTCTTATAGACATGCATCAATTGGCCAATGCTCAAAAATCAACTACTATACTTTTAGTGGCTATGATGGTTAACAATGAAACAGGAGTAATGCAACCAATGGATGAATTAGGAAATTGGGGGAATGAAAATCACGTTCCTGTTTTTTCAGATGCTTGCCAAGCAATGGGCAAAGTGCCTATTGATGTTCAAAGATTAAAATTAGGACTTATGGTGGCTAATGCTCATAAATTATATGGACCCAAAGGAGCAGCCATACTTTATTGTTCCAGAAAAAATCCAAGAGTGAAATTATCACCTTTACTCGCTGGAGGCGGGCAAGAAGCCGGTTTATTTCCCGGTACGTTAAATGTGCCCGCCATAGTGGGAATGGCCGCGGCATTTCAATTGGCAAGCAATCGGTTTTGGGATGATAGTGCTCTTATATCGCCCATAAGAACAAGGTTTGAGCAACAACTGGAAGATCAGCAATTGGTTTTTATAAATGGGAGTACCAAATCTCGAATTTATACTACCACTAATTTATTGTCGAGAACCATTTCAGCAAGTCAATTGATTAAAAAATTACCTCAATATTGTTTCTCAGTCGGAAGTGCTTGTACTTCATCTAAGGAACAGCCTTCGCACGTGCTTACAGCTATGGGGCTCACAAAAACAGAAGTTCTCAATAGCTTTAGAATATCATTTGGTAGAGACAGCATTGGCATCAATCTAGAAAATATGATTTCTGATTTTATAGCTGCTCTAAAATCAGAAAATTAATATTGAGCTGATCCAGGAAGGAAATTAGGATATCTTACGTAGTGAAGTTTTGAAACCATTTCTGTAAGCGTCTGCCTAAATTCATCAATATTGGTTTTGTCTGCTGCACTAATAAAAATACTCTCTCCATTTAATCTACTTATCCAACTCTTTTTAAGTTCTGCCAAACTCATATTTTCTTTTGTAGGATCGGTAAGATCATCTGGGTCTTTTTCAATGAATGTATAAGCATCAATTTTATTAAATACTGTAAGTGTAGGTTTTGTAGCGCAGCCTAGTTCAGCTAAAGTTTCGTTTACCGTACGCAACTGATCTTCGAAATAGGGATGAGATATGTCCACAACATGGATTAATATATCTGCTTCACGTACCTCATCCAACGTTGATTTGAATGATTCAATTAACTTATGTGGTAATTTTCTAATAAAGCCCACTGTGTCGCTTAACAAAAAGGGAATATTTTGGAAAACCACTTTTCTAGTAGTAGTGTCGAGCGTTGCAAATAGCTTGTTTTCGGCAAATACATCACTCTTGCTTAATAAATTCATAATAGTGCTTTTACCCACATTGGTATAGCCTACTAATGAAACCCTTATATACTCACCTCTTTGCTTTCGTTGTGTTTTACTCTGCTTTTCAATTTCGGCCAATTTTTCTTTGAGCTTGCTAAGTTTATCACGGATAATCCTTCTATCCGTTTCTATTTCTGCTTCTCCTGGCCCTCGCATACCTATTCCGCCACGCTGTTTCTCTAAGTGTGTCCACATCCTGGTTAGACGAGGTAAAAGGTATTCATATTGCGCTAACTCTACTTGGGCCTTCGATTGAGCGGTGCGGGCGCGCTTAGCAAAAATATCTAGTATTAAACTACTTCGATCTAGCACCCTACAAGCAATAGCCTTTTCAATATTTCTAATTTGAGTTCCACTAAGCTCATCATCAAAAATGGCAATACTTATCTCATGTTCCTTTACAAAGTTGGAAATTTCATTTAGCTTACCACTTCCAATAAATGTTCTACTATCAGGTTTGTCAAGCTTCTGGATAAACTGAGCCTTGCATATTGCACCTGCAGTTTCTGCTAAAAAGGCCAATTCTTTTAAGTGTTCTTCTATTACTTCTTCTACATCGCCTTTGAACCAAACTCCAATTAAAACTACTTGATCAGGTATTAAGGATGTGGAGAATGATGGAGTATTTAGCATTTAGATTAATTTCTAAGTGATAATACAAACTTGCTCACCTCATCAATTTCTGAAGCACTCAGTAAATTGCCATATGCCTGCATTGATTCCTTGCCATTGGTAATTATTGCTACAATCTCTGTTTGATTTTTAGTAGAGGCACTTAGATCATAGGCTCCTGCCAACATTTTTTTACCATCATTTCCATGACATGCTACACAATGTTTTGCATATAATTCACCACCACTTGTTGTATCAATATTGCTTTCTATTGAAGGACTAAGATATGGTTTTTTCTTTGCCATCTCTGCCAAACCATAAGATCCTACTATTAAAAGTAGAGAGAGTAATGCAAGGCCTTTATTTTGTTTTTTAAAACCAATAACTGCAATGGGTATGGCAATTATTATAAGTACTAATTTTACAATTTGGAAAAGTTTTATGCCACCTAGTTCAATGAAAAGCCAAACCCCTGTCACTAAAAAAATAGTTGAAATAATCATTTCTAAGACTTTTGTGGCCTGGGTGAATTTTTGTAAAGTATTGGTGCTGCTAAACAGAAGTATGGTTTTAATTAGATAGATTAATAAAAACAAATTGACTGCTATCAAATGCAAAAGTTTGAGTGTGTTGTAGCTCATAGTAAATATTTTAATGTTCCAAAAGTACAAACCATTTTCACACAATATGATTTTGTCTTATTAATTTATTTATTTATCATTGTGTATGGCTTATATCTCTGGCTCAATAACCTATTATCAGTTAAAAGCCTAACTCACTTAATACTTAATTTAAAATGAAAAAAATCATTTACATTATTTGTTTTCTTCTGCCTGTGATGGGTGTGGCTCAAAAAATTGCTATTACTAAACAGACTGAAATTTTTGGTGCCATTTCTCTGGCTTCATATACGGTGTATTTCGATACACTTACTGCAAAAGATGTAAGCAAGGCTTGGACTGGATATCTAAAAGATCATGAGGCTAAAGTTAAATCTTCAAAAGAGGAAACGCTTGGTGATAACGCAAAAATTTTATCACTTAGTAGTGATACTGTTGATGTGTTTTCCAAAATAAAAGAAGATGGAAAGGGGGCATTACTCATTGTATCACTTCAAACCAAAGAAGGAATTGTCAGTGAAAACGAACAACCCTCAAAGGTGGCAGCTGCTGAGGCTTGGATAAGAACATTTGCTGTATCCTTGAGTAAAAAAATAGTTGAAGAAAGAATTCAAGCAGCACAAAAATTGTTACAACGGATTAGTAACAACGTATCTGAACTGGAAGAGCGCAATAAAAACTTGGCATCAAGTAATGAAAAAATGAGGAAAGAAATTGCTGAAAATGAAAAAGAATTTGCAGAAAATATTCCTAAAATAGAAGACCTAAAAAAAGCTACTGAAGCACAAGCCCAACTCATTAAGCAAATCCAAGCTTTGAAGCAGGAAATAGAGTAAAATATCAAACGGCTTTACCCGCAATTTTTTTTGGATTTTAACTTAAGGTATTTTATTAATACCTGTTCACTTTTCTGAAGTTTTTTAGTTCAGATTGGTTATTTTATGTCAGCATTCAAGCTATTTATTTTACATTCGCCATGGATAATTATTGTTATTTATGAAACGAATTGGACTCATCTTATTCAATGCCATGTTGGCTTCTTTTACTGCTTACAGTCAATCTACCTTTCCTATTAATGGGGTATCAGATTATAGGTCTGGAAAGTTTGCATTCTATAATGGAACAGTTTTTATTGACTATAAAACTAAGATAGATAGCGCCACATTGGTAATAGCTGATGGCAAAGTGGCTTCCATTAACGCAAAGGGTGCAATTCCTATTGACGCTGTGCCTATTAACCTAAATGGTTCATATATATATCCATCCTTCATAGATATATTTGCTGATTTTGGAATGCCAGAATTAAAGGAAGCTGTTGGCAAAGAAGATCCACAGTTTATAACTTCAAAGGACGGTGCCTATAATTGGAATGAAGCCATCAAGCCTGAACAAAACGCATTCGAAGTTTTTAAACTTGATTTAAAGAATAAAAATCAATATTTAAGCAACGGCTTCGGAATAGTATTATCTGCTATTAGGGATGGAGTAGCCAGAGGTACTGCTACATTAGCTACAGTTACTGCCGATAGAGAGCATTTAGCCATCATAGAACCTCTAGCTGCCACTAGTTATTCTTTTGACAAGGGAAGCTCCACCCAGGATTATCCAAGCTCACTTATGGGTAGTATTGCATTGTTAAGACAAACGTTTTATGATGCACAATGGTATGCCAAAGGGGGGGCTAAATTGGAGTATAATCTTAGTTTAGATGCTTTGGTAAAGTCCTCATCGCTGCCAGCAATTTTTGAAGCCAATGATAAGGCCAATGCATTGCGAGCCGATAGATTAGGAGATGAGTTTGGGATTCAATTTATTATTAAAGGTGGCGGTAATGAATATCAATCCATCAATGAAATAAAGCAAACCAATGCTACATTTATTATCCCAATTAATTTTCCAAACGCATATAATACTTCCGATCCTGTTGATTTGTTAGATGTGAGCCTGGAGGCGATGAAACATTGGGAACTAGCTCCAACTAATGCAGCCGCTTTATACAAAAGCGGAATTAATTTTTGTTTCACCTCAGCCGATTTAAAAAACAAAAACGATTTTTTAAAAAATCTTAGAAAGGCAGTACTATATGGATTGCCAGAACAAGAGGCTCTTAAGGCATTACTTTTAAATCCTGCTAAAGCGTTGCAGATGGAGAACAAACTGGGAACATTAAATAAAGGTGTTGTGGCTAACTTTTTTATAGCTGACAAAAATATTTTTGCCAAAGATGTAACCGTTTCTGCACATTGGTTACAGGGTAAAGTAAATCAACTGGAGTACATTCCTAATAGAGATATTAGAGGTCAGTATATCACTACCATTGATAGCCATCAAGCAACTATTAAAATATCAGGCAAGAAGGTTATGCCTGAAGTGATGATCGAAGAGGATACTTTTAAAATTAAATCAACCTTTACCTGGGGAGTTGCTGATCAGTTTACCATAAGCTGGGATAGCAAGTTAGCGAAAAAGAATATTAAAATTAATGCTTCGCAAACTTCAACAGATCAGTTGGCCGGCCTGGTTTATTTCGGTGATGGATTGTTTGATTCATTCACAGCTATCAAGCAAGGCAGCTATGAAGAGCAGCAGGTTAAAGAGGCTTCAAAAATTGATACTTTCATTTTAGGTAAAGTTATTTACCCTTTTAGTGCTTTTGGAAATGAAACTGCCCCTATGCCCAATGAAATAATTTTTAAGGATGCCACTGTTTGGACCAATGAGGCAGATGGAATAATTAATGGGGCAGATGTTTGGATAGCTAATGGAGTGATAAAATCAGTCGGAAAAAATTTAACCTCTCCAACTGCAATGCTGATTGATGCAAATGGAAAGCATCTCACAGCAGGTATTATTGATGAACACTCGCACATTGCCGCCAGTGGAGGGGTAAATGAAGGTACTCAATCCTCCAGTGCCGAAGTGCGAATTAGCGATATTATCAATCCAGAAGATATTAATATTTATCGGCAACTCAGCGGTGGTGTAACCACTTCGCACATATTGCATGGTAGCGCAAATGCTATTGGCGGACAAACGCAATTGATCAAATTAAAATGGGGAGCCAGTGCCGAAGCCATGAAGTTTACAAATTGGCCAGGGTTTATAAAATTTGCATTGGGAGAAAATGTAAAGCAAAGTAATTGGGGCGATAAACAAACCGTAAGATTTCCGCAGTCAAGAATGGGAGTGGAGCAAGTGTATTTAGATTATTTCAACAAAGCAAAAAAGTATGAAGCCACACAAAAATTATTTGTTTCACAAAAAGGTCAAAATCTTCCACCACCAAGAAGGGATTTAGAGCTTGAGGCATTGGTAGAAATTATCAATGGAAAGCGATTTATTACTTGTCATAGCTATGTACAAAGTGAAATAAATATGCTAATGAAAGTGGCGGAAATATTTAATTTTAAAGTGAATACATTCACACATATTTTAGAAGGATATAAAGTAGCT
>JBDKJS010000174.1:0-15239 GCA_039806065.1 Bacteroidota bacterium | reverse complement strand
TCCAATTTCACTCATCGTAGTTACTGCTGATGGATGTAGAGATACTATAACGATAGATTATAAAGTAGAGCCCAATGTGGTAATCCCTTTCAATGTATTTACACCAGGCAATGGAGATGGAAAGAATGAATTTTTCGTATTTAAAAATTTGGAGTTTTTCCCCGGAAGTCAATTAACCGTATTTAATAGATGGGGTAAAAAAGTTTACGAGAATAACAGTTATGCCAATAATTGGAACGGCACTGATGCCAGTGAAGGCACATATTACTATGTACTTAAAATAAAAGATAGGGATACACTTAAAGGAACGGTGACCATTCTTAGATAAAAAGCTACTTAATTAAAAACAACAAAGGACTACCAATTGGTGGTCCTTTGTTGTTTTTCGATGCATGATAAGCTAATGACCAATGAGATTTTAATGAAGCTTCATAGTTGAAGGTTTAAAATTTAACATGATATAAAACGTATCTCCAAATTTCTTTTCTTAAAATTGCAGTATAACAATCAATCCAAAAAAAAATGAAAAAATTATTTTTACTAGCCGCAATGATAAGCTGTATGGCGGCTACAGCCCAAGAGTTTACCTTACTCACCACAGTAGAAAGTGTGGTACCCGGTGGGCTTGGTCGATCAAGAATGATAACTACTAGTAGTGACGGCACTTTAAAAGAAACGCCAATGGAAAATTTTTTCAGTTTGGCAGGAATTAATTTCGGAAATATTAGGCAGAATGATCAGGCAATTACAGATAAAATAACTGCTATGTATAGAGATGGATGGGAACTGGTGAATGTTAATTCCGGAGTATACGGTGCTGATAAGAGCACAGGCATTTTCATTACCCGTTATTTATTTAAACGTAGTAGTAAATCAGAGGATAAGAAATAAACATGGCAATGCTACTAGCAGCACTTTACCATAGTGTGCAACTGCTAGTAGCATTAAATTAGACTTTGCTATTTGCGATCGCAATAGCCCTAACTACTTTTTCGGCTAGTTGGTGAAAGGCTGCTGCTTCAACACCTTGTTCATCAATAGCTATTGGAGCACCTACATCGCCACCTTCTCTTATGGCCTGCACCAGAGGAATTTCACCTAAGAAATCAACATTGAGGCTATCAGCCATTTTTTTGGCTCCATCTTTTCCAAATATATAATACTTGTTATCAGGCAATTCTTGAGGGGTGAAATAGGCCATGTTTTCTACCAATCCTAAGACTGGAATATTTACTTGAGGTAAGCGGAACATGGCAATACCCTTGCGAGCATCGGCCAACGCAACATGCTGTGGCGTACTCACTATTACAGCTCCAGTAAGAGGAACACTGCTAACCAGAGTGAGGTGAATGTCTCCTGTGCCTGGCGGTAGGTCTATAAATAAATAATCGAGGTCGCCCCAATCGGCATCAGAAAAAAGTTGTGTTAGTGCTTTACTAGCCATAGGGCCGCGCCAGGGAATGGCTTGATCTTGATCTGTAAGAAAACCGATACTAAGCAATTTCACACCAAATTTTTCTACCGGTTCCATCAATGTTTTTCCGTCCATTTCTTTTACTGCTAACCTTTCGTGTTCAAGTCCAAACATAATATGCTGTGATGGTCCATAGATATCGGCATCTATCAAGCCCACCTTAGCACCTAATTGTGCTACGGCTATGGCCATATTGGCGGCCACTGTAGATTTACCTACGCCTCCCTTGCCTGAAGCTACTGCGATGATGTTTTTTACGCCAGGTACCAATCGTCCTGATTTGTTTTTAGTCGTAGTATTGCTACTCATCTTAATATGCAATTCTACACTAGGATCTACATAGTGTACTATAGCATTGCGACAAGCATTTTCAATCATATCCTTCATGGGACATGCTGGTGTAGTAAGTACTACGGTGAAGGACACTTTCTTTCCTTCCACTATTAAATCTTGAATCATACCCAGCGTTACCAAATCCTTTTTCAAATCGGGATCATCAACATAGCTGAGTGCTTCAAGTACTTTTTCTTTGGTTATCATAACATCTATTTTTCTCATTTGGGTTTTTATAAAGCCAATTCTTTGGAAGGGTCCCAAAATCTTTTTTGGAATGCTACCACTTGGTCATTCTTTACTGTAATTTTTTCAGCTTCTAACATTTGTTGCATGGTTGAGGGAGTATCGAAGTGCATTTTCCCCGATAGCAGACCATTTCTATTAACCACCCTATGTGCTGGGACCTTGGGCTTCACTTGATGGGCCTGATTCATTGCCCAGCCAACCATTCTAGCCGCTCTAGGAGCACTTAAATACTTAGCAATAGCACCATAACTGGTTACCCTACCTTTAGGAATTAACCGTACCACTTGATAGACAGCATTAAAAAAATCATTATTTATTTGTTTAGTCATGCTAGGCCGAATTTGATGTAACAGATTTTTTCACCTTTGGCTTCAAAAAGTTGTTCGTAGGTTGTTTTAATAGTTAGCTCTGGTTTTAATTTTTCCTTTGCATAAATATCGTATTGGTGATCTATAATTTTAAACCCGTTCAAAGGAAGAGTTTCCAATGTGTAATCGTAAAGTGGCTTGTTATCCGTTTTTAAATGCAAAATAGCATCAGGGGCACATATGTTTTTATAATAGTTTAAATAATTTGGTGCTGTTAACCGTTTCCGTGCTCTTGATTCCTGTGGCTGAGGATCGGGAAAGGTGATCCAAATTTCACTAACCTCATTGGGGGCAAAATATTTTTCAATGAAGTGCATTTGAGTACGCACAAAAGCTACATGCTTCCACCCATTTTCTAGAGCAGTTTTAGCACCGCGCCACATTCGTGCACCTTTTATATCAATGCCTATATAATTGCATTGAGGATGCATCGCTGCAAGGCCTATGGTATATTCTGCTCTGCCACAGCCTAGCTCAAGCACAATGGGGTTATTGTTCTTAAAATAAAGCGATCTCCATTGGCCCTTAAATTTAAAATCTGGCGGTGGAAAACCTACAGCCGGCTGAAACAAATTTTCAAAAGCTGCATTTTCTTCAAAACGTTTTAATTTATTTTTTCCCACTGTGCAAAAATACAAGCAATTTTAAGAGCATAAATACTTTTAGAAGAATTAATATTTACGTTATCTTAGCAATAATGAGTAACGTAGTGTTGTATAGTGCATTGGACTGGGGATTAGGTCACTGCACCAGAGGTGTGCCCCTAATAAAAGCATTGCAGAAAGCTGGAAAAAAAGTAGTGATAGCCTGTAATCCACAACAACAATCCTTTTTTGAAACAGCCTTAGAAGATGTAAGTTATCAAATGCTAGAGGGGTATAAGATTCAATACTTCCGATCTATACCTGCTTGGATGAGTATTGTCTTGCAATTTAATAAGATTAAGACAGCCATGAAAGCCGATGCAGCAGCTGCGCTAAAATGGAGCACCTATTACCAAGCAAATATTATTATAAGCGACAATAGATTTACCTTCCATGTAAAAGGGAAAAGAAACATTTACCTTACCCATCAGGTAAATATAAGGGCTCCATTGCTTCCTCGTTTATTTCGAGGGCTACTATCTTGGTGGCATGCTAAGTATATTAATAAATTTGACTTACTATGGATAGTAGATGATGAAAAAATAAATTTAGCTGGAGAGCTAAGCAAGCCTAATCGTTTTTTAAAAATTCCATATAAATATACCGGTTTATTGAGTAGGCTAAAAACAATTACTACTACAGGTCCACCCATAGATCTCTTGTGCCTAGTAAGCGGCCCAGAACCAAGAAGGAGTATTTTTGAAAAACGATTGTTAGCAATGCCTTATCATGGTAAGCGAAAAGTTATGGTACAGGGGCTCACCAAAGGTGGTGCACAACCCTTAACTCCTGAAAAAAATAGCTATGCCCATTTAACCGACCATGAAATGAGTAAGGCATTGCAGTGTAGTAAATTGATCATCTGTAGAAGTGGTTATAGCACCCTTATGGATTTGGCCATTGTTGGAGGTACTGTACTACTAGTGCCTACACCGGGGCAAACCGAACAAATCTACTTGGCAAAATGGCTTCATACCCAATACCAAATTCAATATACAGAGGAAAAAAAAATTACGACCTTTAACACTCAGCATCTAAAAGATTTGGTTTTCCCAAAACTTAATGGGGAAGACAATCTGCCTACTTTAATTCAGCTATTGGATCAGTAATGATTAATATTTTTGGAAAGCCAAAGCGGCTCTATCCATACCATGTTTAATGCGTTGTTCGAGCATGGCTTTATTACTATCCAAGGTAGTACCTATGATGTGTTGCTCTGGGGCGATGAGGGTACTTTCAAAATATTGTAAGGCTTCTCTATTTCCCGTTCTATTATTCTTAAAGAGAATCAAATTTTTTTCAGCAGCTTGCTGCACCATATCGTTGATATCAAAAAATGTTTTAAGATCGTTGTTAAATATTTCTTCCATTGCTATATCAGCTAAGCTTCGAAAAGCGATATTGGCAATATTCCAAGGCTGATATGCCGGAGGCGTGATGCCACTACTACAATTGATGATGAACAGGTGGTAATTATGAATAGGATCTTTGTTGATGAGGTTAATCACATCACCTAGCGGTGAATTGTTGCGAACTCCACCATCTACATTATGATAAATGGTTTTCCCTCTATAGTTAATGGAGCTCACTGGTTGCCAGATGAGCGGCATGGCACTACTAGCAAGAATAGCATTTACTAAATCCGCATCAGAATCAAAATCGTGATGGGAACAGGCATGATAAAGCCCATCTTGTAATGAAACAAATCCACAACAAAAATGCACATCATCAGGAATCTTGTTTCGTTGGATATGGGCAAATAATTTTTCCTTTAAGGGAATATTATTAGCCAAAGCCTGAAAAGCAGACAGTCGTTTTCCAACACTAGTTTTGAGTAATTTTAGGAGTTGTATTTGAAATTTACTTTTATTAAACAAATAATTAAACACCAGCGTTGGAGATAGTTTTATTTCCGGTAAAAACTTTTTTTTTAGTAGATCAAGATCTAAATTAATATTACCTCGGCTATCAATAAAATCGCTGTTGTAAATTTCAACGCCACCGCCATTGGTAAACACATCATCCCAAAGTTTTTCGAGCATATGATACTGACCGGTAGCAATCATTGCTCCATTTAATGATCCAACAGATACGCCTGCAATGATGTCAAACTTCATGGGCGAAGATTGGCCGGTGATGGCTTTCCAATTATTTCTTAAATGGCGAATGGCGCCTAATTGAAAGGCCCCTTTAAAGCCTCCTCCACTTAGAACTAGTGCGTACTTTTTTCCCAATGATTAAGTTATATGATAAACTTCGTCCAATATAATAAATAGGCTCATGGCAAGGATAAAATATCCGAAATAGGTTTTTAAGCTTGTGGCTTCAATCTGTTGCGCCATTTTGGTGCCAATAAAAATACCCACTACAGAAAATGCCGAGAAAGCAAAAAGCAACATCCAATTGATGTGTGCGTGTTGGGTTACTTCACCAGCAAAACCTAAAAAAGAATTAGCTGTGATAATAATCAATGAAGTACCTACAGCTCTGGTAACGGGTACTCCTGCTAATAACACTAATGCAGGTATAATAAGAAAGCCTCCGCCAACACTAACCAAACCGGTAATGGCTCCTACCACTGTACCCAAAATAAAAATGAGTAAAAAATTATTTCCATTAGTGATGGTTTGACTGGCCTGCTTTGTACTTCTGATCATGCTAATGGCTGCAAGCAACATCATAGCTGCAAAAAATATCATGATTAGTGTAGCCTTTTCCATAGAACCAATAAAAGGCACTTGTACTTGTAAAGGGATAGCAGGAACAATGTACCGCCTAAAAAGATAAACAGTTACCAATGATGGAATAGAAAATAACAATGCTGTTTTTAGATCGACCAGTTTTTTTTGTAAGTAATTAACCGCTCCCACAGCGCTGGTGGTTCCCACAATAAATAAGGAATAACCAGTGGCAAGCACAGGGTCAAGCTTTACCACATAAACCAACACAGGAATGGTGAGGATACTACCCCCGCTGCCGAACAGGCCCAGTGAAAGGCCGATGAGTACTGCAGGCAGTAGTTGGATAATAGCTGTGAAATCCATTAATACATTGTACGTAAGGAAAAAAATTTATGTTCCCCAGGCATTCAATTCGGATTCAGTCCAAAGTGATGGATAAAATACTCTTTTTTGAAACCTAGGGGGTAGGTATTTTTGCCAATTAGTACCTCCGGTGGCTGGCACATCATGATCTTTTTTATTTAAATAGCGTGCTGCTGATTTATAGTGCATTAGCGGCCATTGTACATTTACATAGTTGTCGAATGTTTTAAGTACATGGATGACCGAATCATTCATTCTTTCTGAGTGTGAAAATTTCAGGTATTGTTGCCACACATTTTTATCTTTTAGTTGATGCGCCATTTGAGTAAATTGTGGGATATATTTTTTTTCGAATTGTGTGAGCGTTAGGGTTTTCTTACCTGAATCAGCTTCGGTGGCACCTTTGTTCCAGTAGATGTGTTGAATCATTTCATCAATAGTGGCATTATTCAATTGCTGTCTGAAATCTTTATCTACCAGCTGCACAAGGTCAGTGGCATAAAATTCAATCATTCTATATTGAGCACTTTGAAAACCACTGGCCGGCAGCAAAGCCATTCTAAATCGCATAAATTGATTGGGATCCATCCCTTGAACCATAATTTCAAAAGACTTGATAAGTGCTTCGAAATAACGATTAACGCGTTGCATTCTTTCAATAAAAAAATCTACTGATAGTTGGTCATGATAGCCAGCTAAATGGCCGTTGGATTCAATGATAGGTCCGTTATGAGCTATTTGATCCAATTCGTGGAGGCAGAGTTTGAAATACAACTCCGTAATTTGGTGGTAGGTGATAAAGATAAGTTCATCGGGAAAATCGGTTTTGGGTTGCTGTAAGGTAAGGAGTGTATCTGTTTTTATATAATCCCAATAGGTTAAATAATTTGACAATAACAATCCATCGAGATAGCTATTCATATCCTGACCCATGCTTTGATATTTATCTTGCAGCTTGAGGAGCTGGTCTTTTACCTGATTAGTTAATTCCATACCACAAACATACTATAAGTTTATTAATGGACGCACAAAGAAAATGCTGCATCGATGTTAAGAATGCAGCATGGAAATAAAGGTGATTAGAATGTTAGTTGATTAATTAACTTTAGCTAATGGCGCTACTAGGTTTTGATAATCGGCAATATCCATTTTTATAGAACCTACTAAAATTTCCGATTGCAGCCTAATAGGAATTTTGTTTTCATCATCGCTAATCCAAACCATCATGGATTCCGATTCTTTGAACACCCTACCTTCCTGAAGCAATGGTTTAAACTTCAAACATTTTATTTTACCGAATTTTGTTTTCACCACATCTCGGCCAATAAATTTAATATTAAGCGGCATGAGTTCATCATCCAAATAACCCATTATGGGAAACACATCACCTTCATTGGCATGTTGCAAATCAAGTGTTCGGGCATAATAAAATGCACTTACTAAATCTTGAGTATACGCTTCTATTTTTATAGTTTTCTTTTCGCTTTTGGCGCTATCACTCCAATGGTTGAAGCTAACGTTTTGATTGATGATATATCCCCCTTCATCAACCCTTCGCACAAACAGCCATGGCATCAATGCATTTTTATCGGTAAAGCTCTCATACCTATCACGAACTTTAAAAAACCAATCGAATGCGCCTTGTGTTTTGCCTGTTCCAATAAAATGGTAGCATGATCTACCGCCAAAGGTTTTTATTTCATCGTGCACTTGGAGTTCGGCAATGCCTGCGTCCATAAAACCATAATGAATTCTGAACTTTAATTTTTCACCAGGCTTAAAGGCCTTGTTTTCAATGGCTCTGAAGTTTTTTGCCTGACTCCATGCTATCTGCACGGTAAAAAGTGCTATAAGGGTAAATAATATCTTTTTCATCAGTAAGGTAATGCAATGTTTGATTAGCTTTAGATGCATTAACAATTAATGCAAGACAAATATTGTTCCAAACTTAATGTTAGTTTAAATTAATTTGAACCTAATGATGATGAAAGCATGAATTGAAAGGTGTTGATTATTACAATCTGTTGCTACTGAATCTCGTCATCAGCGGCCTCACCTGAGGTTTGTTCTCTTTGATTGGCCTCACTATCTAAGTCTTTCGCCAAGTCCATTTGAATGGCCTGGGCTATTTCATCAACAGAAGTAGCCATGGGTTCGGTTACGGGGTTATCCATCAACATCACTGGCGATTCACTATTTAATTGCTCAGTGTCCATAATGGGCTGAAGGGGTGCAGCAGCTTCATCAAGTTGGTCGGTTATTTCGCCAATTTCATTTTGTTCTGGTCTGATGTCTTTTAGTTGGGGCAAGTCGGCTACAGATTTTAATCCAAAATAATCCATAAAATTTTCGCTGGTAGCATACATGAGTGGTTTACCTGGTCCATCACTTTTGCCTGCTATTTCTACCAAATTTTTTTCCAATAGTTTTTGTACAGGATAATCGCAGTTTACCCCTCTTATGTGCTCAACTTCGGTTTTGGAAATAGGCTGTTTATAAGCAATAATACTGAGCACTTCCATTTGAGCCACTGAAAGTTTTTTTCTTGACTTGTGTTGGATGAGAGCGCCAATGGTGGGGTGAAACATTTTTTTGGTGAAAAACTGGTATCCGCCATTTATTTCTCTGAGCTCAAATGCAAAATCTTCATTTATATATTTTTGCCTTACTTGATCGATGGCATTGAGAAGTATTTCGTCTTCTAAATCCCAATCATAAGAGAGTTTGAGAGCAGCAGCCATTTCATCAAGAGAGAGGGCCGTTTCGCTGCAAAAAATCAGTGCTTCAAGGTGCTGTGTGAGTTGCTCCATCTATGTTTTTGTTAACCAAGTATTGGTTTTTGATTATTTAAAATTAGAAATGCAATAATAACCATTCTTCATCAATAAATCAGTTGATTTTATCAACGGATGTTAATAGCTGCATAAATGCATTTTTTTAATACTTTAGCCCTTCAAACTTAACCTTATGCGTCAGTTCCTCATTATTATACTTTTAATACAAGGTCTTCACCCATTGCTAGCGGCAGATAGTCCACTCACCAAGATCCCAAAGGCTGAGGGTAGATTGATCATGAATATCACCCTTGACCAATATTTAAACGGGCCGAAGGAATTAGAAATAAACTTGGGTAAATCGCGGGGTTTTTCCTTTATGTTTATGGGCGAAACAAAATTAGCTGGCCAACATGTGAAATTAGGGTGGGGCTTGGGATTGAATTCTCATAATGTGCGTCATAATTCATTCATTGTTTACAATGCCGATAAGAGCAAGACAAATTTTAGCCCTATAGCTGATTCTGTGGATTATGATAAAAATAAATTATCGCTTAATTATTTTACTCATGCCCTGGAATTGCGATTTGCTACCAATGCCAATAAGAAAGACCACAAATTTTTTCTTCATACAGGTTTGATGGGTGGATTTTTAATTCAAAGTCATACTAAATTTAAGGACGATGATGGTAAAACAAAAGAACACAGAATAAGAAATTTAAATAAATATCAATATGGGCCCTATGCCCGACTAGGTTATGCCAATATAGCCTGCTATGGTTACTATTCATTAGTAGAAGTATTCAAGGCTGACAAAGGTCCATCACTCACACCGATGAGTTTTGGTGTGAGCCTAGTATTTTAAAAAATAGAATTCATCCACCTTACCAACTGCTGTTATGAAATACACTCCACTACCTAAATCACTATTTGAAAAAAACAGAAAGCGCTATGTATCGCAATTGCTGCCCAATAGTGTAGCATTCTTTTTAAGCAATGATGAAATGCCCCGCAGTGGTGATCAGCACCATGTATTTAAGCAAAATGCAGATTTATACTATCTCACAGGTATAGATCAGGAGCAAACCATACTAGTGCTTGCCCCCAATCACCCTTTGGCCGAGTACCGCGAGTTATTATTTATTCGAAAAACGAATGAACACATAGCCGTATGGGAAGGCCATAAATATACCAAGGAAGAAGCCAGGCAAGCAAGTGGCATTACACAAGTTTATTGGATGGATGATTTTCAAAACATGCTTGCCTTACTCATGCACCACAGCAAACATGTGTATATCAACTACAATGAGAACGATCGTTTTAGCAATGAAGTACCTTATGCGGATGTACGTTTTGCTGAAAAACTTAAATCAAAATACGGAGCACATCATTATGAACGCAGTGCCCCTATAATGGCACGACTTCGAGCCATCAAGCAAGAAGAAGAAATAGCCCCTTTGAAAACTGCTATAGACATTACTGCTGCCGCCTTTAACAATGTAATGAAAACGGTGAAGCCTGGTATAACAGAATATGAAATAGAAGCGCAAATAACTTTTGATTTTTTAAAGCGAAGGGCTACAGGCCATGCTTACACGCCCATCATAGCCGCTGGGGGCAACAGCTGTGTGCTACACTACACGGCTAACAATCAAGTATGCAAAGATGGTGATATCATGCTATTAGATTTTGGAGCAGAATATGCCAACTATGCTGCTGACCTTACAAGAGTGGTGCCCATTAACGGTAAATTTACGCCACGTCAAAAAGCAGTTTACAATGCAGTGCTTCACGTAATGAAGGAAGCACAGAAAATGTTGGTTGTAGGCAACACCATACCACAATATCATGAAGCAGTAGGCAAAATCATGGAAGAAGAATTAATTAAACTTGGATTATTAAATGCTGATGAGGTAGCCCAGCAAGATCCGCGAGCCCCATTATATAAAAAATATTTTATGCACGGTACCAGTCATTTTTTGGGACTCGATGTACATGACATCGGCAACAGATATGAACCCATGCAAGCTGGCATGGTATTCACCTGCGAGCCTGGCATATACATTCCGGCCGAAGGTATAGGCATAAGGTTAGAGAATGATATTCTTATAACCGAACAAGGTAATGTGGACTTAATGGCCCACATTCCCATAGCAGCCGAAGAAATAGAATCCATCATGGCTTCACAAATGATTAATGCTTCATAACCATGGTTACATTTATTAAAAAATATACAGCTTACAATTATTGGGCTACTGAGCAGTTTAACAATATTCTCTGCAGTCTGAGCGATGAACAACTGACTCAAAAAATAGAAAGCAGTTTTCCAAGCATCAGTGCTACTTATATGCACCTTTGGGATGCACAAATGGTTTGGCAAAATCGAATTAATGATATTGCTATAACCGATTGGCCTAGCAAATCATTCAATGGCAGCTTTGCTGAAGCGATGACAGGCATGCTCGAGAGCTGCGAATATTTTAAGTTATTAGGTAGCAACATTACCGAACCAGAACTGTCAAAGGTCATTCACTATGCTACGTTTGCAGGCATGAGTACTAAATCAACCCTGTTAGACATACTCCACCACCTGATGAACCATGGCACTTATCACCGTGGACAACTAACCACCTTTCTCAGGCAATTAGGCTTTACTAAAATACCCAGTACTGACTTTATTACATTTACACGATTATAAAAATATGGTAATCTATATACGCTAAAAATTGTTGCAAGTAGTTTTTTTGGATGATATATGATTAATTACATAACTTGCTCCTCTTATGCTTCCGGTAGAATTTTATATAAGCGAACTATTATACGACTATGACTGTGTAATGGTACCGGAATTTGGGGGCTTTGTGGCCTCGGCTACCAAGGCCAGCATTCATCCCATACTACACAGCTTTCAACCTCCATCAAAAAGAATTGCTTTTAATATTTTTTTAAAAGACAATGACGGGTTGTTGGCCAATCACATAGCGAGAAAAAACAATATTGATTACCACCAAGCATTGATCCATATTTCGCAGTTTGTAAAAAACTTGGAATCGGATTTAGCCCTAGGCAAAAAAATAGGTTTGGCAAAAATTGGTGCATTATACATGGATGCGGAGCAAAACTTGCAATTCATTCCCGTTACTGATTCCAATTATTTAGCCTCTTCCTTTGGCTTGCAGCCGCTACATTTTAGTCCTATTAACCGAAGTGATTTTCAGCACAAGGTATCGCATCAATTATCAGAGTTAAAAAATAGAGATAGTATAAAACCTGCTAAACCCATCATTGGTCGCAAATGGGGAAAGCTAACCTATGTGATGATGGGAGCTGCCATGGCTTGGCTTGGCTTTAATATCTACCTCATCACCCCAACCTCGCGCGATCAGCAAAGTGCCCTCTTATCGTTTGACACGGCTGTGAAGCCCGCCATGGTAACACCACCACCCGTTCAGCAACCCACTGTACACAAAGCAGAAACTATATTTGTGCCCAGCACTCCGGTAAAAGAGCCAAGGGTATTAGAAAACAAACAAGAAAAAATAGCAGCAAGGCAAACTGATTTAACCATGCCACCTACCGTAGCTTACCACCTCATAGCAGGTGCCTTTAAGGTGGAAGAGAATGCTCTCAAGCTGATGCTCGAACTCAAAGCCAATGGCTATACGAGCGCATGTACCCTGCGCAATAACAAGGGCCTTACAATGGTGAGCTATGGCTACCATACTGAACGAGCTGCTGCAGAAAAACGCAAGTCAGATCTAGCCACTAGCAGAATAGACACTTGGATCCTGAAACAAAATCAATAAAATAGCTACCTATTTATAGTTACTTCATGTGCATTGGTTACTTTTGCCAAACGCGAAAGCACTAACATATTATGAGTTCACTACGCCAAGGCTTACAACAAAAATTACTTCAAAAACTATCGCCACAGCAAATTCAGTTAATGAAATTGTTGCAAATACCTGTTGCTAATTTAGAACAGCGTATCAAGGAAGAGCTGATAGAAAATCCAGCACTAGAAGAGGGCAATCAAAAAGAAGAAGAGTATGAACTGAAGGATGAAGACCATGGTGATGAAGAAACTATTAGCAATGAAGATGAAGACCAACTAGGCGAACGTGAAGATGACATTAGCATAGAAGATTACATGACTGATGATGATGTGCCTGATTATAAAACTGCTTCGGGCAATGGAAGTGCTGATGAGGATAAGAAGGAAATGCCTATGGTGTTGAAAGCCAATTTTCAAGAACAATTATTGGCACAACTCTATCAATTAGATTTTGATGATAAACAATACCATATAGCAGCCCAGCTCATAGGAAGTATAGACGATGATGGCTATTTAAGGCGCGATTTAAATTCTATAATTGACGATTTACTTTTTTCACAAAACATAAGCACCACCCTTAAAGAACTTTCCACCATACTATCGGCCATTCAAAGCTTAGATCCACCGGGGATAGGCGCACAAAATTTACAGGAATGTTTACTATTACAACTACAGCGTAAAGACAGCTCCAAGCCATTAGTGGCACATGCCATTAAGATGATAACACATTACATGGATGAGTTTAGCAAAAAACATTATGATAAAATAATTAAAGGCCTATCCATTACTGAAGAAGAATTGAAACCCATTATTGAATTAATACTAAAATTAAATCCAAAGCCAGGCAGCACCGCCAATGAAGGGCAGCGCTCAGCAGAACATGTGATTCCTGATTTTTTAATATACAATAACGATGGCAAGCTAGAGCTCACCCTCAATGGACGAAATGCTCCTGAACTACATGTGAGCCGTGAATACAAAGAAATGCTTGACCACTATTCAAAAGACAAGAAAAACAAAGCCAATACGCAAGCCATCACCTTTGTAAAGCAAAAATTAGATGCAGCAAAATGGTTTATAGACGCACTTAAGCAACGAAACCATACACTATTAGAAACCATGAGGGCCATCATGCAATACCAGTATGATTATTTTTTAGATGGCGATCCAAGAAAACTGAAGAAAATGGTGCTGCGCGACATTGCAGAAAAAATAAATATGGATATATCAACCGTTTCAAGGGTGAGCAATAGTAAGTATGTACAAACACAGTTTGGAACTTTTTTATTGAAAAATCTTTTTAGCGAAGGCATGGAAACCACCAGCGGTGAAGAGGTATCAAGTAAGGAAGTAAAACAAATATTGAGTGATGCCATTGGTGAAGAAGACAAACGAAAACCACTCACTGATGATCAGTTGGCAAAGATACTCCATGACAAGGGATACAACATAGCCAGGAGAACTGTGGCCAAATACCGCGAAATGTTAGACATACCAGTAGCTCGCTTGCGAAAGACCTTATGAATGTGAGAGTGGCCAATTTTATTTCGATGGTACTGCATCCGGTGTTTATGCCCATGTATGCACTGCTTTTGCTATTCCATACCCGCACCTACATAAGCATGGCCCTACCCAAACCCATGCAAAATGCAATGTTTGTAATCGTATTGATCGTAACCTTGGTATTGCCCATATTGATAGCTTACCTGCTGTTCAAAAAAAATTATATAAAATCTATCCGGATGGATAAGCGCGAAGAGAGAATAGTGCCTTACATCTGCAACATACTTTGCTTACTCTTATCAGCATACATGATGTGGACCTTGCAAATACCGCGGTTGTTCTATTTGCTAATGGTGGGTGCAGCCCTTTCAGTTTTTATTACGCTACTGATAAATTTCAGATGGAAAATGTCTATCCACATGGTGGGCATTGGTGGTATAGTGGGCATTTTGATGGGCCTATCAAAATTTTTATTTGTCAATTTCAATTTGGCCATCATGATTGCCATCATAGTAGCCGGCATTGCAGGTACAGCAAGATTAAGCTTAAGAGCCCATACACCCATGCAATTGTATACTGGCTTTACGGTAGGGTTTCTTTCTGAATACTTTATTCTTTCATTGCTGCCCGCGCTCTATTAATAGGCGCTTCAATAGCCAGAAATTTAGCATTTAAAAAAAATTTTGTGAAACACCTTCTTTAAAAGCACTATGCTAATCCTTTGTGCTCACATTTACCAAGCCTGCACAATAGGTAAAACTCTGCATCATACTGCCACCGCTCATTGCCCACTTGCCTTACTACTTGCTTTACTACTTGCATTTGAGAAATTAAAAATAGTGCTAGCATATGTTTTTCATAGCTAAGGGGTTTTAATAAATTTTGATTGGATGCTTTGGCTGCCAAAGCTTAATTGAAGTGTATAAAAGCCAGGTGATAGGTTGGCCACATTGATGCTAAATCCTTCATTTGTTTTGGTATAATGGATAGGACATGATTGACCGAGTACGTTATA
>JBDKJS010000173.1:0-4076 GCA_039806065.1 Bacteroidota bacterium | reverse complement strand
GTAATAAAATGGTAGATAAATGAACGGTGTAGTATATAAGATGACTCTCTAAATTGTTAAAATGAGTGTACGTAGCTGCAATTAAACATAATTTTAAAACGAAAAAATCTTTGTAATTTGGCACGATCGTTGAAAAGAACTTTTTAAAAACTACCTATTATGAAACATACAATTATTTTGATTTTATCTTTTTTAAGCTTTCATTCTGCCTTTGCTCAAAACAGCAATGCCATTATTTTTAGTGAAAATGGTGAGCGATTTTCTGTAATATTAAACGGTGTCAGACAAAATGACCAGCCTGAGACTAATGTAAAAATCACTTCTTTAAACGCACCTAACTACAAATGCAGAATTATTTTTGAAGATACCAAGCTAGGCTACGTAGATTTTAATTTATTTTTTTTAGATCCTGCCACAGAGTGTACTTGGATGGTGAAGAAGAATAACAAAGGAGAATATGTGGTAAGGGGAGTAAGTCAAGTGCCATTGGCTCAAGCTCCTCCAGCAGCGCCCACTCAAAATGTAGTAGTCTATCATACTACACCAACTATTCCTGTAGCTCCATTGCAAACTACCACCACCACTACTCAAACCACCACAACTTCTGGAAGTGGAGTGAATGAAAACGTGAACATCAACATGGGAATGAATGTAGACGGCATGGGTGGAGGTATAAATATAAATGTAAGCGGCATGGGCATGGATGATGGTTTTTCTCAAACTACCACTACACATAGCACCACCGTAACTCAAAGTACCACCACTAGTGCACCGCCTGCTGCTGTTCAACCTGTTCAGGTTGTTTATGTAAACGGCTATAATGGGGCCATTGGTTGTCCGGTTCCTTTTTCTAACGCTGATTTCGAATCAGTAAAGAGAAGTATTAGTAGTAAGTCATTTGAAGACTCAAAGCTTACCATAGCTAAGCAAGTATTAGCCAATAACTGCATGACATGTTCCCAAGTGAGAGATATAATGATGTTGTTTAGCTTTGAAGACACAAGATTAGATTTTGCAAAATTTGCTTATGGCCTAACTTATGATATAGGTAATTATTATAAACTCAATGATGCGTTTACTTTTGAAACCAGCATTGATGAATTAAATGCATACATAAATGGCTATAGGAGATAAAGTGATTTAAATAACAAAAAAATCCGAATCATATGATTCGGATTTTTTTATGCCTCTCGTTTATCTTTTGCTCTAAAAAAAAGGCTAATGGGAGTTCCACTAAAATCAAAAAGCTCACGCATTTTATTTTCTAAAAATCTACGGTAATTCTCTGCAATGTATTGTGGTAAATTGCAGAAGAATGCAAACTGTGGTATACGTCCAGGTAATTGGGTAATGTATTTTATTTTAACATACTTGCCTTTAATGGCAGGTGGTGGGTAGGCTTCAATAATTGGTAAAAGTTTATCATTCAAGACAGAAGTTTTGATCTTCTTTGTTCTATTTTCATACACTGTGAGAGCTACTTCAAGGGTTTTATGAATGCGCTGTTTTTCATGAACGCTTGTAAATAAAATAGGAACATCAGTAAATGGTGCTAACTTTTTGTGAATATAATCACTGTATTGCTTAGCAGTATTGGTTTCTTTATCTGCTACTAAATCCCACTTATTCACTACTATCACTACACCTTTTTTATTTCTAGAAATTAGGCTGAATATGGTAAGATCCTGCGCCAACAAACCTTTTTCTGCATCGATCATTAAAAGACACACATCGGCTTCTTCAATGGCCTTAACAGATCTAAGGACAGAATAATACTCTAAATCCTCATGCACTCTTGATTTTCTTCTTATTCCTGCAGTATCTACCAATAAAAACTCATGACCGAACTTGTTATATTTCTGAAAGATACTATCACGAGTAGTTCCAGCCAAGGGAGTAACAATACTTCTTTCTTCACCAGTAAGCATATTGAGCAATGAAGATTTTCCTACATTAGGCTGCCCTACTATGGTGAGTTTTGGCAAATCCTCAGATTTTACCTGATCTTCTGGCAAAATTTTCACTAAATCATCTAACAACTCGCCCGTACCACTTCCATTCATTGCGGAGATTGCATAAGGGTCTCCTAGTCCAAATTTGTAGAATTCATGCACATCATCCAATCGCTGGTTATTGTCAACCTTATTTACCACTAACATATGTGGCTTTTTCGATTTTCTGATAATACCCGCCACTTCATCATCTAAATTGGTAATTCCATTTTCAACATCGACTACAAAAATAAGGATATCCGCCTCCTCGATACTGAATTTTACTTGCTTATTGATAGCATCTTCAAACACGTCATCTGAACCATAAACATATCCACCTGTGTCTATTACACTGAAGGATCTTCCATTCCACTCAGCATGGCCATAATGCCTATCTCTAGTAACCCCGCTTGAAGGGTCAACTATGGCATCCCTTGTCTCGGTTAACCTATTGAATAAGGTAGATTTTCCTACGTTTGGTCGCCCTACTATGGCAATTAAGTTAGACATGATTTAAATTATATTAAACAAAAAACCAGCTAATTAAAAAGCTGGTTTTCTAGGTAGCGGGGACCGGACTCGAACCGATGACCTTTGGGTTATGAGCCCAACGAGCTACCAACTGCTCCACCCCGCACTATTTTTTGGTTTGCAAAGGTAATATTCTTTTTCTTTGCAACAAAATAAATAATGACACACAAAAGCGGATTTGTAAGCATCATTGGAAAACCCAATGTAGGGAAGAGCACACTCTTAAATGCCATTCTAGGACAAAAACTTAGTATAACCACGCCAAAAGCTCAGACAACACGGCACAGAATTAAGGGAATACTGAACGAAGAAAATTATCAAATTGTTTTTTCTGACACCCCAGGCATCATGAAACCTGCATATTTGCTTCAAGAGAAGATGATGAACTTTGTACAGGAGTCATTAGTTGATGCTGATGTGGTGGTATTTCTTAGTGATAAGGAAGAAGCCTATCTAGATGAAGAATTAAAAGCAAAGCTCAAAGCTATTACAGTGCCATTGATAGTGGTGATCAATAAAATAGACCTAAGTAGCCAAGGTGAAATAGCCAAATTAATAGCAGGATGGAAAAAACACATTCACCCACATGCCATCCTTCCAATCAGTGCGACTGAAAATTTCAATTTAAATGTATTGAAAGAATTACTTGTTACACTTTTACCTGAAGCACCTCCCTATTATAACAAAGAAGAAGTAAGTGATTTACATTTAAGATTTTTTGCAGCAGAAATAATAAGAGAAAAAATTCTCATGCATTTTGATAAGGAAATCCCTTATAGTGTTCAAGTAGAGATTGAATCATTTAAAGAAGAAGAAACAAGAACGCATATAGTAGCCACCATTTATGTAGAGCGAGACTCACAAAAAGGCATATTAATAGGACATAAAGGGGAAGGTATTAAAAGAATTGGCATGGAAGCCCGAAAAGACATAAGCACATTTATAGGCAGAAATGTTCATTTAGAGAATTTTATAAAAGTAGAAAAGGAGTGGCGGAAACTTGAAAGCAAGCTCAAAGCTTTTGGTTATAACACCGGTTCAGGTACTAAATGACGCTGATGATTGGATTTATTCCGAATTAACCAAACAAATTTAATATTTGCATAAGAATACCAATCTTTATCTGTACTATCTCCTCTGCTACTGAATGCTTCTTTGCTAGCATTTTTGGTTCTATCACTAAGTAATACAGCAGTTTGTCCGCTAACTTCAGCAAGTTTTTGCTTATCTGGATACTTTCCACTTACATCATCTAAATAGTCTGTAAAAGTTTTTCGATAAGACATTTCTATTCCAACTGAAATTTGTTCTTCCAGCTTAACATTAATTCCAATTAAAATAGGCAAGGCTAGTTGATACCGATTATAAATGGCCGGATAGTTACCATCTTTAATGTATTGCCCTTCCGTACCAAGTTGGTGTAGTTCATATACGATATCATTTAGTTTAGTTTTGGGGTTGAAATAGAATCCAGCAATTCCTAATCCCAGATAGGGAATAACCTGCTGTCGCGCTTGTAAACTATTAGTTTTCTTTTCGCCATACCAAATCAAA
>JBDKJS010000172.1:0-15089 GCA_039806065.1 Bacteroidota bacterium | reverse complement strand
TTACCAATCACTTAATTTTTTTTTCAATTGCATTTACAATTGTTTTAGCTAAAAAATGAATTTATTGACCAAGCGTATATTTTTACTCCTGTTTTTTTTCCTCCCTAATCTGTTAAGCCTGGCTAGTTCCTTTGGGGAAAAGTGGAAGCACGCTACTTACTATTTCGGCTGGGGATATAATAGGGATTGGTATAGCAAGGGCAATGTTCATTTAAGAAACGATAACCCGCAACTCATAAATGGCACTTATTATACTTACGATTTTACGGTTTATAAAGCCAAAGCTCATGATAGAGCACAGTTGGATGAAATTAAAAATGTAGCACACATAACCATTCCACAGTACAGCGTAAGATTGGGTGCATTTTTAAATGATAAGCAAGATATTGGCTTTGAACTCAATTATGATCATGCCAAATATGTAGTTGAATATTATCAAAAGGTGCGAGTTAAAGGTCATGTTAATGGGCAATATTTTGATCAAGATACAATTCTAGATCCCAATACTTTTTTACACTACGAACATACAGATGGTGCCAATTTTTTCATGTTTACTTTTATGAAAAGGTATAAGTTTTTAAATGCAACAAGCGGTAAACACCTGTTATCATGGGTGGTAAAACCGGGATTGGGTTTTGTCTATCCAAGAACTGATGTAACCATCTTTGGCAGCAGGGTGAACAATGATTGGAAAATTTCTGGAGTGATTGGTGGATTAGAAACAGGCTTGCGATATGAATTTTTCAAACATGGATATTTGGAACTTACTGGCAAAGGAGGCCGCGCTAATTATATCAATACTCTAGTGCAAGGCAAAGGGTATGGCCGTGCAAGCAATAGTTTTTGGTTTTTTGAAGCCATAGCCATATTGGGTTATCAGTTTAATATTAATAGATCCTCTGAGGGAAGTTTGTTAAGAAAATAATTAAGTTTCATTCCAGAACTTGAATTGTATCAACATTTATTTAGGGTGAATCGACCAAACCTTATGAAGTTTAGTTCTGTTCCATTTGCCATGGGATTGACTATTTACATTGCATTTTTTTTTATTCTTTCGTATGTCCTACCTTCGCTCTATGGATGAATATGAAGATCAAGAAACAAGTTTAAGTCACGAGCAAGATGAGCTATTTGAGCACCACCGTATAGAAATTACCAAGGGTCAAGTGCTTATGAGGATTGATAAATTTTTAGTAATCACACTTCCCAATGTTTCTCGCAACAGAATTCAACAAGTGATAGACACTGAAAATATTTTAGTTAATGATAAACCGGTAAAAGCTAATTACAAAATAAAGCCAGGTGATGTGATACGAGTAGTAATGCCTAGCCCAGTCCGAGAGGTGGCCTTGATTCCTCAAAATATTCCAATTGAAATAGTTTATGAAGATGAAGCACTGGTAATAGTAAATAAGCCGGCAAACATGGTCGTTCACCCAGCCTACGGCAATTATGATGGCACCCTGATGAATGCCATGGTTTATCATTTTGAAAATTTGCCTCAAGTGCCAGGCGTTGCTTACCGTCCAGGGTTAGTTCATAGAATTGATAAGCATACAAGTGGACTCTTAGTGATAGCCAAAACAGAAGCCAGCATGACCATTCTAGCACGAATGTTCTATGAGCGCAATCTCGATAGACTTTACCTAGCATTGGTATGGGGTAATGTAAAGGAAGATGAAGGCACCATTATAGGCAATATAGGTCGTAGCGAAAAAGATCGAAAAGTATTTCAAGTATATAAGGAAGAGGAAAAAGGTAAGCATGCCATTACTCATTACAAAGTGTTGAAGCGCTATGGATTTGTTACGCTAATTACTTGTAAACTCGAAACCGGCCGAACCCATCAAATTCGTGTTCATTTGAAACACATTGGCCATCCACTGTTTAATGATTTAGAATATGGAGGAGATGCAGTATTAAGAGGTGAACACACACAAAAGTATAAGGCATTTGTTCAGAATTGTTTTTCATTGCTTACTGGGCAAGCATTACATGCCAAAACTTTAGCATTCGATCATCCTATTACTGGATTGCCATTGAAATTTGATAGTGAGCTACCCGAAGCTTTTCAAACTTTGTTGCAAAAGTGGGACACCTATTACGAATCGCGTCAGCAAAATAATATTTAAAAAACTACCTTTGCCAAAAATCAATGAGAACTATGTCAAACGCTATTTATACACCACCCACTCCTGTTAATGAACCCATCCTAGGTTACCTCCCAGGATCGACAGAACGCACTAAACTTGAAGCAGCCATTAAAGAATTGCGAAGCAAGGAAATAGATGTGCCCATGTACATCAATGGCAAGGAAGTACGTACTGATAAAAAAGTGCGATTGGCACCCCCCCATGACCACCAACATACACTAGGGTATTTCCACCAAGGTGATCCATCCCATGTAACCATGGCCATCAATGCAGCATTGGCGGCACGACAAGCATGGGCAAATTTATCATGGGAGCATAGAGCAAGCATATTTTTAAAAGCGGCCGATTTGCTAGCCGGCCCATACCGTGCTTACATCAATGCAGCTACCATGCTTGGGCAAAGTAAAAATGTTTTTCAAGCCGAAATTGATAGCGCTTGCGAAATGATAGATTTTCTTCGATTCAACGTACAGTACATGTATGAAATCTATCAGCAACAGCCCATATCCGTTCGTGGCATGTGGAATAGGTTAGAGCAAAGGCCGCTCGAAGGATTTGTTTTTGCGCTCACCCCATTTAATTTCACCGCCATAAGTGGAAATTTGCCAACCAGTGCAGCCATGATGGGCAATACAGTAGTATGGAAACCAAGCAACACCCAAATTTATGCCGCCCAAGTTTTGATGAAGGTGTTTATGGAAGCAGGAGTACCCGCAGGTGTGATCAATTTGGTGTATGTGAGTGGCCCAGATGCCGGTGAGGTAATTTTTAAACATCCTGATTTTGCAGGAATTCATTTTACCGGTAGCACTGGTGTATTTCAAGACATTTGGAAAAACATTGGCAATAATATACAAGTGTATAAATCATACCCAAGAATAGTAGGCGAAACTGGGGGCAAGGATTTTATATTAGCCCATGCCAGTGCCGATGTAAAGGCGCTAAGTACTGCCATTGTAAGGGCTGCTTTTGAATATCAAGGTCAAAAGTGCAGCGCATGTAGCCGCGCTTACATTCCAGAGAGCATTTGGCCAACAGTAAAACAATACATAACAGCCGATCTGTCAAGTATGAAAATGGGCGGCACTGAAGATTTCAATAATTTTATCAATGCAGTGATTGATGAAAAGTCATTTGATAAACTCTCAAAATTTATTGATCAAGCGGCAAAGGATAAGAATGTGGAAATAATCGCTGGAGGAAAATATGATAAAAGTAAAGGCTATTTTATAGAACCTACTGTGCTACAAGTGGCAGACCCCAAATACGTTACCATGTGTGAAGAATTATTCGGACCTGTGTTATCCATCTATGTTTATCCTGATTCGCAATTCGAAGAAACCCTAAAATTGGTCGATAGCACCGGCATCTATGCACTCACTGGAGCCATATTTGCACAAGATCGCTATGTGATCAGCCATGCCATGGAAGTTCTGGAAAATGCTGCCGGCAACTTTTATATCAATGACAAATGTACGGGGGCAGTAGTAGGTCAGCAGCCATTTGGAGGGGCACGAGGCAGCGGAACTAATGATAAAGCAGGATCTATGATCAATTTATTGCGTTGGGTTTCGCCACGCACTATTAAAGAAACATTTGATCCGCCCAAAGATTATCGTTACCCCTACATGGCTAATTAACTCATATTCAAACTTGTTAGTAAGCTGTTGGCATCGTCCTTTTTTTTTAGAGGTAATATTATAGCTTTGCAACACTAAAAATGAAATTCTAAATATGTCATTATCAAAAATTACTGGATTACTAGGCACCCAAGCCGATTATTATTTGAATCATCAAGCTAAAGGAATTGGAAAAGATATGATTCATCACCCTGGGCCCGATTTTGTTGATCGTATTTTTATCAATACCAATAGAAGTAACAATGTCTTAAAGAATTTGGAGTGGATTTATCAAACAGGCCGCCTCGCAGGTTCTGGATATATTTCAATACTCCCTGTTGACCAAGGAATTGAACATAGTGCAGGTGCTAGTTTCGCTCCTAACCCTATTTATTTTGATTCGGAAAATATAGTTAAGCTTGCCATTGAAGGCGGTTGCAATGCTGTGGCTAGTACCTTTGGTGTGCTTGGAAGTGTAAGTAGAAAATATGCACATAAAATTCCATTTGTGGTAAAAATTAATCACAATGAATTCCTTTCCTATCCCAATAGCTATGACCAGATCATGTTTGGTTCCATAAAAGATGCATGGAATATGGGAGCCGCTGCAGTAGGAGCCACTATTTATTTTGGATCAGATGAGAGCAAGCGCCAGCTGGTTGAAGTAGCCGAAGCATTTGAATATGCCCATGAGTTGGGCATGGCCACCATCCTTTGGTGTTATACTCGAAACAGTGCATTCAAAAAAGATGGAACCGATTACCACACCTCAGCCGATCTTTCCTCTCAAGCCAACCATCTTGGTGTAACCATCCAAGCTGATATCATTAAGCAAAAAATGTCAACCAATAATGGAGGCTATACGGCACTCAATTATGGTAAAACACATCCTAAAGTCTATACCGAACTTACCAGCAATCACCCAATTGATTTGTGCCGGTATCAGGTAGCTAACTGCTTTATGGGGCGCATTGGCCTTATCAATAGTGGTGGTGAAAGCAAGGGCGCAAGCGACTTGGCAGAGGCTGTAACCACTGCAGTAGTCAACAAAAGAGCCGGTGGACAAGGACTCATATTAGGCCGTAAAGCATTTCAAAAACCTTTCGCAGAAGGCATAGAGTTGCTAAATTCAGTACAAGATGTTTACCTTACCAAAGAAGTAACCATAGCATAAGCTATCTTAAATAGATGGTTAGGAAACCAAGTTTAGTTTACAGATTATCAAAAGCATAAGATGAGTTGGTTTAAACGAATTAAAGAAGGTATAACTACTAGTACCAATGAAAAGAAGGAAACTCCAGAAGGTCTTTGGTACAAGTGTCCGCAATGCAAATACATTATGCCCGGCCCTGATCACCATGCGGCAAATTATGTTTGTGGCAAATGTGCTTACCATGATAGAATAGGGTCAAGAGAATATTTTGAAATCATATTTGATCAAAATGAATATAAAGAACTTGATGCGCAGCTAAGCTCTGCCGATCCATTACAATTTGTTGATACCAAAAAATATGTTGACCGGATTAAATCCACCCAACACAAAACCGGACTTACTGATGCAATAAAGACAGGACATGGAAAGGTGAATGGCCTCGATCTTGTAGTGGCTTGCATGGATTTCGGTTTTATTGGCGGCAGTATGGGGTCAGTGGTGGGCGAAAAAATATCCCGCGCTATAGATTACTGCATACTCCATAAAGTACCGCTAATGGTCATAAGCAAAAGTGGAGGTGCCAGAATGATGGAAGCAGCTTATTCCTTAATGCAAATGGCCAAAACTTCAGCCAAACTTACCCAACTGGCTGATGCAGGGTTGCCCTATATCAGCTTTCTTACCGATCCCACCACCGGAGGTGTAACAGCCTCCTATGCCATGCTAGGTGATTTTAATATTGCCGAACCGGGTGCTCTCATAGGCTTTGCAGGCCCTCGCGTGGTGAAAGAAACCATTGGTAAGGACCTTCCCAAAGGTTTTCAAACAGCTGAATTTGTGCTAGAACACGGCTTTTTAGATTTTATCATCGATCGGAGGGAACTAAAAGCACGCCTGGCCCAGCTATTGCTCAACCTTAAATCGTAAAAATTTACCCTGCAGCTCCATTTATTTTTATTCATCTAAAAAATTTAAATTGCAATTTTAAAATTATTACTTACTTTTGCAGCCTTAATAAAAATAAAGAAATGAGCCTTTCTTCAGCAGCAAAAAAAGATATTTTTAAAAAATTCGGTGGAAGCGAATCAAACACCGGCAGCACCGAGTCGCAAGTAGCATTGTTCACTCAAAGAATTAATGACCTTACTGCCCATCTTAAAATCTCTAAAAAAGATTTTAGTACCCAGCGTTCACTCATCCGTTTAGTAGGTAAAAGAAGAGCACTGCTTGATTACTTACATGACAACGATGTAAACCGTTACCGTAAGCTTATAGCAGATCTTAATATTAGAAAATAAGATGTTACACATCATCTTTCTATATTCTTAAATCATATTTATCGAAGGGGCAATTTTTCAATTGCCTTTTTCTTTTTTATCAAATTATATTTGCAATCAATTAATCAATATAAAACCATCAGCATCACAGCAGCCATGCTGATATAAAGCGGAATCTTAAAATGAATGTAATCCAACAAACCTTTACACTACCCGATGGTAGAACAGTAACAATTGAAACCGGAAAACTAGCCAAACAAGCCGATGGAAGCGTAGTAGTAAGACTAGGTGATGCCATGTTATTGGCCACCGTTGTATCCAGCAAAGATGCACGCGAAGGCATTGACTTTTTGCCCCTCTCAGTCGACTATTTTGAAAAGTATGCCAGCGTGGGCCGTTTCCCCGGTGGTTTTTTCAGACGCGAAGCCAGGCCATCAGAATACGAAATATTAATCAGTCGATTAATAGATAGGGCACTCCGTCCCATGTTTCCTAGCGATTACCATGCCGATGTGCAAGTAATTGTAACCCTCATCAGTGCCGATCCTACCGTAATGCCAGACGCCATTGCAGGCCTTGCAGCATCTGCAGCCATTACCATTTCAGACATACCCTTCAATGGACCAATCTCAGAAGTGCGTGTGGCCAAAGTAGATGGTCAGTTATTAATCAATCCAGTAACCGAATTACTAGAGCGGGCAGATATCGATCTCATCGTAGCTGCCGATGCCAACAATGTAATCATGGTAGAAGGCGAAATGAATGAAGTGAGCGAAGAAGAAATGTTTGAAGCCATTCAATTTGCGCATCAAGCCATCAAGGTGCAATGTCAAGCCCAGCTCGAACTTCGTGCCCAATGCGGTAATAAAGCCAAACGCGAATACAGCCATGAAACCCACGATCAAGATCTTAAGCAGTCCATCACCGATGCTACTTATGACCAAGTGTATGCCATTGCAAAGTCTGGCAACCCTAATAAAAAAGAAAGAAGTGAAGCTTTCAAAGCCATCAAGGAAGCCTATCTAGCCACTCTTCCTGAAGAAGAACAAGAAGCTAAAAAAGGCATGATCGATAATTACTTTCACGATGTACAAAGTGATGCCATGCGTGCTGCAGTTATCAATGAAAAAGTGCGCCTCGATGGAAGAAAGACTACTGAAATAAGACCAATCTGGTCTGAAGTAGATTACCTACCATCCACCCATGGTTCAGCCATCTTTACACGTGGCGAAACACAATCCCTCACCACCGTAACACTCGGCAGCAAGCTAGATGAACAAATGATTGATGGCGCCATGATCAGCGGTAACAATAAATTTTTGTTGCACTACAATTTTCCACCCTTCAGTACGGGAGAAGCAAAGCCACTTCGGGGGCTGGGCCGCAGGGAAGTAGGACACGGAAATTTAGCTATGCGCTCCATTAAAAAAATGTTACCCGGTCAAGAAGAATGCCCTTATACCATTAGAGTAGTATCCGACATTCTAGAAAGCAATGGATCATCCTCCATGGCCACTGTTTGTGCTGGAACCCTTGCCTTAATGGATGCAGGCGTAAAACTTAAACGCCCCGTAAGTGGCATAGCCATGGGCCTCATCACCGATGGAAAAGGAAATTTTGCCGTACTGAGCGATATACTTGGCGATGAAGATCACCTAGGCGATATGGACTTTAAAGTTACCGGTACTCAAAAAGGAATTTGCGGCTGTCAAATGGACTTAAAAATACAAGGCTTACCAGCCGATGTAATGATGCAAGCCCTCAACCAAGCCAAAGAAGGCCGCCTGCACATACTCCGCGAAATGCTTAAAACCATGGCAGCCCCTCGCGAAGATTATAAACCACATGCACCACGCATCGAAAAAATAACCATCCCAAAAGAATTTATCGGAGCCGTAATAGGACCTGGCGGAAAAATTATTCAAGAAATGCAGCGCGAAACCGGAACCACCATCTCTATCGAAGAAGTAGGCGAGTTCGGTATAGTAGAAATATCCTCTACTGATAAAGCCGGAATAGATGCAGCCCGTGCCCGTGTAAATGCCATTACCGCAATACCCGAAGTAGGCAAAACCTATCAAGGCAAAGTGCGAAACATTCAAGACTTTGGTGCCTTCGTAGAATTCATGCCCGGCAAAGACGGACTACTACACATCAGCGAAATAAGCTGGGAGCGCCTCAGTAAAATGGAAGGCGTATTCACCGAAGGACAAGAGCTTGAAGTAAAACTGATCGAAGTAGATAAGAAAACCGGAAAATTCCGTCTCAGCCGCAAAGCACTATTGCCACGCCCTGAAGGAATGCCTGAACCTACCGAGCGTAAAGAGCGCAGCGATCGCCCTCGTGACGATAGGCGCGGAGGCCACAAGCCAAGACCTAAACCCGTAGAATAATACAATTCTACAATTCACTAAAATCCAGCTTAGCACATTAGTCAAGCTGGATTTTTTTTGCGCCATTTCCCGCTTTCGGCAGTAGTTGTGCCCAAACAAGTTTGGCCACAAGCTACTTGCCTCTATCGGGGGCGTATTTGCCGTGAGGCGATATTTAGTTAAATAGGCCTTAATATAATACACTAATTTCATTCCTAATACCTAAGTAGCTTACAAATTATATTTAATAAAGAATTAAAACAAGAAATTAAAACCTGCTCCAAGCTGCATATCGCTATCGTAATGGGTGCGAATGCCCATGTTTTTATTTACGATGTAACGTAAATCAAGCATAAATTCTTTGTCGGTATTGACCCTAAAACCTGCTCTTAATCTTTTGAGAATCGGTATATCTTCTCGGATAAGTTGTAAACGAATATTGCCGTCTTGGTAAACTTCGGCTTGTGCTACTATAAGCATTGGTAGGGTGTAATTTATGCCTACACTTAATTGTGTTCTATTGTCTTTTGTGTTCGTTTGTCCAAGGAGGTTTGTTTCATGGTCGTCAATTCCTAATTTTCGGTATCGCCAATCAAACCCAATAAATGGCATTAACCATTGCATTTTTCCAATGTATCTTCCTATATGTGTTTCTGTTTCATAACCGTGCATGTCATTATATCCCAAACGCCATTCTGTGCCCATGCTCCAACGTGTATTTTGTAGCATTGCCATTCCATCGTTTCCATTGGAAGCAAAGTCATTTTCTGCCATAAAATGAAATTTCCTATCATCTGCAAAAAGTTTCCGTTGAGCCAATTTTGGATCGGGGATTAATGGATTTGGCGCTTGATTTTCATATGAAAAAACTCTACCCATTCCACTCATCATATGGTATAAAATATGGCAATGAAAAAACCAATCACCTTCTGAATTGGCATTAAACTCCAAAGTGTCAGTTTCCATTGGCATAATATCCACTATGTTTTTTAATGGTGCATTTTCACCTTGTCCGTTGAGTAATCTAAAGTCGTGTCCGTGCAGGTGCATGGGGTGTCGCATCATGCTACCGTTGTAAATTATCATGCGAATGTTTTCGCCTTTCTTTATTAAAATTTTATCCGTTTCAGAAACAACTTTATTATCTAAACTCCACACATAGCGGTTCATATTCCCCGAAAGTTCAAATTTCAATTCTTTTATAGGTGAATCTTTGGGAAGTGTAGTTTTTTGTGTAGATTTTAGCATCGCATAGTTAAGTGTTACTATATCTGCTAAAGCATTTGCATTGTATCTGTTTGGGTCGCTATCCATATTCATCCCATGCTTATTTGTTTTTTCAGTCGCTTCGCCCGTAATTTCAGGATACATTACCACATTCATGTCCATTTGATTCAAACTCATTTGCATTCCCATATCGTCTAACTCACCATTCATTTTCGTCATGTCGTTCATCATTTTCATTCCTTCAAAATATTTCAATCTTGGCAAGGGTGAAATAAGTTGTTTGATGCCATTGCCAATGTAAACTGATGCTGAATTTGTACGGTCTTCAGTGGTTGCTAAAAACTCATACGCTGTGCTGTCAGCAGGGATGGTAACAACTAAGTCGTAAGTTTCAGAAACGGCAATAATTAATCTGTCCACTTCAACGGGTTCAACATCATTACCATCATTGGCTACCACGGTAATTTTTCCACCAGCATAGGTGAGCCAAAAATATGAGGAAGCACCACCGTTAGCAATTCGTAAACGAACTTTATCGCCTGCTTTTAATTCCTTGCCGTCAATGTTTTTTATAGCGGTACTTGGCTTACCATTCATCAATATTTTTTCGTAAAAGACATCGCTTACATCCATTGCCATCATTCGCTTCCATTCGTTTTTTAGTTTAGTTTTAAAATGACTTGTTTTTATGGCTTCGGCATAACTTTGAACTGAATTTTTTTTCAAAGCTGGGTAGTCATTGGCATTGTGCAACATTCTATGAATGTTATCTGGTTTTACATTAGTCCATTCACTTAAAACAATAGGTAGGCTTGGCAAATCGTCAATTCCCATTCTAAGTGTTGGGTCATTCGGTCTTTTAAGCATTACAAAGTTGCCGTACATACCAATTTGCTCCTGCAATCCTGAATGGCTGTGATACCAGTGTGTGCCGTTTTGTATTATTGGAAATTTGTAAATATGGGTAGTGTTTGGCTTGATTGGCATTTGTGTTAGATTTGGAACTCCATCTTCCTTGTTTGGCAAAAACAAACCGTGCCAGTGCAGTGAAGTTTCTTCATCTAATTCATTATGCACATAAATTTCTGCCGTGTCGCCTTCGGTAAACGTCAATGTAGGCATTGGTATTTGCCCGTTTACGGAAATGGCTCGCTTTTCTTTGCCTGCGAAATTTACGATGGTGTCACGCACATATAAATTGTATCTTCTAACTTGTTGTGCATTAGAAAGGAGACATGCAAAAGATAAAATAACAAATGGAGCAATAAACTTGAATCTCATTAAAATTTAGAATTGAGGTAGAAGTAATTTGGCTGTTCCTTTTTTAATTTTTATATCTTCAAGGTGCCCCATCATTTTATAGTCATCAGTTATTATGTGCATGTGGGTATAGGTGTCGTGATGGGTAAAAATAGTTTGATGGTTGGTTGAGAAAAAACCAAGCAGAATAACTTTTTTGTTTTTCATCAAGTAGTGTTTTTGCCCATGTTCATGAGCCATTTGCGGTGAGGTTACTTTAATGCCATTAGGTAAATCCATAATATGAATTGAAGCTTCCGTAATTTCAGTTTCTAATTGAAAAAAAAATGGCTGATTGTTTTTTGCTACGGTTGTTTCAAGAAATGCATCAATTTGAGATATGTTGCATACGCTATCTGGAATATTACTTTTACTCCAACTACTGATATTGGTATAACCGAAAAAAGGTGCTTTCACATTGCAATCTTCAATTACAGCTACTGTGCTGTCAGTTTCGTATTTTGAAACAAAGCACTTACCATCTAGAAGCATAATTTCACCTTTTAAATTTTCTAAGGGACCCAAACCATATGCATGCAATTTTGGAGAAATGGAATCTAATAATATTCTTCCCTTTAAATCACCTTTCCACATTACATCTTTCATAGCACCAATTATATAAATGCTATCCTGCTGTGCAATCGAATAAAATCCACTGCAAACTAATATGGTTACAATAAGTTGTTTCATGTTTACTTTAGTGTATCTATGGTTTTTCCGCAAGTAAGCATCATGTTGCCATAATACGGATTTTTAATTCCGCTTTCTTTGCTAAGCCAATCAGCACCTTTGCCACTGTTAAACATAGGGCAATGATCAATGTAAACTGTAAAGTCGGGTTTGATAATTTTCATTACTTCAATCATGGCAGTAGAAAGTTTTGCAAAGTGTTCACGCTGATGTTCGGTTTCAGTTGTGGTTTTGATATGTTCGGCATTGTATGAAATATCTTTCATGTTTTTCATCCAAATTGTGTGTTGCTGACTGTTTAGTTTTTCCATTGGCACGGCATCGACTGCTTTGAATAGTTCTTTTGCTATTGTTGCTGCTAATGTGCCATCGTCCTTGGTTAGCGCATCTTTCAAACCAAAGTAAGCAGCGTAAACATCTGCCAAGGGCAGCACCACAACTTCTGATGGTGAATTTACAACTGTTGTTGTATCTTTTGTAATAGTAGGAGTTGTTGTAGCTATTGCAGTTTTCTTAGCTGCTCTTTCATATTGGCAGCAGCCGTGTAGCTTGTTATATGCTTCATCTGGGGCAAGAAAATTATCGCTGTCGTAACCAGCCAGTGCAATACGTTTCAGTATTTCATCCTGATTGGTTTTGGTACTGTCGAATGTAAGTGTTGCCATTTTGGTGTCTTGGTTCCAATCTACTTTGGCAGTTCTTTTTAGGTTTCCGGCTGTTTCTATGTTTGTTTCGCACATGCCGCAGTTGCCGTAAATTTTTACGGATTCGGTTTTGGTGTTATTGATTTGTGCTACACAGGATTGTAAGAATACTGTTGTGAGCATTGCGATTGAAAGAATTGAATTTCTCATTTAATTATTGATTTAATTGTTAACTATTTATTTGCAGCAATCTTTTTTGAAGAAATTGCGAATGATTTTTAGTGTTGATTTTAACACGCTTACCAAGTTTGATATTTTAGCTATTGTTTGCATGGATTAATAGATATTGAAAAAATTATACTCAAACCTAAACACAAAGCCGTTCGGTGCTGTACGTTGCAAGTTGGCTAACAACTGCTGCCTATAAGCTAAGTCTAAGCGAATTTTACTTAAAAAAATAAATTGAACAGAAGGTGCTATGTCAAGGTATGTTTTGCCGTTGGGAACTAATGTCTGTCCTAATAACTCACACATTAAATTAACGTTGGTTTGTTTGTAGTCTTTATACTTTTTGGGCAACATTAGTTTACCAAAAGACAGGGTATAATACATTGCTTGGTTAGATTGGCTTTTCGGAAACTCATATTTCGAACCATTATTAAAGGCTTGCAAATAACTTAGACCACCACTAATGGCCACTTTATGCAAAAGTTGTGTTGCATTAATTCCAAGTTCGTAACCCGAATTATGTCCTATTAAATTTATTTCATCTTGATGGATGTCGGCATTATTAAAACTGTAACGTGCAAAGGCAGCCATACGGAAGTGTTTTTGCACATCATCGCTGTTCAAGAATTTATGTTTAACATAAAATGAGCCACCTTCGGCCACATAAGAGCTGTTTCGGTTGCTTATGAAAGATGCAGCATGAATCATCCATTTACTGCTTATACCATACATAACTTCAGGCATCAAATGTGTATTATAGCCATTGCCCACTATTTCTTTCATTACACTGTTCATCATCCGAAAGCCTAAGTTGCCTTTTGCCATATTGCTGGCTGGCTCGGTAAAAACAAACAGTTCTTGAGCGTTTAGCGTATTAATTACAAAAAGAAGTATGATAGAATAGTAAATCCTCATTTTATAAAAGTTGCGCAATGTTGATGATTAATTCATTTTCACTAATCTTATTGGCACTCTTAAATTTTTTGTACTTCTTTTCGCTCAAAAAACCCCTGTCGGTAATGTAAAAACTGGGGGTTCCGTTGGCTTTATTTATTGGTAGCCTACTAATTATGTTATAGGTAAAACCGTTAATTGTAAATGTGTTGTTGTTAAGGTTCTCAAGACTTTTTCGATTTACTGTAAAACTTAATTGAGCTACTGAGAAGCCAGCTTTTTCAACAGCGTTTTTTATTTCTTGAAGATTGACAGATGTTCCTTCTTTAAATGTTAATTCGTAAGATGCTGTTTCTACGTTCGGTACTATGGTATCAATAAATGATATTTTTTCTAAACTTTTCTTTATAGCTAGGTTGCACATGCTGCAAGTTAAGCCACTTGCTTGTAAGGTGCCTTTGGTAATCTGTGCCGTTGCTATTTGAGCAATAAAGGCTATGCTGAGTATTAAAATTATTTTTTTCATGTTTTTTTAGTTTAATTGATTAAAAATTGTGATAACATTATGCCGCTCATAGCTATCATCAAAGCATCTTCAATAATGGTAACGGTGCTCATGGGCAAATTGAATACTGCACCTAAACAGGCACATTGGATTTTCTTTTTGTTCAACACACTTTGCAAAACGCCAATGATGCTAATACTCATTACGATTAGTGTTGTAAGGTTTGTAATGAACGGATTGAAGTTGATTGTGTAGGCAATTCCTAAACCTAATTCAATAAGGGCATACACATAAGCCCACATGGGAATACGCTTTGCCAGCACATCATACATTACATAACTCTCTGCAAAACCTTTCAGGTTTAGTAATTTGAAAAACGAAAACACTAAGAAGAAACCTGCCATAAAAACATTCATAAAATGGTGAATACTGAATTGTGAGTGCTGAATTGAAACAATGCTTGAAACAAGTGAGATGTAAAAGAAGATTAGCAAAATGGGTTTGTAGTTTTCAAGCCAACTCTTTGCTTGCTCTGCTGTTTCGTTGTGGTAAGTAGCTGAAATTCTATATTTTTCAGGTAATACCTTTTGTAAATCAGCTATTGAGATGTGTTTGTTCATAGTAATAGTGGCTGAATTTTCTTCTTTTGAAACTTCAACTGATGTTACATTCTCAATGGATAGTAAAGCTGATTTTACCTTTGCCTCACAACCAGAGCAAGTCATGTTTGTCAATATGTATTTATGAGTCATGAATTTATAGATTTATATTTATTATTTATGATGCAATTTTACTCTTTGATTCACTAATATAGCGTATGTAATTTTCACGATATTTTATAGATAAAAGTTTCTATTGTTATTTTTTTTAAATTCTGTGGTGGATATTCCGGTAATTTTTTTGAATTGAGAGCTTAAATGTGATGTGCTACTATAGTTCAATTGATAGGCTATTTCATTTAAACTTAAATTTCCAACTTTTAATAAATCTTTTACTCTTTTTATTTTTAGGTTAATAAAGCACTCCTC
>JBDKJS010000171.1:0-2664 GCA_039806065.1 Bacteroidota bacterium | reverse complement strand
TAAGCGGTAAAAAGAGTTCTAATGGGAAGGCACTCTACAGTGTATGTAAAACAGTGAATGACCGTACTTATTTTATTTCTGATACAGATGAACTGGATGTAAAATGGTTTGATGGTCAACAAACAGCCGGTATCTGTGGTGCTACGTCTACTCCAATGTGGCTAATGGAAAAAGTAATGAACCACATCACCGCCATTTGCCAGTAATTTAAATTGGACTATTAATGACACCTCAATTTTAAACTTACGCTGGCTTGATTGGAATAAATTGAAAGGCAAATTCGGTCAGTGGTGGAATGGAATCTTTGAAACAATGTAGCTCAATTGATGTGAGTGTGTGATGATAATGAGAAGAACCGCTTTACAAGAATAGTTTTTGTTATGATGGTCAATCTATATTGCGCCTATTGAGAGATAGGTGCATTTGAAATACTTGAACCAAGAGCGTATGAAGATTTAGGCAGTATCGATTGGGAAAACGGCAAGTAAATAGAACCCGAACCAGAAAAGCTAGCAAAAGCAAAGATCACCGAAATGATTGGGTGTGACATTAGCGCATTTGAAATACCACAATGAGAAAGAAACTACTAGATTGGGCGTATGAAAAGGACCACAATTTTTTAGCAGCAATAATAGAAGAACCCATGTTGCTGTTTTATGTGGCGTGTAGGTTTTGGTTGTGGATACCATTATGGCTTGTTATTGTAATGCTACTGTACCCTAAGTACATAGACAGTGATGATATAGGATTGTCTGGTGATATTGTAATGGGATTAAGTTTAATTTTATTCATTAAATACTATAACAAATGACAGCGTTGTGATTTGCTTTATTGATCTATCTAATTTTTTTAAGGTGGAATCAATGCAATGCTCTTCATTCAAGCACCACCACATTAGATTTTTTTAAAACACTGCGAGTTATGCTCCATTTCACCTACTCTTTACGTCCGAAACGTACTCAGTGCCTTGGCTGTCAAAAGTAAAATATTTTTATATTGCCATCATGAAAAAGCAAATACTTTATTAAATTAAAATAATCTACTTTCACAAAAATCAACTCTTAGGCTTCATCTGTACCATGATTGCCCCCAAATACCTTGAAGAAGTGAAAATCAGTTATAATTAATTTAATTTTTTAAACCCACCTTACATTTTTTAAAAGAACCCAAGATGATGAACAAGAAAAACAAAGAAGAAAAACCACCCAGGCGAGTAAAATTGAATCTAACTGTAGAGCAATTATTGGCAATAGCTGCTACAGGGCCCAACCGGAAAATAGGAGCTGGTGTACCCAAAAGCCTAACCAACCAGGAGCGCATGAAGGATATCTATCCTGCCATGCCAGTAAAAAAGAAGCCTGCAAAAAAAACAAAATAGGATTTTTCAATTTTTAGAATTTAGCTCGAAAATTTTAGTGTTGGTAAATAGTGACAATCTATAATGGCCTCACTATTTCTAAAATTCTCTGAAATTTCAGATGGTTATTATTTTCGAATTAACTGTTGGCCAATGAATTTTTTTGAAATATGGATTTAAATTATCATTTATATTGTGTGATTAAAACTATACAATAGTAATTTATTGGGTAAAGTTGCAGGAAGTTTTTTTACATTTACGAAATCTAGTTCCCAAAATATAGGGTGATAAAAGTTTTATTTTATTGACTAAATTAGAGCTAGAACTGATAGATAACCATATAAATTTAATAAATAAAAAATAGCAATGAAGAGAATCATTTTATTCGCACTGTTACTAATCAGTTTGCGCGGCACCGCTCAGGTAGATACACTTACTGCATCCCAAGCCGTGGTACTAATCAATCAGGATATGGTGCGTTATAGAAAACACATGGAGAAATCAATGGTTTTCGGATTTGCAACCATCGGGTTAGGGGTTGTCGGTTTAATGAAGGATGAATACAAAAAGAATCCCGACCCTTGGTTTGTAGGTGCTGGAATTATGGCCACGGTAAGTTTGATTTACCGTTTAGACGCCCACTTCACCCTAGGCCGGCACAGGCTCGAAGTAACCCCCACAGGATTGATATTGAAATTTTGATAGCGTAGTAGGAGTGGTCAATCTTTTCCAACCGTTTAAAGAAGTTAAATATTTATATCGAACACTTTATTAATCTTTAATTCCAAAAGGGCGGCATTCTTCCGTGGTCGAATTGTATCTTTGAAATAATGCATCTCAATGCATGGTATAATTTACCGTTTCTTGAATAAGTTGTGATTTGCTTTCGAATTGTATCTTTGAAATAATGCATCTCAATTCTGAGCAATGGCTGTTTTGTACATCTGTTGTTGTGATTTGCTTTCGAATTGTATCTTTGAAATAATGCATCTCAATACCTGGTACCTATTCATTCACACGAACCTAGTTGTGATTTGCTTTCGAATTGTATCTTTGAAATAATGCATCTCAATAACGAGAACACCACAGCGATCACCGCCATAGTTGTGATTTGCTTTCGAATTGTATCTTTGAAATAATGCATCTCAATAGCCCCTAGGTTTTCCTTATCCCCACGGAGTTGTGATTTGCTTTCGAATTGTATCTTTGAAATAATGCATCTCAATGATTACCTCCAATTCCAGCGTAGCAATTCAGTTGTGATTTGCTTTCGAATTGTATCTTTGAAATAATGCATCTCAATGTTT
>JBDKJS010000170.1:0-12998 GCA_039806065.1 Bacteroidota bacterium | reverse complement strand
GGTGATGCCATCAGGCAAATAAAAATATACAATAGCCAGGGCAAGCTGTTGCCAGAGCAGCCGCTGTGTGGTGGCACCTGCAGCACTATTGACATGGGCAAGCAGCCCACCGGCCTCTACTACTACCGCTGCACCACCACCACCGGTAAAACCTACACCGGCAAACTACTGCGCGAGTGAGGGAAAATGTAATGAATTATTGGGCCAATTCTATGATTAAATCATCTGCCTCTACCATGGTGTTTTCTTTAAGTACCGTATTGGCAATTAAGGCATCGGCAAGGGCAGTAACCGTAGTTTCCATTTTCATTGCTTCAATAGTAAATAGCGGTTGATTTTTCTTTACAACGTCACCAGGTTTAACAAAAATTTTGCTAAGCTTACCTTGAAGCGGTGCACCTACCTGATTTAATCCGGCAGCTTTTAAATGATGTGCTTTTGTAATTTTAGCTTTTTTATCTAGCACTTCTATTTGACGTGTTTGACCATTGAGTCTGAAGTAAACACTCCTTTTACCTTCTTCATCAACATAACTTCCCACATATAGCAATCTTATTAGTAGCGTTTTCCCTTCACCTAAATCAACCAATACCTCCTCATTGGGTTTGAGTCCATAGAAGAAGGTGGTAGTAGGGAGTGCCGAAATGTCTCCAAAGTTATTTTTAAAATTATAATATTCTTCAAATACTTTTGGATAAAATTGGTAGGATAGAAAGTCGAGAAAACTTTGGTAGTGATCAAATTTTTTTTGAAAGGCATCGAAAGCGCTTTCAAAATCTATTGGTTGCAAATGTGCATTGGGTAGCGAGGTGTAGGGTAAGTCATTCTTTAAAATTATTTTCTGCAAGTGGGCAGGCCAGCCTCCATGGGGCTGACCAAGGTCACCTTTAAACATGGATTTTACGCTTTCAGGAAAGGATAGCGAATCGCCTTTGGTATAAATATCTTCTTTTGTTAAATTTTGTGTTACCATAAACATGGCCATATCGCCCACCACCTTGCTGCTGGGAGTCACCTTTACAATATCGCCAAACATTTCATTCACGGTTTCATAGGCATCTTTTATTAGATCCATCTTATCAGCCAAGCCTAATGAAATGGCTTGTGGTTTAAGATTGGAATATTGCCCGCCCGGTATTTCGTGCTTATACACTTCAGCAGTACCTGCCATCAAGCCTGATTCAAAGGGGTAGTAATATTCCCTAACATGTTCCCAATAGTTACTAAAATTATTTAGTGAATCCACATTGGTGCCTGTTTCATAAGGGGTGTTTTTCAAGGCTTCCACCAATACATTAAAATTAGGCTGGGAGGTAAGCCCACTAAGTGAAGCCAAAGCCACATCTACCACATCAACGCCTGCTTCTATTGCTTTAATGTAAGATGCGTTTTGAATACTGGAAGTATCATGGGTGTGAAGGTGAATGGGTATGTCTATTGCTTTTTTCAATTCAGTTATCAATCGTTCGGCAGCAAATGGTTTCAATAGTCCGGCCATATCTTTTATACCTAAAATGTGGGCTCCTGAATCTTCTAGTTGTTTGGCCAGGTCGACATAGTATGGTAGATCGTATTTTGATCTTTTAGGATCAAGTATGTCTCCAGTATAGGCAATGCAAGCTTCAGCTATTCCACCAGTACGTTCTCGCACAGCATTGATGCTAACTTGCATGCTTTTAGTCCAATTCAATGAATCAAAAATTCTAAAAACATCTACTCCATTTTCCCAACTCTTTTCAATAAATTTTTCGACTAGGTTGTCGGGATAGCTTGTGTATCCCACAGCATTGTTACCTCTGATGAGCATTTGAAGCAATATATTGGGAACGGCCGATCTAAGCAATTGAAGGCGCTTCCATGGGCATTCATGTAAAAACCGGAGTGCTACATCAAAGGTAGCACCACCCCACACTTCCATGCTAAACATTTCTGGATGATGGTGAGCAAAGCTTTCAGCAATCTTGACCATATCAACAGTTCGCACGCGAGTAGCTAATAACGATTGGTGTGCATCGCGCAGTGTGCAATCAGTGAACATGATACCGTTTTGTGATTTCAACCATTGGGCAAATCGTTCAGGGCCTAGTTCGTCTAGCATTTGTTTGGTGCCAGGTTTAGGTTTTTGACTTTTATCAAAAGAAGGCACCTTTCCTATTTGAAATGCTTTATTATGATCGGGTTTGGGCACTTCAGGATGTCCGTTGATTAATATATCAGCTACATACTTTAGGATTCTGGTACCTCGATCTTGTTTATTTTTTACTTGAAACAATTCAGGAAATTGTTCAATGAACTGCACTGTGCATTTACCCTCGCTGAAAACTGGATGGCTAATAACATTGGCTAAAAATTCGATATTAGTTTTTACACCTCTAATTCTGAATTCAGCAAGCGCACGTTGTAATCTTTTGGCTGCTCCAGTAAGTGAGCGTCCTTTGGCTGTTATTTTTACCAACATGCTATCAAAGAACGGTGATACCTTCACACCTTGGTATGAGCTTCCCTCATCTAATCTAATGCCATAACCACCAGCATGCCGATAAGCAATGATGGTTCCGTAATCAGGCTTAAAATTATTTTGAGGATCTTCAGTGGTGATGCGGCATTGAATAGCAAATCCACTACATTTTAGGTTTTCTTGATGGTCTATACCAATTCGTTTGCTTTTTAATGCTTCGCCATCTGCAATAAGAATTTGTGATCTTACAAGGTCAATACCGGTTACTTCTTCCGTAACGGTATGTTCTACTTGAATTCTTGGATTCACTTCTATGAAGTAGCAATTTTCATCTTGATCTACTAGAAATTCAACTGTCCCTGCATTATTGTATTTCACGTGTTTTGCAATAGCCGTTGCATATTGGTATAATAATGCTTTTGTAGAATCCTTTAAGTTAGGGGCGGGAGCTATTTCAACTACCTTTTGAAACCTTCGTTGTACTGAACAGTCTCTTTCAAAAAGGTGAACGATATTTCCATACCTATCACCTAAAATTTGTACTTCAATATGCTTGGGATTTTCAATAAATTTTTCCAAGAAAATTGTATCATCCCCAAATGCATTCCCAGCTTCTCTTTTAGCTTCATTAAAAGCTTTTTCTAAGTCGGCTTCATTTCTTATTACCCGCATACCTCTGCCGCCACCACCAGCACTCGCTTTTAAAATAACGGGAAGTCCAATTCTATGAGCTTCATTTAAAGCATCGGTAGAAGTTACAAGTTTTGATTGATTGTCTTCAATGACCGGCACTTGACAAAGTCTTGCTATAGTTTTACTCTTTACCTTATCGCCCAATTGATCCATAACTTCTGGATCAGGGCCAACAAAAATAATTCCTTCTTCTCTACAACGAGTGGCAAATGCTACGTTTTCTGATAGAAAGCCATATCCGGGATGAATTGCGTCAGCCTTATAAAGTTTAGCTATTCTTATTATTCCATCAATATCTAAATAAGGTTTTAATGGATCATCATTGGCTCCTATTTGATAAGCTTCATCAGCTTTAAAACGGTGGAGTGAGTAGCGATCTTCATAAGTGAATACTGCAATGGTCTTAATGCTTAGTTCACTTGCAGCACGAAGCACTCTGATGGCTATTTCGCCACGGTTGGCAACTAGAAGGCGGTTAATCTTGTTCACGGTTAATAGATTAGGTTAATACTGCATACGATTGTGTGGCTTCAAAAGTTAAACTGCCGCGCCTAAATTTAGTGGCATTTTTATGGGGTTCATTACAGTTTTTATAAGTTCAGTAGCATACCACTGCCTAACAAACCTTTAGCATGGCACTATTTATTAAGAAATACTAATGCTTCAGCCACAATGAAAGTGCTACCAGCCACCAGCACTAGATCGTTATTGGAGCTATTCATTCTAGCACTATGAAAGGCATCCACCACAGAAGGAAAGGGCTTAAAGGGTAGTTGACATTCATTGAGGTGTTGTGAAAGAATATCCAATGGCATGGCGCGAGGCAAAACGGGAGCACAAGCATAATAAAGGGCATCTTTGGGCAAAAGTTTTAGCATACTTTCCACATCTTTATCGTTCACAAATCCAATTACCCAATGAAGCTTGTGGTAATCTTCTATTTTCAGTTGTTCAAGAAGCTGTTTAATACCATCCTCATTGTGCCCCACATCAACAATGGTTGTAGGATTGTGCAAAACTGTTTGCCAGCGTCCCATAAATCCGGTATGCTTTAGTACGTCTTTAATTCCATTTACCTGATCAGTCATTGAAATGGCGAAAGGTGCAGGCAAATGTTTAATAGTAGCCAATGCTGTTTTAAGGTTTTTAATCTGATAATTGGCAGTCAAAGGACATTGGAAGTCATGGCCTAAATAATGGAAGTTAAGAAAGGGCGATTGCCTGTGTAGGTTGCTTAAATTTATTTCTTCAGCAAAAAATATTGGGCTATGTAGCTCCTTGCATTTGGACTCAAAAATTGTTTTCACCTTGCCGGCTTCGCCAATCACCACTGGCGTATGGTTTTTAATTATTCCAGCTTTTTCAAAAGCTATTTGTTCAAGCGTATTTCCCAAAAGTGCTTGGTGGTCTAGCCCAATATTGGTGATCACACTCATTATGGGTTTGATTACATTGGTTGCATCAAGTCGGCCTCCAAGGCCTGTTTCAATAATGGCGATTTCTATTTGTTCGTTCTTAAAGTAATGGAAAGCCAGGGCTACCGTCCATTCAAAAAAGGAGGGTTTGATTTTTTCAAAAATGGATTCATATTTATTTACAAAGTCCAGTACATATTGCTTCGAAATTGGTTGACCATTAATTTTTATTCGCTCCCTAAAATCGAGCAGGTGTGGAGAAGTGTATAGGCCAGTTTTATATCCTGCTTGAGCCATGATGGCTGCCAGCAAGTGGCTAGTAGATCCTTTGCCATTTGTGCCCGCAATGTGAATGCACTTATAATTAATATGAGGATGGGCTAGGAGTTCCATCAGCATATTGATAGTGTTGAGGTTGGCTCTGTAAGCAGCAGGCCCAATCCTGTGAAACATAGGCAATGCTTTATATAGATATGCTAATGCCTCTTCGTATGAAGTAAATTGATTCAATACTTTAAAAATTATAATTTGGTACTTATTTTTTTAACCATGCTATCTTTCCAAATCGAAAATGATCCATTTATTATTTGCCTTCGTGCTTCGCTCACTAGCCATAGGTAAAAACCAAGGTTGTGAATGGAGGCTATTTGAGCAGCCAAAATTTCTTTGCTTATGGTTAAGTGTCGTAAGTAGGCTTTACTATAAAATTGATCAACGTAACTATGCCCCATAGGATCAACTTCTTCGAATACGTCTTTCCATTTTTCATTTCTAATATTGATTATTCCTTCGCTGGTAAACAACATTCCATTCCTGGCATTTCTTGTGGGCATTACGCAGTCCATCATATCTACCCCTAGGGCAATACTTTCTAATATATTGGCTGGTGTACCCACGCCCATTAAGTACCTTGGTTTATGCTTTGGAAGTATGTCCGTAACCAAGCCGGTCATTTCATACATCATTTCAGCTGGTTCACCCACTGAAAGCCCACCAATTGCATTGCCTGCTCTATCTTTTGAAGCGATATAATGAGCAGATGATGTTCTTAAATCTTTGTAAACGCTGCCTTGTACAATAGGAAATAAATTTTGCTCATAGCCATAGTGAGCTTCTGTATCATCAAACCGTTGGCAACAGCGATCAAGCCAGCGATGCGTCATTGCCATTGATTTTTTAGCATAATTGTAATCACAGGGGTAAGGTGTGCATTCATCAAATGCCATGATAATGTCAGCACCAATGGATCGTTGCACATCCATTACATATTCAGGAGAGAAAAAATGTTTGCTCCCATCGATATGACTTGCAAATGTAACACCCTCTTCTTTTATTTTCCTATTGGCGGCTAGTGAGTATACTTGATATCCTCCACTATCGGTGAGTATGGGTTTTTTCCAACCGATGAATTGATGCAAGCCCCCGGCTTTATTAATAATTTCAAGGCCGGGTCTAAGGTATAAGTGATAGGTATTTCCTAAAATGATTTGGGCTTTTATATCATCTGACAGCTCGTGCTGGTGTACGGCTTTCACAGTGCCAGCAGTACCCACTGGCATAAATATGGGGGTGTTAATTTCTCCATGTGCAGTGTGTAGCACACCGGCCCGTGCTAGTGAATGATCGCTTGTGGTTAGTAGTTCAAATTTCATATTTGCAGTTTTGGTAACTAACATTTAAAAGTTAATATATAACCTACGGTTGAAAGAGGCAATTCAATCACTTCTTTACTTTTGTAACATTATATGCAGGCCTTTTTCCAACAGTTACCCTTAATTCAATTTATTCTTTTTTGCGTAGCACTTCTATCGTTAGTCATTCATTTACTTTACTACCTCAGCACTTACACCAAGCTGGCCATGCATAAGCCTAGTGAAGAAAAGAAGGAGCACTTTCCAATATCGATTATTGTATGTGCTAAGAATGAGTCGGCAAATTTAAGAAAGTTCCTCACGTCTATACTCTTGCAAGATTATAATAAGTTTGAAGTAATAGTGGTCAATGATGGCAGCTGGGATGATACGGCTGCCGTATTAGAAGACTATGAAAAAGAGTACAAGCACCTTAAAATAGTAACCCTTCCTGATCAGGATAAATACCGTCATGGCAAAAAGCTAGCCCTTACATTAGGAATAAAAGCTGCGCAATTTGAGCATCTGATTTTTACCGATGCAGATTGTGCTGCCGTTTCTAATCAATGGTTGAAGTTAATGGCCGCAGGCTTTAGTGGAGCCACAGAAGTGCTAATTGGTTATGGAGGATTTTATAAGGCAAAAGGATTTTTAAATAAGCTCATTAGATGGGACGCATTTATGATTGCATGCAATTACCTAAGCCGTGCCCTTGGCGGCAAAGCCTACATGGGAGTGGGCAGAAATATGGGTTACCAAAAATCTTTATATTTTAAAAGCAAAGGTTTTAAAAATCATTACCATATTTATAGTGGCGATGATGATTTATTTGTAAATGAAAATGCCACCACCACCAATACTGCTGTAGTGGTTCATCCGGCAGCTTTTACACAAACCAACGCTAAGTCTACCCTAGCAGCTTGGCTCACTCAAAAGCACCGACACAATACCACTGGCCGACTTTACAAAATGCGTGATCAGCTTTTTTTATTTTGGCAACCATTCAGCCAATTCATGTTTATAACAAGCCTAATAACCTTGTTAATACTGCGTTTTGACTATCGTATTATGTTATCTTTGTATGCAATAAAATTAATTATTCAATTTCCAATAATATACATGTGTTCAAAAAAACTAAATGAAAAAGATTTAAGTTGGTTTTTTCCAATTTTAGAACTAATTCATTTAGCCTTTCAACCTTTCTTTCTCACCATCAATTTATTCTCAAAACCCAAGGCATGGAAGTAAATCCTAACTTAAGCGAAAAGGCACAAGCTGATTTTAAACTAGTAAAGTTGGCCACCTTACAAGGTGATCAAAAAGCTTATGCTGAGCTCATGCAGCGATATAAGGATAGCATTTATTTTATGCTGCTGAAAATGGTCAATAACCGTGATGATGCTGAAGATTTAACAATTGAAGCTTTTGGTAAGGCATTTAAAAACCTTCATCAGTACACTCCAGATTATGCATTCAGTACCTGGTTGTTTAAAATAGCTACAAATAATTGTATCGATTTTATTCGTAGAAAAAAGAAAATGACCTTTTCTATAGATAAAAGTATCGAGAGTGATAATGGCGATGAAATGCAAATTGAAATTAAATCACCCTTACTTGACCCAGAGGAAAAGATGATTAAAAAGCAGAAGGCCATTCTAATGCGTGATGTGGTAGAAAAGCTTAAACCACGGTATAAAAGATTGGTAGAATTGCGTTATTTTCAAGAGCGATCTTATGAAGAAATAGCGGACGAACTTCAGCTTCCATTAGGTACTGTGAAAGCTCAGTTATTTAGAGCTCGCGAATTTTTATATCAGATTTTAAAGAACTCTGAGCATCACATATAACGCTACACTATTTAAGTTGGCGTTGCTTTAGCAATATTAAAGGTGGAACTCATACTTTCCTATTTTCAAGATCTTACACCCTTGCAGCAGCAACGGTTGGGTGCTTTAGATCAATTGTACCAATATTGGAATGCACAAATAAATGTAGTCTCGCGAAAAAACATGGATGCTCTCTATGAACAGCACATTCTTCATAGTTTGGCCATTGCTAAATTTATACAATTTCAAAAAGGTACAACTGTATTAGATATCGGCACAGGAGGCGGTTTTCCGGGAATCCCCTTGGCAATTATGTTTCCCGAAGTATCATTTACGCTTACCGATAGTATTCAGAAAAAAATAAAAGTGGTGGCAGACATTGCACATCAATTAGGTTTGGAAAACGTTTCGCCTAAGGCGGTAAGATCTGAAACCGTGAAACAAAAATTTGATTTTGTAGTTACCAGGGCAGTAGCGCCAGTTAATGAGCTATGGAAATGGTGTGGGCAAAAATTTTCGGCCCATTCAAAACATGCAATCGCAAACGGGCTCATATGCCTTAAAGGAGGCGATCTATCTGCCGAATTAGCTCAAGCAGGTCGTCCACACCAATTAATCCCATTGAATAAGTATTTTGTCCAGCCATTCTTTGAAACCAAATCCATAGTTTACCTTCCCGCCTAGAGGCGCATTAAGTAGGGGCTGTGGAATGTGACCTGTTGGTTGTCAATGGGATAGTTAGTCTAAATTTATTTAAAAAAGAGCGGTTAAAGTTTGGAGGATTAAAAAAAATACTTACTTTTGCAGCCCCTCTTTAATAATGAATAAAGCACAACAAAGAGGAAGAAAAGTCTATTCAAAATGAAACGCACTTACCAACCCAGTACAAGAAAAAGAAGAAATAAACACGGATTTCGTGAAAGAATGAGCACCCCTAATGGCCGTAGGTTATTAGCAGCCCGCAGAAAACGCGGTCGTGTTAAATTAACAGTTTCTGATGAAAGGAAAAATAAATAATTAACCTTGAATTGTAAAATATACAATAGCTGTTCCCTTATTAGGAGCAGCTTTTTTTTTGATTTCTTATTCACAAATGGCAAATAAATTGGCCAACATCAATATCTTTAAACCATTATTACTTTAACTCCAACCTCTCTAATATGCCCATTGATAAGAGTATAAAATCTGTTCTAATAATTGGATCAGGGCCAATAGTAATTGGTCAAGCATGTGAATTTGATTACAGTGGATCGCAAGCCGCCCGATCACTTCGTGAAGAAGGCATAGAAGTAATCTTGATCAACAGCAATCCCGCTACCATCATGACAGATAGTGTTACGGCAGATCATATTTATCTGAAGCCCATCACTAAGAAATCAATCATTGAAATATTAGAAAAACATAAAATAGATGCGGTACTTCCCACTATGGGGGGGCAAACAGCTTTAAATCTTGCTATCGATTGTGAGAAAGCTGGTATATGGGCAAAGTACCATGTGCGAATGATAGGGGTTGATGTAAAGGCAATACACATCACGGAGGATAGAGAATTGTTTCGCTTGAGAATGATTGAGCTCCAAGCAGGAGTTTGCAAGGGGCGAACTGCGAAGTCATTTTTAGAAGGAAAAGAGATAGCACAAGAAATCGGATTTCCACTGGTCATAAGGCCTTCCTTTACGTTAGGCGGATCAGGAGGGGGTTTTGTAAATGCCAAAGAAGATTTTGATCAGCTTTTAAATAGAGGCTTGCATGCCTCGCCAGTGCATGAAGTGCTCATAGAGCAAAGCATCAGCGGTTGGAAAGAGTATGAATTAGAATTGCTACGTGATAAAGATGGCAATGTGATCATCATTTGTTCTATAGAAAACTTTGATCCAATGGGTATCCATACAGGCGATAGCATTACCGTGGCACCGGCTATGACCTTGAGTGATACTTGTTATCAAAACATGAGGAACTTGGCCATAAAATGTATGAATGGCATTGGCAATTTTGCTGGAGGTTGCAATATTCAATTTTCTGTAAACCCAAATAATGAGAATGAAATTATTGTAATTGAAATAAATCCTAGGGTGAGTAGAAGTAGTGCATTGGCAAGTAAGGCCACTGGATATCCCATTGCAAAAATTGCAGCTAAACTGGCTATTGGATATAGACTTGACGAATTGAAAAATCAAATTACCAAGTCCACTTCAGCATTTTTTGAACCCACGTTAGACTATGTAATAGTAAAGGTTCCACGTTGGAATTTTGATAAATTTAAAGGCACGGATAGGCACTTAGGCTTGCAAATGAAATCAGTAGGTGAGGCAATGGGTATAGGAAGAAATTTTCAAGAAGCATTGCAAAAGGCCTGTCAAAGCTTAGAAATAAAACGAAATGGACTGGGAGCCGATGGAAGAGAAATGCGTGAGCAACAAGAAATATTAGATTGCCTTGAAAAACCTCGGTGGAATAGGTTGTTTTATATTTATGATGCCTTCAAGGCTGGAATATCATTTAATACCATACAACGTTTAACTAAAATTGATACTTGGTTTTTAAAACAAATAGAGGAATTAATATTGTTAGAAAAAGAGATTGAAAAATTTACCATCGGAGAAATACCAGCTACTTTACTTTTAGAAGCTAAAAAGAAAGGGTATGCCGATAGGCAGTTAGGGCACCTGATGCGGTGCCTTGAAAGTCAAGTTTATAAACGTAGAAAAGAATTAAATATTAATAGAGTCTATAAAATTGTTGATACTTGCGCAGCAGAATTTGAAGCACAAACACCTTATTATTATTCCACCTTCGAGGCCGAAAATGAATCAAAACCATCAAGCAAGAAAAAGATTATTATACTAGGAAGTGGCCCCAATAGAATAGGTCAAGGGATAGAATTTGATTACAGTTGTGTTCATGGAGTACTAGCCGCTAAAGAATGTGGCTATGAAACAATCATGATCAATTGTAATCCTGAAACGGTAAGTACAGATTTTGATATTGCCGACAAATTATATTTCGAACCCGTTTTTTGGGAGCATATATTTGAAATAATACAGCTCGAAAATCCAGAGGGAGTCATTGTACAGTTAGGCGGTCAAACGGCATTAAAGTTAGCAGAAAAGTTGAATAAGTACGGCATTAAGATTATTGGCACTTCCTATGAGTCGCTTGATCTTGCTGAAGACAGAGGTCGATTTTCCACCTTGCTTCGTGAACTAAACATCCCTTATCCAAAATTTGGAGTGGTGGCTTCAGCCGATCAATGTGCCGAAGTAGCAAGAGAATTGGGATTCCCATTGCTGGTAAGGCCAAGTTACGTATTGGGAGGGCAGAGTATGAAAATAGTAATCAACCAACAAGAGTTGGAAGAGCATGTGGTCAATATTCTTCGCGATATTCCGGAAAACCAAATATTGCTTGATCATTACCTTGATCAGGCTATTGAGGCAGAAGCGGATGCTATCTGTGATGGAAAAGATGTTTACATAATTGGCATCATGGAACATATAGAGCCGGCCGGTATTCATAGTGGCGATAGCAACGCGGTTCTTCCGCCCTTCGATTTGTCGAAAGAGGTGATTGATCAGATAAAGGAATATACTACTAAGATTGCAAAGGCAATGGAGGTAAAGGGCTTGATCAATATTCAGTTTGCAATAAAAAATGAAGTTGTTTATGTGATTGAAGCCAATCCTCGTGCATCGCGCACGGTACCGTTTATAGCCAAGGCCTATAATGAACCTTATGTTAACTATGCTACTAAAGTTATGTTAGGTCACACTAAGGTTTCGCAAATTAAATTCTCACCTACTCAAAAAGGATATGCAATAAAAGTACCAGTATTTTCTTTTGAAAAGTTTCAAGATGTGAATAAGGAATTAGGGCCAGAAATGAAATCGACAGGGGAAGCAATTTATTTTATAGATGATCTCGAAGATGATTTTTTCCAAAAGGTTTATGCTGAACGAAATTTATATTTAAGTCGCTAATATATGTTTGATCTTATTATAGTTATGCTAGTATCTATGTTATTGTTTGGCGCCATTAGACGAACTGTTTTTAATGCAAGTTATAATGCATATAGAAAAGCCCAGCAGGATCATAAGCGAGAAAAAAAAGTTGGAGAAGTAAGGGTGGAAAAAGTAGATAAAAGCAGCCAAGCTGAAAATATTTCATATGAAGAAATTAAGGAGTAAATAATGTGTGGTAGGTATGTTATCATTCAAAAGGTCGATACGATTGAAAAGCGGTTTAATGTAAAGGCCAATGCACAGGCTAAACTCTTTGAACCGAACCACAACGTAAGCATTGGCCAGGTGGCACCTGTTATTACAGGCACAGCGCCACATCAATTGCAGTTATTTACTTTTGGTCTTACACCATTTTGGGCAAAAAAGAGAATGTACTTATTCAATGCAAGAACAGAAGGTGATTTGAACAAAGAAAACGATGTGAATTATAGTGGCGGCAAAGGTATCATAAACAAGCCTGCCTTCAGGAAGCCAATCCGTTCGCAACGATGCCTGGTATTAGCAGATTGCTTTATTGAAGGATCAATCGATGAAGGATTGGATAAGGCATATGTAGTGTATTTAAAAGATAGAAGGCCTTTTGCCATGGCAGGAATTTGGGATCAATGGCAACATCCAGAAACGCATGAAACTATTCAATCGTTTGCCATCATTACAACGGTAGCGAATTCACTCATGCAAAAAATCCCACACCATCGATCGCCTGTGATATTGAAGCCAGAAGAGGAAAAGCGATGGTTGGCAAGCGAACATCTTCATGAAATAACTGACCTCCTAAAGCCGTACCCTGCTCCTTTAATGAATGCTTACCCCATAGATAAAGCCATTAAAAATTCTAAAAACAATGATATTAACCTTCTAAATCCCATTGGAGAACGATTGATGCCTGAGTCCACCTTCACCATCGACACGCAAATAAAGCTGGAAGGCATGGGCAGTAAAAAAAGGTAAAATCA
>JBDKJS010000169.1:0-7106 GCA_039806065.1 Bacteroidota bacterium | reverse complement strand
CTAGGTTAAAAGAGTCTTGGGTGTCAATAATAGTTTGGCGCATAATGCTACCCATCGATTCACCATACTTTTTTACACTTATATTTTGATATAAATTTCCGCTATAAAGGCTTAGGTAACCCGCATCACCTAGTGCTACACTAGCAATAAATCCAATAGCACCCTTATTGGGTTGTAAAATAAATTGTTCACTCACTCCTGGAGTAGCTCCGTGTATGTTTCCTGCAAAGCAGCTGTTGGCAATGATGAAGGGATACTTACCTTGATTATTATATTCTGAAGGATCATCGGTGCTTTGGTCAAATCCAGAACCACTGGCGTGCCCAAAGAAAGTCATCAAGGCCACACCGGCATCAATGCGCCTTTGTAATGAATCGCTTTGATTGATCACAATGGGTTGAGTACTGTTTTTGTAATAGGTAGTTACATGAGCTCCACAAAGTGTGTCTTCAATAATCGCTTTAAAGCTATCCATGTATCCTGCTAGTACTTGAGCTTCATTTACATTTTGACCACCGCTAAAGTGCAATACCTCCTTGGTCCAGTTCTGAGGAGGTCCATTGAGTACAGCTTCATACTCGCGTACTTTGTTTAAATATTCATTCACATCATTATTATCATTGGCTGCTAATCTTCCTACCGGAATGATGGGCTGGTAGAGGGTGCCATTGCGACCGCTTAGCATCACAATATCCGAACCCGGATTACCATAAGTGGGCACCAGCGTATTGGCATACAAGGTGGGGTTGTTTCTAAAATCAGAAGCTACAATAGATTTACCTAAAAGAAAAATATGTTGTGGAGGGTGAATGCCTGCCGAGTTCCAATTGTCGGCTAAAAATTCTGTAAAATTTTTAATTGCCAAGGGGTGTTTTTGGATGCCGTAAGCATATTGGTCATACAGTTCATCCACATCCACCAGCACAGTTCTGTTTTGAGTAGTTAAATCTCTGTGTGCTTTGTAAGCCAATGCGCTCGACCAGATTTTTCGGTTACTAATCATTACAAAAGCTGAATCGACCGCTACATTTTGAAAATTGGTAAACTGTCCCGGTAGCGAAGAGCCTGGATTTACATAGCCTATAGGAGGATTACTCACCGTTTGCGAAGCACTGGTAATAATTACTTCCTTCGGCTGCAGGCCCCCATCATTGGGTATAATGGCTTGGTAATTTCCGGCCAACTGTCCTACGGGAACAATCTTGTGATTGGTTATGTCCCACACCATTACCGGATCGGTTGACTGCACTGCCAAGTTGTTAAATTCTATATAACTCTTGTTCATAGCTGTGCTATTAGGAAGCAACAGTTTAAACTTTTGTTTATTCTCTAAATTAAAATTATGGGGATATGTTACCGTAACATTACTCCAGCTCACTCTGTCAGCACTAAAACTACCATTTGGTTTTATGGTAAATGTACTAGCTGCCGCCAACTGAGAATTAGGAATCGGGGCATTTATTCTTCTAGTCTCGTAGCCACTAAACTGATCCACTATACTTATTGAAGGTCCGCTGATGAGCACATCATGATAATTGTTGTTTGTACCGGCATATACTATTTCTACAGAGGCCTGAGGGCCCGCATTGTAAACTTGCTGCGTGCTCAGGGTTATGGTATGCTGCCCACCATTGGTGCTAAACACACCGTTGCTCAGGTATCCTTCGGCATTGGTATAATCTATATCAAATGTGTAGGCGCCATCACAGTATTCATTCACTGCTTGCACTCGCTCCTTATGTATAAAGTAGGGAGTAGGGGTATAGGCTGTATAATTGTTATCGGTCTCTATTGTGTAGCGTTTGTTATTAGTATTAGAGGCAATGGTGATAAAGTAAATAGCTGTATCATTGATAAGGCTATAAGCCGTATTAGCCTGCCACAATGGGTTTTTGTAAAGTTGTGCATCAAAGCTCCCATCATTTTTCTTTCCGTAAAATTCTATGTAGTCACCTGCATTCAAACTATCGTTACCATTCGCATCATACACATGTAGGTAATCTTCCATTCCATTGTGCCATATCTGCAGCTGTTGGTGCTTACAATTGAGTAAATCTACCCCTGCTATGAGCAACGTTTGAGTGGTGAGGCGGTAAATACCATCCTGAGCCACCTTTATTTTATGATACCGTTGTCCGTAGTTGATCCATTCGTTTCTGTAGGGCTGAGCCATAGAGGCCAGTGCGGTCCACAATAAAATAGAAGTGATGGTTAGTAAAAGTTTATTTCTCATGCTGCAAAATATTAATGCTATGCTAAAGGGTGCATTTTATTTAAAGTTTATTAGTTGCCTGTTTAGTTTTGTAAATGTCTAATTTAATACTAAATATATTGCTTGCAGGAAGGTCGTTTCCGCCAGCATTACTAAGTGCATAATCTATGTAGAAATTTTTAAGCTTCAAACCAATGCCAATACTGGGCTGTAAGATGGTTGATGAGGCGTTGCTTATTTCAATCACTTTTTGAATATTGTTTACACCACCTCTGATAAAAATAAAATTATTGTAGCCAAGTTCCACACCCACCTTTGGATCTATGCTCACCGGATCTGAGCTGATCAGCGTATTTCGTTTGCCATCAAAGGTCAGGTCAAAGTTCAGTTCAGGTTGTAGTGTTATTTTAGATCCTATTTTGGCTAAATATCCAGCACCCAAAACCAAACGGGGCAGTGTAATCTCTGATGAATTTTCTGGAATTTCGTTTCCTGTTATACTAAATACATCAATCAGTTGATCGCTGTTACTATAACTCCAAGCGTTGAATGTAGAGGTAATATCCTTTCCTACAATCGCCAATTGCCAGCTTCCTTTTTCATATTGCACTGCAGCGTCCAACCCAAATCCCCAAGCCTTGGCAAAGTCGCCCACCTTGCGGTGAATTAATTTTACATTACCACCATATCCCAATCCGGCTATCCCAGTTTTTTTTGCATAGCTAAAAAGGAAAGCATAATCAGCAGCACTAAAAGATTTTACTCGGTCATAGTTCAAATTGCCACTAGCATCCACCAAGTCAAGTGTATTGGGTATATCATCAATCCCAAAACGCATGATAGAAAAACCGATGGCACGGTTGTCATCAAGTTTGGCTGCAATGCTCCCGTAGTCAAACTTTGCAATGTTTCCAAAGTAAGAGTTGTGCATGGCTGCTATCTGTAAGTTGCCTTTGATTCGGGTAAGTCCAGCCGTATTCCAATAACCTGCATAAGCATCCTGAACCGATGCAGCCTGCGCCCCTCCCATGGCAAGGCCTCTAGCCCCCACACCAATGGCTAGAAATTCATTACTATATTTCACCTGAGCCATCAGGCCCATGGTGCACACCAGCATCAAAGCCAGCACAAAGGTTGTTTTTTTAAGCATTGCAGTTAGTTTCGTTTCCAAGCCTCCTTAACGTGCGAGGCACCACATTCATTGTATTCTATCAAGGTAAAAGTAAACAATAATCAAAGTCAATAAACAGCACTAAGTCAGACTTTTAATTAAATAACCCCACTATTTTTATACAGCTAAAGGCTCATAAAGTTTTATAAAAAACTAAAAGAATTATTGCAATTTTATTAACCTTGCAATGGCCCTTGCCCTAAACCCCTTGCGCCTGTAGAGTAGTTACCCGGCAAGGGCATTAATTTCATTTCATTTATGAAACACATACCCAATTTACTCACACTGCTCAACCTATCCTGTGGATGCATGGCCATCGTACTTTTTGTCCACAATCAAATAGAAATGGGCAGCTACTGCCTGGTGGTAGCTGCACTTTTCGATCTTTTAGATGGTGCCCTGGCGCGGTTGCTCCATGTATCAGGTCCGTTAGGCACACAGCTCGATAGCCTTGCCGATCTCGTAAGCTTTGGTGTGGCACCTGCATGCTATCTTTGGAACCTCTACAACCAGTTATGGCACGTAGCCAACCCTCTTGCATGGAACCAGCTTGCCAATCTCACTTTGATTATCGTAGCCTCATCAGCCTATCGGTTGGCAAAATTTAACCTCGATCAGCGGCAAACCACGCATTTCATTGGCGTACCCACACCGGCCAATACCCTGTTCCTGCTCTCACTTTATCCCTGGCTGTCCAGCGGGGCATCACCCACAGCCTGGTATGTGCAACCTTGGTTTTTTGTCACCCTCTGCCTCAGTAGTGCTGCCGTCATGCATGCACCCATACCCTTGCTATCCTTTAAAATTAATTTTAGGCAACCAGCTAAATATCCAATTCAAATACTATTACTATCCATCTCCCTGCCACTCATCATCTTATTTCAATTAAAAGCCATACTACCCATCTTTATTTTTTATTTACTTTTGTCAATCATTTTTTTCAAACCCACCATTAAAATATAAACCCCCTATGCTGTTTGCCGCCACCATTACCGTAATGCCCCATAAAGCCCTGCTCGATCCGCAAGGCAAAGCCGTTGAATTAGGACTTAAAAACATGGGCCATGCCCAAATAGAAAATGTGCGCATCGGTAAATGCATCCACTTACAAGTGCAAGCAGCCGATGAAGCCACTGCCCGTCAACAAGTCAATGAAGCATGCAGCAAACTACTAGCCAATCCCATCATGGAAAGCTACACGTTTGAGATAGCAGCTCAATAAACAGCATTATTCCAATAGCCACTACTTCCCTTGTGCCACAGCCACCCTTCAACAGGCGGTGAACTCATTTCCCATCCAGGTGTCATTAATGGTTAGGGCGGCATCACCACCACCGCCACTCATCAGCAGCAGTGCCGGTGTTCGCTCATAGTGCCACCAAAAAAAGTTTTTTTTTGGCGGCAGCTAATCCGCTCACCCCGGGCCGCAGGGTAGGGGAAGGCTTGGTTAAATGATAAAATAATTTTGTAACACTTAACTTTTATTTCCCCTTTTTAATAATTTTAAAAAATAAAAATTACTTTGAGTGATTGCAATCACTCCCTCACAAACTTCCTACTCAACTTTTCTTTTTCTGTTGAAAGTGAAACTATGTAAACACCGCTTGCAAAATTCTCACAGCGAATATCTGAAGTAAAATAGCCATTTGTTATTTGGCTTTCTTCTTTATAAACAATTCTGCCTGTTACATCTGTAATAGTTAGCAAGAACTTCCTGCCTTGCAAACCACTTGCATTCACAAAAGCCATCTGCCAGCCACTGTGGTAATAAGTATGCAACACTGCCTCACTCTTTAAAGTGGTAGGGCTGATGCCCACATGCAAGCTATCGCACACACTTCCCACTACCGGCCCCAACTCATAATCGGGGTTATTGGGAAAACCATAGTAATTGCGTGCACCACCCAGATAAAAACTATAGGGTTGAAAGTTGCAGGCAGCACCCAAACTATCGGGGCTGTTGATAACACCAATATAATCTGTGTATTGATTGTGCAAGGTATCAGGATAGGGATAATTGAAATTGAAACCATCATCCCAAGCTGTGGCATAATAAATTTTACCATCAGGGGCTAAACGCAAAAAACCACCACCACCTTGGGGTACTGTATCAGTGAAAAGTGTATCTGCTGTTTGCATTGGAAGAGAATCTTCTAAATTGAATTGAATAAGAACGATTGGGGAATAGTAGCCATTTGAGCTACGGTACAAATATTTTCCATTTGGCGATAAAGCTGCTCCAACAAACTCGGGAGTAAAAGAGCCGGTGGTGTTATCATAAATTAATCGATAGTTGGATAAAATACCTGTACACCTATCAAATAGGTACTCCTCAATTAAACCACCATAGCAGGTATAAATAAATTTGTTATTTGCAGGACAAAATACAATACTATAAGTACCGTTGCCCTCAATTTCACCTATGCTTTGAATGAATGGGCCGGAAATACCTGAAGGGTCAATCAAAAAGAAATAAAATTCATTATTGTTAATATCTGCTCTCCGGAAAATAACCCACCAATCCCTTCCATTGCCATGTTTGATGGCATATAGACAATCAATGGCTTTATAGGGCAACAACTGTATGTTTTTTTGCGTCACATCGCCAAGGCCACCGTTTAAAATAATATCTACTTTAGAATAAAATAAGCCCAGGCCACCAGTTACATTTATGGAGAATAGATAATAAAGATGATTATTTGCAGGATCAGGAATAATTACTTGCTCATTGTACCATGCTTCTGTGATTACCTGATCGCCATTTGGCATTCTTTGATGTATTCTGTTGTAAACTTCTCCATTATAATCCACTGGGCCACCAAATAGTGCTTCATGGTTATAGGACGAATAAAGCAAAAGTTGCCCAATTGAATCTGAAATTGAAGCAGCAGACCCGCGAGATTTACAAGCTGAATGAATGAACGAAGGGTTACTGAGATTTGAAAAATCTATTCCGGCACTATCGCCAAAACACCAGATACTGCTACGGTTTTGTGCCGCAACAGTATTTGAAATGTTGGTTATTAAGAAAACAAATAAAGTGGTTCTGAAAAAGCTTTTCTTAAACATTGTTCTTATTATTAATGCACCACAACAAATTTTGCATAAAATGAATTCATGCCATTGGATTCAATTTTTAAATAGTAGCTGCCATTGCTTAAATTTCCAGTATTTATCGTAAAAGCTCTTACGTCTTCCTTTTTTTCAAATGAAAACAGCAATTTACCCGCCAAATCAAAAACCGAAATAAACACTTTCTCTACCTGCTTCGATTTTTGTTGAACAATTAAAGCGTTATTTACCGGATTAGGGAAAAGGCTAAATGTGTTACCTAATTCTGTTTCTATTTCTTCAGTTGCTTGCTGATTGGATTTTCTTGCCGAACTAACAGGGTCTTCACGATATGATTTAATTGCACCCCGCGACCAGTAAACAGCTTCACCTCCATAGAACGGATGCATTAATGCAATTGTCTGAACCATGATTTACAAGATTAAATGATTTACAAGATAGTTCATTGACTCAATGTTTTATAAACTTTTTACTCAACACTTCCTTTTCTGTTATCAATTGCACCACATACATTCCCTTTGCAAGAAAGTTGCAATCTACATCCTGTGTAAAGTAGGGTGGTTGTGTGGTTTTATTTGAACTGTAAACCAAGCGGCCGTTTATATCAACTATTGTGCACTGCATGGGTTGCTTAATATTTTCAGTGCAAGC
>JBDKJS010000168.1:0-2910 GCA_039806065.1 Bacteroidota bacterium | reverse complement strand
TATACTCCACTTGTTATTTATTTTATATCGAATGAATAACTCACTATTTAAACTTCCTAAATCGTTATCACTAATAAGTAATAGGTTAAAACCAGTTGGTTTAGCAGTTACTAAACTATTTGCGCCATTGCGTATATAGGTTCCCGTTTTTTGCGCACCAAAACTAAAACCAATAACATCAATATTAAAACCAGCACTAAACTTATTGGTAAAATGGTATTCACTATTGAAGGATATATTGATAGCGTTGATTTGCGTTTTGCCTACAAAAAAACTGTCGATATTAGCTGGAATATCTTCTGCAAATAAAACACCCGGGCCTGTTTTGCCACTTGTTAATTTGGCGTGCGCAGTGGTATAATATTTATCGGTAGCAAAAGAATTAGTCATTCGTATACCTATGCCTAAGTCTAGTTTTTTCTTCTTGCCAATACCCCAGTTTTGCACGAAAGATCCTGCGAGTAATTGTTGATTACCGCCGATTCCAAAGCCGAGATCAATATTTCTGCTGGTATTCTTTTTTTGTGCTAATAGCGTATTAAACGTTAGCGCTAAAATTCCCAGAAACAGTAGTTTTTTCATTTCTTGTTTTTTGGTTGTACGGTTGAGAGATATAAACCTTACAAAGAGTTGCCTAAGATTAATGTATTAACTTTGAATTGTGATGGTTTTAACAAAATCATATAGAGGGTATACGATTAGGCTCATATTGATTGCAGCAGTAATCAAACTATTGATAGCACCATTCCTCGAGTTAGGGAATGATGAAGTGTATTACTGGACTTACGCCATTCGTCCCGATTGGAACTATTTTGATCATCCGCCTATGGTGGGTTTGTTAATTAGGCTCACTACACTTAATTTGAATTGGGTATCTGAATTATCTATTCGCTTAGGTAGTGTGTTATGTGCGGCCATAAGTACCTGGTTTATCTATAAAACAGGTAAAATAATAAGTTCAGATAGGGTGGGCTGGTATGCGGCTTTATTATATACAGCTTCAATATATACCACATTTATAGCTGGCTTTTTTATTTTGCCAGATACCCCACAAATGCCTTTTTATACAGGTGCTTTATATGTGATGGTACATTTGATACAGAAACAGAATGAAGTAAACAGCTGGAGTAGTTGGCTAATACTCGGGATATTAATTGGATTAGCTGCGTTGTGCAAAGTACATGGACTTTTTTTATGGGTAGGCTTTGGACTATTTATTTTGATTAAACGCAGAGATTGGTTGCAAAACCCACGCTTGTATGTTTCGGGTATTATTAGTTTATTGTGTTTGATTCCTATTTTATATTGGAATATTCAAAATGATTTTATTACGTATAAGTTTCATTCGAACCGTGTAACGCATAGTGGCATTGATATTGAGTCTTTTGGGAAGGAGTTATTAGGCGAATTTGCTTATCAAAATCCGATTGTATATGTGTTGATAGCAATTGCATTATTTAGTTTTTTAACAGGGAGAATAAGATTCAGACAGAGCAGGATTAGGGTATGGATATATAGCATGAGTATTCCTATGTTGTTGGTGTTTTGGGGTGTAGCGCTTCGTAATCCAACCTTGCCACATTGGAGTGGACCAGCATTTATTCCTTTATTTTTTTTAGTAGCACTTTGGTTGGATAAAAATTCAAAACGAATAGTGCCAATAAGTATTAGTATAGCTTTTGGCTTTATCATAGTTGCATTAGTAAGTGCAACAACTATTGTGCAGTTTGCACCAAGGAATTTTGGGAGTCAGGATAAAGAAAATTTTGGCGAGTATTGTCCAACTCTAGATCTGAGTGGGTGGCATAATTTTTCAAAATCATTTGATTCACTGCGGAAGAAAGATATAGCAGAAAAGATAATGCCCGCTGATGCACCATTGGTTGTTGATAAATGGTTTCCTGGCGGACACATAGAGTTTTATGTAGCAAGGCCTTTACAAATGCATTTAATAGGTATTGGTGAATTAACCGATTTGCATCAATTTGTTTGGTTGAATAAAGACAGGCCGGCCTTAAAACTGAATGATAATGCTTATTTGATTGTGCCCTCAAATTTGCCGATAGATGTAAAGGGGGTATATGGTAAACAGTTTACGACTATTAGTGAGCCAGTTAGTATTCCGCAAGTAAGAAGTGGGACAGTAGTGAGGTGGTTTTATGTGTATAGGATGAGAGGTAGAAGGTAAAAGGTAAAAGGTAGAAGGTAATTTGGTAAAGCTATAAAAGAAAATAAGGTTCTTGGGATTTCAAGTGGCTTTTCTTTAGCAAGGAGTCAGCATATTTCAAATGGGGTTGATACTTTTATTAGAAAAGGGGGTTCCTATAATATTGATCTTTTGTGCAGGTCCTAAAAAAAATGGCTAAAGATTTTTATATATTTTTTGATGCAGAAGCAGGATACAGGAATAACAGTTATACAGACAAGTACAAATCGTACGCTGGTGATGTGAGATCAAAAATGAATGCCGGTTATATTGGGGCTAGTGTTGGTATTGCTTACCAATTATGTAAAAAGCAGCATGTAGAACTCACACTGCCAAGCATATATTGGTATTTGGCTTTTTCAAAATTTGAATTACAGAAATCATGATAAAAAATGGTTTAAATGGTTTATGAATAAAGGAGAGTTTGCTGCCATTAGTAAATCTGTGAATCTTTTACGAGAGATCGAAAATTTAGAAAAATAAGGTTTCAGTGAGTAGTTATGAGAATGAATTAATTATCAATAGCTTATAAGTTGGTTTGTAACTTGAATAGATTATTTATTGAAATTTATTATAAATTTATTGTTTATTAATAAATATTTATCTATATTTGTGTTTTCAAGTTAAAAACTTATCACGTATGTCAAAAGTAAATAAATTCATATTTTGGTTCTTACACGTAATAGCATGGCTTATTTTTGTGG
>JBDKJS010000167.1:0-6958 GCA_039806065.1 Bacteroidota bacterium | reverse complement strand
CCTTTTAGAAAAGAAAATTCAGATTTAGATATTGCATTACCTGATGGCACTCCAGATGCTGTCTACTTGCCAGCCTTAGCCCAAGGCTTAGATTTAATTCTAGACCAATTCAATCCAGACTTCATATTTTATCAGGCAGGTGTTGATACACTTGTTCAAGATGTGTTGGGTAAATTGTCGCTAACAATGGAAGGCTTAAAAAAAAGAGACGAATTAGTTTTTTCAACTGCTAAAAAGCTTGGCATTCCTATTTGTACTACCATGGGCGGTGGCTATGCAAGTGAATTGAACCTAATAGTCCAAGCACATTTGCAGACCTTTGATGTAGCACAGCTGATCTTCAATTAGTCTACCCAATCAGCAATAAACAGATTGGTATCTCTTGTGCCTTTGTTATTCCGATTGCTACTCCAAACTAACTTTTTCCCATCAGGTGAAAAAACTGGAAATGCATCGAAAGTTTTATCAAAAGTAATTTGTTCCAAATTGGAGCCGTCAATATCGATGGCATATAGGTTGAATTGATAGCCTCCAGATTTATGATTGCTGCTAAAAATTATTTTCTGTTGATCAGGGCTAAAGAACGGGGCCCAGTTAGCATGGCCTAGGTTGGTAATTTTTTTTAGATCACTGCCATCAACATTGCAAGTATAAATTTCCATGTTGCTAGGCATCACCAAATCCTGCTTCAATAAATCTCTATAAGTTTTAATCTCCTCTTCCGTTTTAGGTCTAGACGCTCGGAACACCAATTGCTTACCATCCGGACTAAAGAAAGCACCACCATCGTAACCTAATTCATTGGTAATTTGCTTAACATTTTTCCCATCTAAATCCATCGTATAAAGTTCGAGGTCTCCGCTGCGCGTGCTTGTAAAAACTATTTTATCACCCTTCGGACTCACAGTCGCTTCAGCATCATATCCTGGGTTATTGGTAAGCTGACCCACCACATTTCCATTTAGGTCACACGTAAAGATATCGAAAGTGGGATAAAGTGGCCAAACGTATTTGTGATCGGAACGTGGGGCAGGTTTCGGAGGGCATTGTTTATCACCGAGATGCGTGGAAGCGTAAAGTACATGCTGCCCATCCGGCAGAAAATAGCTGCAAGTGGTTCTGCCATCACCGGTACTTATTTTAACCGGTTTAAATTGATCAATCGTAGCCGTATATATTTGATCGCAAGCGTCACCCCAAGCTGGGTTAGTGGCTTGAAAAACTAATTTTTTACTATCGAAACTATAATAAGCCTCAGCATTATCGCCTCCAAAAGTAAGCTGGGTAATATTTTTCAGATGCACTTCTCCTTCGTATCGCAAAGAATCATTAGCATCTTGGGACGAAGCCAGCGGAAGAGGCGTGTGCCCCAGCATAAAAGCAGCAAAACAGCAAAGCAATAAGTATTTCATTTTAATAGGTCATTGTTTTTTTGCAAAAAAAGAAAAAAAAAGAAGGTTCAATGTCAGCTTAGGGTCAGTAATGTGAAGGTTCTAGCGGCAGATACCTTGGTTGGGAGAATTAGTACGTTCGTAAAAAAGAATTTGCTTTTTAGATATAGATTGTTACCTTGTGCTATCAATCAATTTAATATTTAACAATGAGAACATTTTACAAACTTGTAATATTGGTCATCTGTTTGTTGACAAACAAACCCAGCATTGCCCAATGGAACTATATTGGAGGGGCAGAATATGATTTTACATCTGATCCTGGATTTTCTGATGAAGGTAGAAAGGTGGTAATGGACAATGCAGGCGGGGTTTATACGATCTCTGATCATCGGTCCAATATTAATCCTTCAGGAATAGTTACCAACTTAAGTTACAACTACGTAATCTTAAGGAGATATGACATTTCAGGTAATGTGATTGCTGAAACCAAGATAAACGTTGGACTTTTGCAAGAAAATGGGCTTAACAATTTTAGTTCATTCGGATTGAAACTTAGCGGAGGCGCTTTGTACTTCGGTTATACGGTACATGATGCAGCGAACGGGTTTGATGTAGTAATAGCAAAATACACAACTTCTCTAACCAGCTCGTGGGTGTATAGATGGCAAAAGGCCACTAGCAATGAAAAGGGAATTGACTTTGCAGTGAGTGGATCTACTGTTTATGCATTGGTTGAAAGCAATTTGAATGGTGTGGTGAGTCAAGCCATCTTGAAAGCAAATGCAGCAAGTACAGTGACGGTACCATTTTATAATATATTGAATTTAAAGGTGACAAGCATAGGTGTTGATTCAAATTTGAATGTAATATTAGGTGGTTATAAGTTTAATGGTACTGCCAATGAAGTTAAATTAGAGAAATTATCTCCTACAGCTACCCAACTCTGGCTTGTCACTTATAATGCTGGTTCTATCTCAGGTAATGATCGTATCAATAAGATTGAAGTAACAACTGATGGATCAATATACATAACAGGGACTAGTTTTAATTCACTAAGTGGAAATCAAGATTTTTTAATCGCCAGATATAGTTCCAACGGTGCAAGGGCTTGGATTAGGGTAGTGAATAGAGGAGTAGATGATAGTGGTTCATTAATTAGTGCAGCAACTGATCATAAAATTTTATGGGTCGCTGGAACATCCGCTACTAATTCATTAGTTTTTTATAGGTATGATGGAAGAACCGGCACGCTAACAGGTAGTGCTGTTGCTGCTCCTAACATATCGGGAGGAGCTGTGTTGATTAACAGATATGAATTATCGGAAATGAAAATGACAAACCTCAGCAGAAATTGTTATTTGGTTGGGAGTTTAATAGGTAAGACTGCTGGCGATTCGCTATCTGCTTCTTTTGCGCTTAAAATTACCAACAGACTTTCTGTTACGGTAGAAAATGGTTATTATATAGATGGTTCTTTTTCTAATTCCAATGCTGGCGTCTCCATAGATTTCAATGAAACGACCAAACAGGTTTCAATATTAAAAAATGTATTTGGAGATTTTGCTGGGCACCAATCAGAAGCCATATCCATAGAAAACTATGGGGTTACTTCTGCCTTCAAAACTTCATTGGATGCTGAAGAGGTTAGGGCCATCACCACCTATCCCAATCCTTTTAAGAATGAACTGCATGTAAGTGGATTGCTTGTTGATTCAAAAATCGAAATAATGGACATTGCAGGACGTATGGTATTAACCAGCATTGCAGTTGATCGTAATCACACCATCAACACAGAAGGTTTAACGAGTGGCATCTATCTTTTGCGTAGTGTCAATGAAGCAGGCGTTATTTCAACCAATAGAATTGTCAAGTAAAAATTCACCAAGCTTTTTAGTGCATTGGCGTAAAATAACAAATAATGTAGCTAATTTAATTTTCAATTCATAATTCAATCAACTAAGTTTAACAATTCAAATACTTAAATTAAATCTAAATGGGAACAAACAATTACATCTTTCGATGGGGCAAAGCGGGATTGCTAGCCCTATTACTGTTTGTAACACAGCTAGCTGTGGGGCAAACAGTCACAATTGGAACCGGAACCCTTACGGCTTCTGGTACCAATGGTACACCAATTTATCGTTCAACTACAACGAGTGCATTTCACCATTCAAAGTCAATTCAGTTGTTAACAGCGGCACAGTTATCGGCTGCTGGACTTTCTTCTGGAGCAAACATTACCGGATGGGGTTATAACAAGCAAAACAATGGCGCACCTTCTGGAGCCAATGCGTGGACTTTAAATGTGTATTTAAAGAATAGCTCAGCTACGGTCTTGGCTACAGGTACGGCCTGGAACACGATGATCAGTGGAGCTACTTTGGCTTACACAGCCACTATTAACTCCGGCAACATGCCGGCTGCTACAGGTTATTGGGTTTGGCCTACTTCAGGTTTTACCTATGCTGGCGGTGCTATTGAATGTTATGTGGAATGGTTCCCAGCTGGCACCATGACAACCCCTTTTACCACCAACTCTTTTCTATGGCAATATACTGCTAGCGGTAATCAAGCCATGGGTACCAGCAACAATGTAGTTATTCCAGGTACTCAAACTGCTTGGACTACACAAGCTCGTTTCTATAACACCCAAATTAACTATAATACTTCAGCATGTTCAGGAACCCCGGCTCCTGGTAATACCACTTCAAGTGCTACTAATGCATGTGCTAATGTTAATTTTACTTTAGGCCTTCAAAACTTAACTTCTGGTTCTGGAGTAAGCTACCAGTGGCAATCTTCGCCTGATGGAGTTTCTTATGCTAATATAACAGGAGCTACTAGTGCTTCCTACGGAACTTCTCAAACTTCAGCTACCTATTATCAATGTATCGTTACTTGTAGCGGTGGTGGTTCTACAACCTCGAATCCTGTATTGGTAAATATGGAAAATTTCCTAAACTGCTATTGTTCTTCTACTGCCACAAATACCGCAGATGAGGATATCTATACAGTGACTGTTAATGGAGGTTCTACCCCTCCTGCCTATGCTGGTGCCAATAACTGTACTGCCGTAGCCCCAGGTACCGGATCTGTGTTAGGACTCTATTCTAATTTCACCTCGATCGGATCTTTGACTTCATTGGCTCAAGGTTCCACCGTACCTTTTACGATCGAAGAAAATGAATGTAATGCAGGAACTTATTATGCATTTGGAACATCAATTTGGGTTGACTTCAATCAAAATGGTTCCTTCCTAGATGCAGGTGAAAAGGTATTTGCAGAGGCAGCTACTTTGATAGGTCCTCGAAATGTAACGGGTACATTTAGCGTGCCACCTACAGCTACTTTAGGTCAAACAAGAATGAGAATAATTGTAGTAGAAGGATCTGCTGGAACTTTACATAACTCTTGTGGTACTTACACTTATGGTGAGACTGAAGACTTTTATGTAGATATAATAGCAAACACTAACTGCACTGGAACTCCCTCTCCTGGAAATACCGTAAGTTCAGCTACCTCAGCGTGTATTGGAGTGAATTTTAATTTATCTCTTTCAAATAATGTTACTGGTTCAGGTATCACTTTCCAATGGCAAAGTTCACCTGATGGCATAAGTTATACTGACATCACTGGTGCTACGAACTCCACTCATACCGCAAATCAATCAAGTGACAATTATTATCAATGTGTAGTTGCTTGTTCTTTTGGAGGTTCTGCAACATCTGTACCCGTATTGGTTACTAATTTAAATTGTATCAATATGAGCAATGGTAGTTCCTCGCCAATTTGTTCCGGTTCATTTTACGATTCAGGTGGCCCAAGTGCTGCTTATACTATCAATGAAAACTTGACCTACACTATCAATCCGGTTTCAGGAAATGGTATCGTATTAACTTTCAACAGTTTTGCTGGTGAATCATGCTGTGACGACATTACTATTTATAATGGACCATCTACCAGCTCTCCTGTTTTATTGGCTACTACTGGTACTTTAACCACGCCTGTTACTTTCACAAGTACCGATCCGAGTGGTGCCTTAACCATAGTTTGGACTTCTGATGGTTCTGTTCAAGGGGCGGGATGGAATGCTTCAATTTCTTGCTATTCTTTAACACTTTGCTCTGGAACGCCCACTGTAGGAAATGCACTTTCAAGTGCTCCATCTGTGTGTTCAGGCGTAAACTTTAATTTAAGTATGAGCAGTGTACAAACAGATCCAGGTACTTCTTATCAATGGCAATCTTCACCTGATGGAGTAACTTATACAGATATAACTGGAGCTACCAATGCAACTTATACAACATCTCAAACTGCAGCTACCTACTATCAATGTGTGGTAACCTGTTCTTTCAGCACCTTAAGTGCTACAACAAGTGCAGTACAAGTTACCATGAATGCACCAACAACATGTTATTGCACCCCAGTAACATCTTCTGGATGTACTGATGAAGACGTAATAGCTCGTGTAATTTTGAATACTTTAGATAACAATTCTGGAACAGGTTGTCCAAGTGGTTTATTAGGATATTCAGATTACACTGGTAATCCATTGCTCACTACAACACTTGTAGCAGGTACCAATTATGGATGTACGGTATATGCAGGCGAATGGAGCGAAAGCTATGCCGCCTGGATTGATTATGACAACAATGGTGTATTCGATCATCCTTCAGAAAGAATTGGATTTACAGCTACTCCTGTTCCTGGTTCAGGAGTGAGTGGTACTTTAGGCGGTAATGCTACCTTCCCAGTTAACATAGCATGTAATCCTACCCCTGGAACTTATCGCTTGCGTGTAAGAGCTATGTTCAATATTGCCGGTAGTGCTATGACTCCATGCGGAAACAACACTTTTGGTGAGACTGAGGATTATTTGATTACAATAGCCCCTCCTCCTCCATGTCCTACACCTTTTGGTCTTGCAGCCAGTGCACCTACTGTAAATGGTGGTACTTTTAGCTGGACATTAGGATGTGCTGAAACTGCTTGGGAATTGGAATATGGACCTACTGGTTATACACCTGGAACAGGAACTGTTGTATCTGCTCCTACCAATCCATTCAACATTACTTCAATGGCATGTTCTACAGCATACGATGTTTATGTAAGGGCAGCATGCGATGCTGGTAACAATGTGTATTCTGCTTGGTCTGGTCCTGCGACAATTACTACTAGTATATGTCCTTGTACCTTTACTACCAATCCTGGAAATACCATTTCTAGTGTTCCTTCAGCATGTGCTGGTCAGAGTTTCAATTTAAGTTTACAAAACATTGAAATTGCTTCTTCTATCAATTATCAATGGCAGAGCTCTTCTGACGGAGTAAATTATACTCCAATTACTGGTGCTACGAATGCCACTTATGCTGCTACTCAATCATCGGCAACGTACTACCAATGTGTAGTAACTTGTACTGGTAATACTAGCTTAACCTCCAATCCTGTATTGGTAGGTCAAAATGCAGCCACCCTTTGCTATTGTGTAGCTAACTTAGGTGGTGCAGCAACCGGTAATTGTATTACCAATGTTACCATGGCTGGAATTAATAATAATTCAACTT
>JBDKJS010000166.1:0-37275 GCA_039806065.1 Bacteroidota bacterium | reverse complement strand
AATTCTATTTGAGTTGTTTTCTTACTGAAAACATTTGTTAACTTGCTTTCTCTAAAAAGCAAAAAGCATGAAGCTAAATAACTTAGTACTTCTGGGTCTCCTATTAATTTCCATTTCATTACAAGGTTGCCTTTCTATTATGGTGGGCACGCAAAGGCCCTTAGCATTATTGGATGTTCCAGAAAATATGGTGGTTAAAAATAAAACTACAGGTGAAACTTTGCCGCTTAAAATGGTTGAATGGGGTGCTCGGTCTAGTGCAACTCAAAGTACCACTACCTATTACCTTACTAGAGGTGTGCTCACCAAAGCTAAGAAAGGAACAGTGATAGAACTTAGTGCAGATGGCAAAACAGTGGAATATACACCCAAATTAAAATCAATGACTGGCACTTTGATTATAGAAGGATTTGTTTCCTTTGGAATCTTTGCATTCATTGATATGATCACCGGTGCTTCTAGAAAATTTGAACCCAATATTGTGGATGTACCCGCTACATTAAATAACACCACTCCACGGAGCCTTGAAGAAATGAGAAATGTCCTCTACTCTCGATCATCTCCTGTTCGCTAATTACCTTCTGATGTCACAAGTGAAGTGTGAGTTACCCTTGCTCCTACCTCAGTGAGGTGATCATAAAAATCTGGATAAGATTTATAGATACAATCCTCGTTATTAAAACTAACTTGGCAATCAGTGAATGCTATTGTTGATACCGCCATTGCTATACGGTGGTCGAATGGAATTTCAAAATTCAATTCTTCTGCCCATGTAATTCCTTTCACTAATTTAATACTTTCATCTGTCACTGTAATTTCACTGCCTGAAGATTCCAAAATTCTTTGCATTTCGAGCCCACGGTTGCTCTCCTTATATTTTAGCGTTTGTATATTTACAAAAGTAGCTTCAACATTTTTAACAGCACATGCCGTGATTAAGGCTGGAAACAGATCAGGACAAGTGGCCATATCAAATAATAATGGCTCCTCCGTTTTAGCTACGGACTGTTTGAACAGTACAATGCTTCTTCCTTCTTGTTGAGTGGCCACTCCTAACCTACTATAATAGTGGGCTACGATGGCATCACCTTGCAAACTTTGCATGGCAATGGACGGAATTTTTATACTAGCCTCATCAGCAAACAATACAGCATTATACCAGAAAGCTGCAGCACTCCAATCGCTTTCTACCTTAGTTTTCTTATAACTATACTTTTGATTAGGAATTGTTATCTCGTTTTCTTGGCGCTCAGCTTTTATTCCAAACCTTTGCATCAAGCTTAAGGTCATTTCAATGTATGGCGCACTTACAATGGCATTTTTTAATATTAAGGTGAGTGGGCGCTTCATCAATGGTGCTACCAACAAAAGTGAAGAAACAAACTGACTACTTACTGATGCATCCAACACCAACCTGCCTCCAATTAATTGCTTACCCTTTATCTTATACCCTGTTTCATCATTATGATATCCATAATTTACTTCACCACCAAGGTAATTAAGTGCCTCTACCAAAGTACGCATAGGGCGCTTTAATAATTGATCGGTACCCGTTATGAAGTGCTCACCAGCCGTAGCAGCACAATAGGCCATCATCATTCTAAAAGGCGTAGCACCATCATTAAAATTTTTATAATATCCATTCTCCTCCAACACTTGTTTTAAAAGCATCACATCTTCAGCATTGGATAAGTTTTCAATTTCTTGATCGCTGTTGGCAATTGACTTTATTAAAAGTAGCCTGTTACTAATGCTTTTTGAGGATGGTATAGAAATGGTTCCCTTTAAATTTATCAATGGAAATTTTATTTTAATCATATTTTTTGAAGTTGGTCTAAAGATTCGTAAATTAATTCATCACTAACGGCTACATCTATTTCAGGTTTACCAATATTGGAAAGTAAAACAAAATTATTCTGGTTGTTAAAATTTTTCTTATCTAAATGAACAAAATGTGCAACATTTTTGATATCGTAATTAAACTTATTGGAAAAAAATAATTGGATATATTCATTTAATTGCTCAAAAGTTTCTAGTGGAAATCCACAAAGCTTGTGACTTAAATACAATTCAGCTATCATGCCCATTGCTATAGCCTCACCGTGTTTCAATGGAGTTTCATCGTAAATCAGTGAAGTGCTTTCTATGGCATGGCCAATTGTGTGTCCAAAATTTAACACCTTTCTATACTTCCTTTCTTTAAAGTCGGCTACTACTATATCTCTCTTTATTTTAACACTATCACAAATTACTTGGTACAAATTGTTAGCTAGCGGTGGCACAGTGGCTAATAATCTTTTATAACTCCCTCCACCGGTGATTAAGGCATGTTTAATAACTTCAGCATAGCCGGCATACAATTCACGAACTGGCAAGGTGTGTAACCAAACTGGATCAATGAATACTGCTTCCGGCTTTCTAAATACGCCAATTAAGTTTTTTACTTGGTTATAGTTGATTGCTGTTTTTCCGCCTACACTTGCATCGACCATGGCCAATAATGTAGTAGGTATCTGTACCATGGCAATTCCCCTGTGATAGGTGGCTGCAGCAAAGCCGCAAAGATCGCCCACCATACCGCCTCCAAAAGCTATTACGCATGATCGCCTATCTAATTGATGCTCATGAAAAAAATGCCAACACTTTTCAAGATAAAATAAATTTTTATTCAAGTCATCAGGCGGCAAAATTAAGGTAGGTAAAGTGCCAAAGTATGCATGCATTGCCTTCAATTTCGGATAACAATAAGTTGCTACATTGCTATCCATCACTAAAGCTACCTTCGAAGGATTGAAAGAAAATGCACTTACCCAATTTTTCCATTCCTCCTCCAAATTACTTGAAATATAAATTGGATAATTACCGGCATTGACAACAAACCTACTCATTGTATATTAAATAGTTTTGGATGATAAGGCAACATTGGATTGTTGCCTGATACTTTCATCATGAATGAGTTTATAACTTTCAATGATAAATGATTCACTCAATTCCTTGAGGGCTCCTGATTTTATCCTTGTTGCTAAAATTTTATTCCAACGCTCCACTTGTAAAATGGTGATGCCATTCTCCTTCTTATAAATACCTATTTGTCTGGCAAGTTCCATTCGCTTACTGATGAGCTCTAATATCGTTTCATCAATTTGATCTATCCGATTGCGCAGTTCATCTAATAGCGTATTAAATATTACATCGTCAAGTTGTGTTTGCTTCACTACTAATGAATTCAAAAGAAGGCCAAAGTCTGATGGGGTGAGCTGCTGTTTAGCATCGCTTAATGCTTGATCTGGTTGAGGGTGTACTTCCACCATGAGCCCATCAAAGTCGAGGTCAAATGCGGTTTGTGCCACTTCAGCTATCAAATTTCTTCGCCCAGCAATGTGGCTAGGGTCATTGATGAGGGGCAGTGTAGGAAATCTTCTTTTCAATTCAATTGGAATCTGCCAGTTGGGTTGGTTTCTGTATTTTGATCGCTCATAGGCCGAAAAACCTCTATGTACTGCTGCAATATTTTGAATTCCTGCTTGGTAAATTCTTTCAATCGCTCCTACCCACAATTCTAAATCAGGATTTACCGGATTCTTGACCATCACAGGGATATCTTCCCCTTGCAAAGCCTCAGCAATTTCTTGAACCGCAAAAGGATTCACCGTAGTGCGTGCCCCTATCCACAATACATTTACCTGATGCTTCAACGCTTCAGAAACATGTTCGCCAGAAGCTACTTCAACTGTTATGGGTAGATTATAATGATTAGCTACTTTTTTAAATATACGCAAGCCTTCAACCCCCAATCCTTGAAATGATCCCGGTCTACTGCGCGGCTTCCAAATACCACCTCGAACCAATTGCACACCCATTCCTTTAAAATTAGACAGCGTTTGGTGAAGCTGCACTTCACTTTCTACACCGCAAGGGCCTGCAATAATAACGGGCTTTGTAAAACCCATTTGCCATTGATTCAACGAATTAAATATCATAACTTATTCAACAAAGATAAAAAACCTTTGTTTACACTAATGCTCTTATACTATCTTTGTAGCTATTAATTACCAAGACCTTGCAACCATTTTCGCCTGATTTCAACAATACGGAAGTAGCATTTGCTGGCAAAAGTGCTAATGACCTTAATAGAGCCTATTGGCTATTTAAAATTATCAGCTATAATTGGCTGGTAAAAGTTTCGCCCCCTTTTGTGAATACAGCCATAGCCCTCCACCTGCCTATTAAGGGGATTATCAAGTCCACAATTTTCAAACAGTTTTGTGGTGGAGAAGATATTACCGATTGTAATAAAACAATTTTGCAATTAGCTAAATATAACATTGGCACCATATTAGATTATTCAGTAGAGGGTAAAGAAAATGAAGCGGAATATGATGCTACATTAAACGAAACCCTGGCAGCACTGAACCGTGCCAAGGGTGACCCAGCCATCCCTTTTGGGGTATTCAAAGTTACGGGAGTGGCTTCGTTTGAACTATTGGAAAAAATAAGTTGTGGCGCTTCCTTAACCAATAACGAAGCTATGGCTTGGGAGAAAGTTAAACAGCGAGTAGATACCATAGGCAATGCTGCGGCTATCAATAATGTTCCTGTTTTTGTGGACGCTGAAGAAAGTTGGATACAAGTGGCAATAGACTCACTGGCTATTGATCTAATGAAAAAATACAATAAGGAAAAGGCAATTGTTTACAATACCTACCAACTTTATAGACATGATAAGCTCGAACAATTAAAAAATGAAATTTCAGCATCGAAAGCTCAGGGTTATTTTTTAGGGGCCAAACTGGTGAGAGGTGCCTACATGGAAAAAGAAAGAAAGCGTGCATCTAGTAAAAATGAATTTTCTCCAATTCAAAAAGATAAATTAGCCAGTGATCATGATTATGATGCAGCTATTCAACTGTGTCTTGATCATTTGGATCAAGTAGCCATTTGTGCAGGTACACATAATGAAAAAAGTAGCTTACTATTGGCTAATGAAATGATCAAAAGAAAAATAAATCCTGATGATAAAAGAATTTTCTTCTCACAGCTTTATGGTATGAGTGATCACATAAGTTATAATCTAGCGGCTCTAGGTTACAATGTGGCTAAGTATGTACCCTATGGACCTGTTACGGCTGTATTGCCCTATTTGATCAGAAGGGCTCAGGAAAATACGAGCGTTAAGGGACAGACCGGACGCGAACTATCCCTGATTATGGCTGAAAGAAGAAGGCGTAAAAAAGCCTAAAGACCTTTGGCTTCGTTCCAATAAACGTCCATTTCTGCAAGGGTCATATCGGCAAGCTGTTTGCCTTCCTTTTGGGCACAGGCTTCTAAATATTGAAATCTTTTTATAAATTTTTTATTGGTTTTTTCTAAAGCTTGTTCGGGGTCAATATTTAAAAAACGCGCATAGTTAATGATCGAAAACAATAAATCGCCAAGTTCCCCTTCCACATTTTGTTGATGGCCACTGGCTATTTCAGCCTTGAGTTCTGCTAATTCTTCATGGACTTTTAAGAGTACCTGATCTGCTTGCTCCCAATCAAAGCCGGCACCTCGAGCTTTCTCCTGAATACGAGTAGCCTTTACCATGGCTGGTAAGGAAACCGGAACACCTTGTAAAATTGATTTATTACCTTCCTTTAATTTTAGTTTTTCCCAATTTCGTTTTACTTCTTCTTCATCCGCTACTTGTACAGTACCATAAATATGGGGATGACGAGAAATAATTTTTTCACATTGCGTATTAATTACTTCTTCCATATCAAAGAACCCTTGTTCTGTTCCAATGCGTGCATAAAAGCAAATGTGCAAAAGCAAGTCGCCAAGTTCTTTTTTGATTTCTTCAGCTGCTGAATTGGTGATGGCATCGGCAAGTTCGTAAACTTCTTCAATAGTTAAATGGCGCAAACTTTCCAAGGTCTGCTTTTTGTCCCAAGGGCAATGCTCCCGCAATTGGTCCATGATGGTGAGTAACCTACCAAAGGCCTGCATGGCCATATCTTTACTGCTATTCATTAAACAAATGTAAAGAATAATCGTTGGTATAGTTAGATGAGTATTTTTAATTACACTGAGCACATACAGCTGCCGATCACTATTGATAAAGCATGGTCCTTCTTTTCTTCGCCACTAAACTTAGGAAAGATCACTCCACCTCACATGAATTTTATTATCACCAGTGGGAATGGCCATGTAAAAACTTACCAAGGTCAAATTATTACTTATAAAGTTTCGCCCTTGTTAGGTATTCAATTAAATTGGTGCACAGAAATAGCACATGTGAACGAACCTCACTATTTTGTGGATGTGCAACGTAAGGGTCCCTACAAAATGTGGCATCACCAACACCATTTCTCGCCAATTGCTAATGGCGTGAGCATGACTGATTTGCTACACTACGAACTCCCCCTTGGTTTCCTAGGAAATGTAATGAATCATTTATTTATAAAAAAGGAGATAGAAAAAATATTTTCCTATAGGAAGCAGGCGCTCATAGAAATTTTCGGGAAATATTCAGGCTAATTTTAGTACCTGTCTTAGCCTTGCGGCATTTTTGAAAAGTCCATATAAAACAGTTCCCAAGTGTGGCCATCAAAATCTTCAATGGTGCGCAATTGCATAAAACCATAATCTTTCATTGGCACCGGTTCTGATGCACCGGCTCTCAAAGCAGCATCGGCTGTGCTGTTTACTTGTTGCAAATCATCAAAAGATAAAGCATAAATGGCGGCTAAGCCTCCCTTGGTGTCAGCCAATGGTTTTGAAGCAAATGTTTTAAACTTTTCTTGAGTCATTACCATTAAAAATATCTGATCTGACCATACCAAGCATTTTGCCGTATCATCAGAAAACTGCGGGTTGATGGTAAATCCCATTGCTGTATAGAGTTTAGTGGTTTTCTCCAAATCTACCACTGCCAGATTTATAAATATTTGCGAAGCCATTGTAATTTTACTAATTGATTAAATTTATGCTTAATTATTTAACTTATTTTCTTCAATGCTTACCAACTAAGTGAGTTAGTACGATTCCAATATTTATACTTGTAAATGGACAGTACTTCACTTACTATAATAGTTTAAAAAGGTTCATCGCCCATTTCATTCATGCGCGAACTAACTATTTTATTATTTTTTGGATAATCAGCAACGGATCCCCCTACTGCTGCTGCTGTTACTGAACCATAAGTTTCCCAATCTGAAAACTTTGCCAATGAACTAGTAAATTTAAGCTTTACAGAACCTACTTGTCCATTTCTATGTTTGGCAAGTATAATTTCTGCTAAGCCTTGGCAGTTATTTCCCTCTTCATCTACATCCAAACCATAGTACTCTGGACGGTAAATAAAAGTAACGATGTCAGCATCTTGCTCTATGGCACCTGATTCACGCAAGTCGCTAAGCATCGGTTTTTTTGAGTTTCCTGCTCTTGTTTCCACGGCACGACTTAACTGAGATAGTGCAATTATAGGCACATTGAGTTCTTTTGCTATGGCTTTTAAATTTCGAGATATGGAGCTAATTTCCTGTTCACGATTGCCACCTCCCCGCTCGCTATCACCTCTCATCAACTGAAGATAATCAATTATAATCAACTCAATACCATGCTTTTGTTTAAGTCTACGACACTTACTCCTTAAGTCGAATATACTAATGGCTGGTGTATCATCAATATAAAGCGGTGCAGTAGAAAGTTTGCCAATCATAGAATTCAGCTGCGCCCATTCATGATCGGCTAGGTTGCCTTTGCGCAGCTTATCTGCCGAAAGTTCCGTTTCAGCTGATATCAATCTATTTACTAATTGAACTGACGACATTTCTAGAGAAAAGAAAGCTACTGGCTTGTTAAAATCAACAGCAGCATTACGAGCTAACGACAATACGAAAGCTGTTTTTCCCATTGCAGGGCGGGCAGCTAGAATGATCAAATCAGATTTTTGCCAGCCATTGGTTACTGTATCAAGTGCACTAAAACCAGACTCTACCCCAGTAATGCCTCCTTTATGAGTTTTAGCGACTTCTATTTGTACGATCGCCTCTTTAACAAGGGCGCCCATTTCACTAAAATTCCTTTTTACATTCCCTTGCGATACATCAAAGAGATTTTTTTCTGCCTTATCTAAAAGTTGGAGCACATCGGTAGTTTCTTCATAAGCTTCTTTAATAGTTTCACTACTTATGCGAATCAATTCTCGTTGGATGTGCTTTTGAAGAATAATACGGGCATGGTATTCAACGTTGGCTGCACTGGCCACTTTGGTAGTAAGGGTGGTTAAATAAAAAGCCCCTCCAGCCAATTCTAATTCACCAGCTTGACGCAAATCTTGTGTTACTGTGAGCACATCAATGGGCTTGCTAGCTGTGAAAAGTCTTTGAATAGCTTGGTAAATCTTTGCATGACTTTCTTTGTAAAAACTATCAGGATGCAAAATGTCAATTACCTCGGTAAGTGCATCTTTCTCTAGCATGAGTGCTCCCAGCACCGCTTCTTCCAACTCTATGGCTTGAGGTGGCAATTTACCATATTGCTGGGCAGTAAATGCTGCTGATGATGAACTTGCATTACTTGAATTCTTTCTCAATCGACCTATTACCTCTGCTGGGGTTACTATTTTTCCCGATTCGTTTACTTCCATGGCCTTGCTGTTAGATAAGTTATGATTGATTTAATTACCTTTGATAGATCTTAAAGGGAAGGTGAAATTAGTTAATATATTTTTTTTTAAAGTAGGGTTAATAAAATTATTTTAATTGATGTTCAAGCTGTTTACGATTCATATGGTTACAAATAAAATTTTATTAACACTGATTGGCACCGCCTTATTTTTTGCTAGCTGCAAAAAGGAATTCGAACCTGATTTGGCAATCTTAACCTTTGACATAATTACTCCTACCAACAATAACAATTACCATACTCACGATACTGTTATTATTGCAGGAAGCATCACCGCCAACAAGCTCATTCAATCCATTCACTGTGAGGTGAGCGGGACTGCTTATAATGGCGCTTTTATTGGTGAACTTAATTTAACACCTAATTCCCAGAACCTTGTATTGGATACATTTTTCCTAATTAGCAATTCAGGTGGCAATTCAAATTTTGATCTCCAAATTAATGCCATAACCAGCAATGGCCAACAGCATCAATTCAAGCGTAGCATCACTGTAGCCCCCTTGCCACGGATAATTAAAAATACTTTTGTAGTAACCGTAGCTGATTCCTTGTATTATAAATTATATGCCACCAATGGTACCCAATTGACTCCAATTGGAATTTTCACTGGCGATTTTTTAGGAATGACCCTAATGCAGGGCGATAGCGGAATTTTAGTGACTAGCAGTGGCACGAGTGGAAACCTTCACCTTATCAATACCAGCACGCTTCAGCTCATTCGATCGGTGCCCAATCCACACTATCCCCTAAAAAGTTTTAATGCATTGGCTATTTATGGATCAAAATTGTATTTAAGTGGACACCAAGGTTTTGTTTACACCTTAGATCTCTTGCAAAATGGCGCGCTCCTTCCTATCAATGATCTATTCGGTCTTATTCCTAAATACCTTGTTCCTATTTCTAATAATTGCTATGCCGTAGCCTGTTATAATCAAGGCAATGCCCAAATTCAACTGTTACACTACTGTACCGATGATTTACAAGGACTGTTAACGCTAAATGGCTTTCCAACTTATTGCCAATTTAATGGAACAGCCGCAAATGGTTTTGCTATGGTTAATTTGCCCAACAACAATGCCGAAATAATTTCTTTTGATCTACTTCAACAGACTCAGGGTACTAGTGCTACCTTTTCTAACAAAAGATGGATTGCAGGATGTAAGACCGCTAACAATGAACACATAGTGCTCAGTAACAATGCTGCATATCAAATGAGTGCCCCTTTCAATACAATAACTTTATATAAACTGGGATACTTTGGCCATCAAATAATTGCCAACGAGTTAAACAATGAGTTTATAATTGCAAAAGATAATCGAATCGATTATTACGATATTAATTTAAATTTGCTTCAAAATATAACGGCAGCTGACAGTGTAGCTCAGGTACTGATTGAATATAATTATTAATAAGACATTTTGAATAAAATATTAAATACAAAATTGATACTGCTGATTTACTTTTTAGTAGCAGTGGCAATTTCTTTGGTTCAATATTTCAAACAAGGCGCCACATTTAATGGAACCGCCTATACACATTATAATAATTACCTTATTTTCAAGAACTCTTGGGCCCATTTAATTTCAAATCAAAATCTTTACTTACAGTTTCCCAATGAGTATTATGATTTATTTAAATACAGTCCAACATTTGCCGTGTTTATGCTTCCTTTTCATTATTTACCCGATTTGATTGGATTAACCATTTGGAACTTATGTAACCACATGACATTGGTTATAGGATTTATTATGCTTCGTGATGTTACGGAAAAGCAAAAAACATTGATGGGTCTCTTCAGCCTGATTGAATTAACTACCGCAACACACAATAGTCAAAGTAATGCATTGGTTGCAGGTTTAGTAATTATTGCATTTGCAATGTTTCAAAGACAAAAATTTACTCTTGCTGCATTTCTCATTTCAATAAGTGCCTTTATTAAAATTTTCTCCATTGTTGCATTCATCATTTTTTTATTAAGGCCCACCATTCTAAAATCGATTATTAAAATTGCTTTAAGTACTATAATATTATTTGCACTCCCCCTTTTATTTATAAAACCCCAGCAACTCTTTGACCAATATCAAAACTGGTTATTCATGCTAGCTGCAGACCATTCTTCCTCCACAGGCCTTTCCCTGATGGGTATCATTGAACTTTATACCGGAAGCACTGACTCTAAAAATGGGATTTTAATTTTGGGCATACTCTTGTTTTTTATTCCAGTCATTGTAGTCTGGAAAAAAATTAAAAATGAATTGTGGCTTCTAAGCATGCTACTGCTTTGGCTTGTCATTTTCAATCATAAAAGTGAATCACCCACTTATATTATTGCTATCGCAGGAATAGCCATTGGCATCTTTCATCAAGCCCAACTAAATAAAATTGATTGGCTTTTTTTAATTTTAGTAGGGATAGGCTGTCAACTGATAACTACTGACCTATTTCCTCCTTCATGGCGTAACAATTTTTTTAAACCATATTTAATAAAAGCCATACCTTGCATAGCTTTATACAGCTATTGGATTATTATTGGCACTTATTCCATTTTTAGTCCCCTTAGCTCAAAAAAAACAATTTCTAACACCCCATGACTCCACAACATTTTTTCGATTTATTTGAAAAAGAATTGGCTAACAGCCCTCAGCTCACCAAATATTATAAAATCATTAATAGTCCCAGAAGTTATGCTTTTAGGAAGGCCTATTTCATGCAGCGCCTGGAATTTATATACCGATCTATACAAAACAAAAATTTAAATGTTTGGGATGTAGGGTGTGGGTATGGTACTACGGCTATATTCTTAGCTTTAAATGGAATAAAAGTGCACGGTTCAACACTCGAGTTTTATTTCAAAGAAATTGAAAAGCGACTAGCTTGGTGGAAACAACATGGCGATGTTTCCAAATTCACTTATGGCTATGAAAATATTTTTGACACTTCCATTTCAGACCACACGTTTGATGTAATCATTTTACAAGACACCTTGCACCATCTGGAACCTATAAATGAAGCCATCACTATTCTTTCAAATACTTTGAAGCCTAACGGTAAACTTATTATTAGCGAAGTAAATGGAAAGAACCTATTCGAGAGGTTAAAATATTTTAAACAACGAGGCAACAAAAAGGTGATAAAAATTTATGATGAAAATTTGAAAAAGGAGATATGGTTTGGCAATGAGAACATAAGATCCATTGAGACTTGGAATGTAGAATTGAGTAAAGCTCAATTGGAAATAAACAACCAATCACTTGAATACATTAGAATGATTCCGCCTCCATTAATGAACACTAAGAACTATTCCAAAATAATTAAAAAGGAGCAAGAAATTTGGAAAAAAAATAATTTTCTTAAAAAATATTTCTTTTTCGGAATTAATTTCATAGCTGAGAAAAAGTAAAATGCAGATACACTATTCATCTGAGGAGATTGGTGGCCTCTCAAGGTTTAACAGGGCAAACTTAATTAATAGTCTTAGCGGGATAAAAAGCTGTAGCCTGATAAGTACCATAACTAAAGATGGCATAGCCAATTTAGCAATATTTAACAACATTTTTCACCTCGGAGCCGATCCTGCATTGCTAGGATTAATTTGCCGACCTAAAGCAGCCGGTGGTAACACAATCAGTAACATTGAAGCCACTCAACATTTTTTTATTAATCATGTAACCAAGGAATTTTATCGACAAGCTCATCTTACCAGTGCTAAATTTAGTGAAGAAGTGGATGAGTTTGAAGTGTTGAAATTAGAAAAACAATACCATGATGGTATTGCGGTGCCAGCAGTCAAACTTAGTCCACTGCAAATCCATTGTAAGCTTGAAGAAATCATACCCGTGAAATTGAATAACACGAACATAGTTATTGCCTCGGTAAAAAATATTTTTGTAGCCAAAGAAATGATTACAAACGATGGATATTTAGATTTCAATAAGGTGCCAATTATTGCATCCCATTCAATTGATGCCTATTACGAAGTAAAACTAATGGACAGACTGGCCTACGCCAAACCTTTTGCCGAAGCACATTCAATTCTCAACATGGAATAAATTAAAACGTGAGAATAAACCAATTGAAATTTAAAAAAAATTTAATGATAGTTGGAAAAAGTAATCCGAAATTTAAAATCCACTTCCATCAGTCATCCAAGATTGCCAAATAACATCCCAATGTTTACACAAAAATTTGAAAAAAAAATAGAACTCCGTTGGTCTGATCTAGATCCCAATTTTCACTTAAAACACTCCATTTATTATGACTTAGCAGTTCAATTTAGGTTGGAGATGATGACCCAAGCCGGACTCACCGTAGAAAAAATGAAAACCGAACTAATAAGCCCTATACTTTTTAGAGAAGAGGCCATTTTTAAAAAAGAAATTTTATATGGCGATACCATTTTTATCAACCTAAAATTAGCCAAGGGAAATGAAACTTTTTCAAAGTGGGGTTTTAGGCACGAACTATACAAAGCAGATGGAACCTGCTGTAGTATATTAAACGTAGAGGGTGCTTGGCTTAATTTAAAAACCAGAAAGTTAGCCATGCCACCAGCTTTTATCATTGAATTTGGAAAAAGTCTTCCAAAAACAGATGATTATCAAACTATCTAATACTATCGCTTACAAATTTGATTAAAATCACACATCTTACAAGCTGCTGCATCTTCAACTTGGGTGAAAGGAATTTCCGGATTTAATATTTCAATTATATTCTGCTCTAAAAATTCCAAAGTGCCATCTGCCATCTCTTTGGTAAAACCTGTATCTTTATTAAGCACTATTGCTGTTTTGGAAAATTTGGCGAGTGTAACTATACCTATTTCAACCGGAAGTTTTACCTTATTTAATTTATAGAGTGCACTGGCATACACGGCCAATTGAAAACTGTATGAATGTTGTGGATTTGAATAAAAGGCCGGCAACTTTTCAGACTCTAGCGGTATATCATGTAAAGATACACTTCCCGTTTTATAGTCCAATATTCTATCTTGGTTTATTAAATCATCCACCCTATCAATAACACCCGTAAATGAAACTTTTCGACCATCGTGCAAGGTCAATGGGAAGAGAAATTTATCTTCAGTACTTTTAATTTTAAATGGAGGTTGAGCCATCAAATAATTTAGATAATTAGCTATCATGCTTTGAATGATATCCTTGGTATGAATTACTTCGCCAGGACTGTTTGATGACGAATAGCCAAGATGCTTGTAGATAGCAGCGTCAATTTCAGAATCTACTCTTGGTAAAATTGCTTGAATATATTTACGATTGCAAGAAGTGCCTGCAGGTAAAATATTTTCAAGCGCACTATGAATGATGCTGCCCATCTCTACCGGTTTCACTGATTCTAGCAATTCTTCTACTGGGCGCAGCTGGGCTATTGCCTCAAAATAAAATTTCAATTTACAAGTATTGTAAATATTTATTTTTGAAATGCTAAAAGGTTTAGCAACGTGATCAGTAGAAGTTACATATTTATTTAGTGCGGTTAATACTTCGCCAGTTTTATTTATGGTAATTCCTAAATTATCACTAAGCTTAAAAGGAATGCTTATTATTTTCTCATCAAATTTAATTGCTGAATTTAACTTTGAAAGTTCATGCTTAATTTGTAATAAAAATCTACTGACGCCCTGCTTCATCATTCCCGATTCCCCTGGCAAAGAATATATTAATTTAACATTGCTAGCTCTTTGCAACAGTCTGTAAAAATGATAGGCCGCTATAGCGTGCTGATCTTCGAAAGTCGGTAATTTATAATATTTCCTAACTGCATAAGGAATAAAGCTTGAATGTTTGGCTGCAGCAGGGAGCTTATCCTCGTTGACCGAAAGCATGATCAAGTGTTTAAAGTCCAAATTTCGAGTTTCTAAAAATCCAATTATTTGCAAGCCCCTTAAAGGTTCCCCAGTGAATGGAATTTTCGCATTTCTGACTACACTATCATATATCTTTATCCACAACTCATCATCCACTAGCGTTGCATGATCTTCGATGGCCAAAGCCAAATTATTAAGTCTATTCACACATTGAAATAAAAATTCCCTTTGCCAGCTATTCAATTGAGAAAAATCTTCTAATAACAAAGTTGAAAATAGCTTTGACACTATTATACTGATAGGAGTTGATGATAACTTATTCAAAAGCTCCACTACCCAATGGTTTCCAAATTGCTCACGTACTGCTGAAAAAGGACACTGAATAATTCGCTTACTTACTAGTTGCCTTTTAAATTTATCCAAACCCGTCAGATTTATGCCCAGATATTTACTTTCTAGAAATCGCAATAGCCATGATGAATTAAAATACAAAGCTCCCTCCACCATGCGCGCACTTTCCTTCAATTGGTGTAGCACTTTTATCAGCTTTAAAAATGGTGCCGATTTCAGTGGATAACCCATCGTAATATTTACTTCAGCTATGGTTTCAGGCAATGAAAAAAGCAAAGGAACCAACAAGGATTCATCAGATAATACAATGGCTATATCATCTGCCTTTTCACCGGAACCTATTAACTCATTTACGCATTCGATAGCGTACTTCACTTGAGTAATGTACTTGGGCACTCCAATGCTCGTTATCTCTTTTGAAGTGGTGGCTAATAAATTGGATGCAAATTTTAGATTATGGGGAACTAGCAAATTCTTACGAATAAATATACCCGCCTCTTGATTAACATCGCTTGTGTAATAGACATCAGTATCAAAATAAATATTGCCCTTACCACTATCCAATATTGATTGAAAAATGGATTCCTCTCCCTTGCTTAGGTAGTAAAAGCCCGCTAATACAATTTTGTCATAACCTTTTAGAAAACTTTCAATAGATGACTTGGTTATAGATGCAATGCTGTAGCCGCTATAACTCAGCGACTTTTTATCAAGCACATCCTTAAACTCTTCAAACATTTTATAAAGATGTTGCCAATTCTCAATAAAGGCTCTCCTCAACAAACCGGGATTCTCTTTGTAAAAGTTCTTCCAAAACGTTTTTATCAACTCACTGTCTTCATCCAATCCAAACTTATCATCAATTTCCTTGATCTCCTGTAAATGGTGGAAGATAGCTGCTGCAGAAGCTTTGTTGGCATCAATGTCATCAAAATCACTTAACAATATTTCGGCCCAAGGGTAAAATTGATCTAAGGTTTCTTCTTTGAAATATTTATTGTAAATGGAATATAACTCAAAGATCAAGGTCACTTCGTCTGTTGATTTTCTTCCGCTTAGCAATTGAATGAAATCATTCATCGCAAAGATTTGTGGCAACCATATTGGTTTTGTAATTTTTTCTCCAAGATATTTTTTAAAATACAAGCCAGCCCTTATAGTTGGAAATACAAAACAAGTATTGCTTATATTTCCATCCATCTGATCCCATACGTCATCCAAAACCTTTTTTAAAAAAGGCTGCATATTCTCCTCCATACTATTAAAACATTTTATGCTAAATTACATTTATAAGTACGACCTTTGTTTATTGTGAATAAAAAAATATGTCATTTTATATAACCCTTATCATTTACATCGTCACCGCGATATTGGCGCTGCTGCTGTTAGCAATCTCGAAAAAAGTTAAACCATACATTATCCTTTTACTTTCAATAGTACACATGGGTGCTCTTTTTCTTTGCATATTAAGTGATGAAGCACCTTGGGCCCCATTGGTATTTCTTTGTTGTGGTTTAATTTTGGCTGGCTGTTTATTGAGGAATACAAAATTGATTTTATTAAAGATTTATCTTAGTATTTTTCCACTTTCCATTTTCGTGTTTATGTTTCGTCCCAGTTGGTTGATTAATACCCTAAGTGGCAATGATAGCAAACACACTTCTATTCATCTTTCAAAAAACTATTATCTCGAAAGTCAAGCTATGGAATTAACAGATGGATGGCAATCCTTCAAATTGGTAAAAGATTATGGAATCTTTTATAAATCAATAAAAAAAGACATTGTACTTCCTGATTCGATTTTAAACGCTAGTTTAAGACAGATTACTGATTCTAGCTATGAATTAAAAGTTCATTACTTTTTACTTTCAAAGCTTGATACAACTATTAATATTTTATTGGATAAACCTCGTAAAAATGCTATTGAAAGAAAATTATAAACCATAACTTTACCACCTCATGAGGAAAGAAACTGAAATATTAAATGCGCAAGACATACGCCTCCGTATAGAGCGCATAGCCTGGCAAATTATTGAGGACAATACCACACAAGAACACATTTACATAGCTGGCATAGTTAAAAGTGGATACCTTTTGGCACAAAAAATAAAACTTGTGTTAGATGAACACGCCAATTTTAAGACCACACTTGTAAAACTAACTATTGATAAAGAGCATGCAGATGGCAATCATACCATTGATACCGATGTGGCTTCCATGAAGCAAAGTTCAGTTGTTCTTGTGGACGATGTTTTAAACTCTGGCCAAACACTTATGCATGCATTGAAAATATTATTGAAAGCTGAACTAAAAAAAATAAGAACTGCTATTTTGGTGGATAGAAATCATAAACGATTTCCCGTTACAGCCGATTTCGTGGGAATTTCTCTTGCTACTACCATGCAAGAACATGTTACGGTGACTTTAGGTGATTCGGCTAAAGTAGTTTTGGCTTAAATGGTAACTGCGGTTGAAATAATTCAGGTTTTTAATCCACCGCTGCTTGAAGCTTATTATCAATTGAGGTTTGAAGTGCTTCGTAAGCCGTGGCACCAAACTTTTGATAGCACTATGGACTCAACGGAATCGATTAGTCATCATTTCATCGGTTTGCTAAACAATCAGGTAGTGGCAACAGGTAGATTGGAGCCCATAAAAGAGAAAGTTTTTCAAGTTCGTTCCATGGCTGTTCACCCTCAATACCAACGGCAAGGCATAGGTGAGCAAATGCTGGAATATTTAGAAAAATTTTCCCTTGCTAAAGGAATGCTAAAAATTGAATTAGATGCGCGCGAAAATGCTTTAAATTTTTATAAAAAATGTGGCTATGCAACCACTGAGAAATCTTATTTGCTATTTAATGAAATTCAACATTTTAAAATGGAAAAATGGCTATAACACCCATGCACATTGATATTATTACCGTGGTACCAGCACTTCTAGAAAGCCCATTGCAAAATTCAATTTGCAAACGAGCACAGGATAAAGGATTGGTCACCGTAAACCTCCATAATCTACGCGACTATACTACTGATAATTACAAAACAGTGGATGACTACGCATATGGTGGTGGTGCTGGCATGGTTCTGATGATTGAACCCATCTTTAAATGCATTGAAGCATTGAAGCAACAAAGAGTTTATGACGACATTATTTACATGAGTCCGGATGGTCAAATGCTTACTCAAAATGTTTGTAATGAGTTGGCCGTTAAAAAAAACTTGATCTTACTCTGTGGGCACTATAAAGGAGTGGATGAAAGAGTGAGGATCCACCTCATAACAAGAGAAATATCCATTGGGGATTATGTACTTACCGGTGGCGAATTGGCCGCAGCTATTGTTGCAGATAGTGTGATTAGGCTATTACCTGGTGTGCTTTCTGATGAAACAAGTGCACTTTCAGATTCTTTTCAAGATGGATTAGTAGCACCTCCTGTATTTACCCGCCCAGCCTTATTCAACAATTGGGAGGTGCCTCCTCCACTTTTAAGCGGAAACCCCAAAACCATTGACCAATGGCGATTAGACCAAAGCATAGAAAGAACAAAAAGGCGAAGGCCTGACTTGTTAAAATAACCTTGTATAATTTTTAGGAAAATAATTTTTATTTCTATTGTAAAAACTTATATTTGCAATCCGAATTATTCGTAAAAACCCTATAAATTATTAGTTTTCATGGATTTAGTTAAGTTAGCAGTTGAGGCATCAGTAGAAAAGAAAGAAGTTCCTCAATTTAAAGCAGGTGATACCGTTACGGTACATTATAAAATTATTGAAGGTACCAAAGAGCGTATCCAGCAGTACCAAGGGGTTGTTTTACAAAAAAAAGGAAGTGGACTAACCCAAACATTTACCGTTCGTAAAATTTCAAATGGCGTTGGTGTTGAGCGTATATTCCCCCTTTATTCCCCTAAAATTGATAAAATTATAGTAGATAAAAGAGGTATTGTGAGAAGAGCAAGAATATTCTATCTTCGCAACGTGAGTGGTAAAGCTGCTCGTATTGAAGAAAAGAAAGTATAAAAATATTGAAGATTTTATTTTTCATGGTTGGCTCTCTGTCGAAAGACAGGGGGCTTTTTTCTTTTTTTAGCTTTGGCAGTATTTTTGTAATCCATCATTTAACTTAAACACAACTCGAATTCTTAAATAATTTTAAAATATATGAAAACAGCATTGACTATCCTCCTAGGATGCTTCACCAGTTTAACCGTCCTAGCACAGCAACAAACCATCCATAATATTATCAATACCGTTAGCAATATTCCCACCGGCAAGGGACTTTCTAATGCTGATATCACAAAAGGTTTGAAGGAGGCATTAAATGTGGGAGCCCAAAAAGCAACCGACAACGCTGCTAAACTAGATGGATTTTATAAAAATCCCTTAATAAAAATTCCATTTCCTAAAGAGGTGAAACAAGTAGAAAAATCACTCAGGGGCATCGGCATAAACAAACCTGTAGATGATTTCATAAGAACCATGAACCGCGCTGCTGAAGATGCCAGTAAGAGTGCCCTTCCAATTTTTGTTAATGCTATCACATCACTTTCTATTCAGGATGGCCTGCGCATACTTCAAGGAGGTGATACAGCCGCTACTGCATACCTTAGAACCCAAACTAGTGGCCAGCTTGGCACATCATTTAAACCCATCATAACCCAAGCCACCAGCAAGGCTCAAGTTACCAAACACTGGACTGCTGTTACTAAGCAATACAATAAAATTGGCATCGGCAAAAAAGTGAATCCAGATTTGAATGAATACATTACCCAACAAGCACTTAAAGGGCTATTCCTACTAGTAGGCCAAGAGGAAATCAAAATTAGAAAAGATCCTATGGCTAGAATCAATGAAATATTGAAAAAGGTATTTGGCAGCTAATAAAATCACCGTATCAACTAAACATATTTACCAGGAATCAAGTAGCTCGTTACATAATGTTGAATACCATTCTCTAAAGTGGTAAATGGTGTTTGATAGCCAATGGCTCTTAGCTTACTCATGTTAGCACAAGTGAAATATTGATACTTATCTCTAATATCGGCAGGAGTATCAATAAAGCTGATGTTAGATGCAACATTCATTGCAGCGAAAGTAATATTGGCTAAATCAATAAAAGTACGAGCCACTCCACTTCCCAAGTTATAAATGCCACTATCTTTTCTATGGTGCATTAAAAAATAGCATACAGAAGCTATGTCAAATACTGAAATAAAATCACGAAGTTGGCATCCATCAGCATAAGCCTCATGATGCGAACGAAAAAGTTTTAATGATCCGCTAGCTTTAATTTGATGGAAGGCATGAAAAATTACCGAAGCCATCCGCCCCTTATGATATTCATTAGGCCCATATACATTAAAAAACTTTAACCCCACCCAAAAGTAAGGTTTCCGCTCTTGAGCCAATGCCCATTTATCAAAATCGTTTTTACTTTCTCCATATGGATTTAATGGAACTAATTTACTTGACAGTTCATGCAAATCATCATATCCAAATTCTCCAGATCCATAAGTGGCTGCACTACTTGCATACACTAGCGGCAATCCATAATTGATACAAGCATTCCACATTTTGCAACTAAAGTTGAAATTTAATTCATCGAAAATTGATTTATTAAATTCTGTGGTATCGGTTCTTGCTCCTAAATGAAATACGAATTGCACCATTTTTTCATTTTCATCCAACCAATCGAAAAATGAATTTCGATCTACCAAATGAACAAATTTCTTATCAGCGTAATTTGCTTTCTTCTGTTCATTAGAAAAATCATCAACCAAAACTAAATCGAAAAAATTCTCTTCATTAAGCTTGGCTACTAATACACTGGCAATAAAGCCTGCGGCTCCTGTAATTACAATCATGGATTATCCAATAAAAATATCAGGTCCAAAATTAGGTAAATTATTTTGCTGCTGGTGAGCATTAAGCAATTTTAAGATAGCTTGCTTATCTGTTTCAGCTAATTGAAGCGTATGTTCGTTTACATAAAGATCTATATGCTGTTGCCTCACTGATTCGCTCATCTCTTGGGCATAGGCCGAAACAAAAGAGGCACTGGCCTGCGGATTATTGCGCGCAAAAAAGATACTTTCACGTAACTGATGTGCTATTAGTAATTTTAATTCATAGGGCAGTATTCGTTTTACAACAATGGCTCCCAGTGGTATAGGCATTTGATAGGCTTCTTCCCACTTTGTACCTAAATCTGCAATGAGAGCAAGCCCCTCTTTTTCATAGGTGAATCTGCCTTCATGAATTAATAAGCCAGCATCTACACTTTCATTTTTTATTGCCTTCGCCACATCTGAAAATAGCAATTCAACTGTTGTACAATCCTTATAAAAATGCTTAAGTAAAAAATTAGCAGTAGTATGCTCTCCTGGAATCCCTATTTTTAAGTGTTGGCCTATTCCATTTTTTAGCAGATCTAATTTTTCCTTGGCACATACCAATAACGGCCCCACTCCCCTTCCCAAAGCCGCACCACTGCTTAATATTTGATAATGATCCGCAATGAATGGATAGGCAGCAAAGCTAATTTTTGAAATATCCAAAGTGTGCCGCAAGGAAAGTTTATTCAGCTTTTCAATATCATCAATAATTAAGGCAGATGGCATTTGCTTCATTTCGAGCAGTTGATGCAGTAGGGCATGAAAAGCGAAAGTATCATTAGGACATGGGCTAATTCCTAAACTCAAATCAGATAGACGCATAAAAAATTTTTTCTAAGGCTTTATTTAATTCTTGGAGTGCTAATGGTATGTTCCACTCGCTTCTATTTCTTGGTACCACATGATTGCTAATAGCGCGAATTTGCATCACTGGTATATTCAATCTTTTGCCAGCAAAAAAAACAGCTGCGCCTTCCATGGTCTCCACTTGGGCTGCGGTGCTTCGCTTCAAGGCATCTATGCTGTATTGATTACCATGTGCTGTATTTACAGTTATTCCAGCTACCTTTTTTAGGTTATTATTCCATCTGTGTTTGTTAGCATTATCAAAAACTTGATTTTCATATTCCAACAATCCTAAAGAATACAACGGTTTGAATGCTTGATGGTCTTCTACTCCTAGATCGAATAACTCGTCACTTATTACTTCCACCACTTCACCTATGACAAGTGTAGTATCTATGGCTCCTGCTATGCCGGCCTGAACAATAAGCTGAGGTTGCCTTTCTAGCATCGAATCGCGAAGCTGCCAACTGTGCAGCATAGACCCTACACCACATACTGCCCTTTGCCATTTGTAGCCTTTACAAGTTTTATAAAACTGGAGCTGCTCCATTTCTAATGCAGTAGCAGTTACCAATAATATTTCATTCATGCTGCAAACCTAATCTTATATTTAGATAATAAAACTAAAACTAAATAAAATCAATCTTGTTCTAAGAAAAAGATTTGACGCTGCTAGTAAAAAGTTTAACACTGTAAAAAGAAGTAATTTGTAAAGAAATAATAAGTGCTTCACGTACAATGAATAACGCTCACAATAGCCTTAAACCTGCTTGTTAAGTGCCTAATTAAAACGTACCTTTGACCCATGATTTTTATTACACGTAAGGAACAATTTAGCTCAGCCCACAAATTGGCGCGAGCTGATTGGAGTCAAGAAAAAAATTACCATACTTTTGGAAAATGTTCAAATCCTAATTGGCATGGCCACAATTATGTGCTTTGGGTTACCGTTAAAGGAGAAGTAAATGAGGAAACTGGCTTTGTAACAAACTTAAGTGATGTGAGCCGAATCATCAAGGAATTTATCATTGAAAAAGTAGATCATAAAAACCTGAATCTTGATGTCGATTTTTTGAAAGACAAATATACTAGCACAGAAGTATTGGCAATTGCCTTTTGGAAAGAAATTGAAAAACCGATAGCTGCCTTGGGTTGCCAACTTCATTCCATTAAAATTCAAGAAACAGAAAAAAACTTTGTTGAATATCTCGGTTAAAATTTATGGACCATCAAAATAATGAAAATAAGATTGCCTCGCTAGCTGCCCGTTACAAGGAAATTATTCAAATAAGTGGTGAAAATACTGAGCGAGATGGGTTGCTTAAGACTCCTGAAAGAGCTGCTAAGGCTTTTGAATTTTTACTTCATGGCTATCAAATAAATCCTACTGAAATATTAAAATCAGCATTGTTTGATGAGGATTATAATGAAATGGTAGTAGTAAAAGATATTGAAGTGTACTCACTTTGCGAACATCACTTACTGCCCTTCTTTGGAAAAGCACACATAGCTTATATACCTAATGGAAAAATTGTAGGTTTGAGTAAAATACCTCGAATTGTTGATGCATTTGCTCGCAGACTTCAAGTTCAAGAAAGGCTAACTACCGAAATATTGGATTGTATAAAATCTGCGCTAAAACCACATGGTGTAGCAGTGGTGATAGAATGTCATCATTTATGCATGGCTATGAGAGGCGTACAAAAACAGAATTCAGTAACTACCACCAGCGCTTTTACAGGTGAATTTGAAAAAGACACAACTCGTTCAGAATTTTTACGTTTAATTGCTGCCAAACTTTCTTAACTTTAAAGCTTGGTTTAATTTTTGATACAACTAAAAAAAAATAAATGATGGAAAACAATTGGAACCTTTCAAACAATGCTCAACCCGGCATAGCTTCAGCTACGGTGAGCCGCACCTTTATGGCAAATGTATTCAGCTGGATGGCTGGCGCCCTTGCCATCTCTGCCATTACGGCCTATATCTTTGGAACTGATACATCTTACTTACAGTATTTATTAAATTTAGAAGTAGGCAAGCCTACTATTCTAGGATGGATTGTGATGTTTGCTCCGCTTGGCTTAGTAATGCTTATGGGATTTGGATTTCAAAAATTATCTTCCACAGCACTGATCGGTGTTTTTCTACTTTATGCGGTGCTCACCGGAATGAGTTTGAGCTTTATTTTCCTAGCATATACCCAGGCTAGTATTGCAGGCGTTTTTGGCGCCACTGCCGGCATGTTTGGTTTAATGGCCCTAGTTGGCTATACTACTAATACAGATTTAACAAAATTAGGATCCATCCTAATGATGGCCTTAATTGGAATAGTGGTAGCCAGCCTTATCAATATGTTCCTCAAAAGTGATAAAATGGGTTACATCATCAGCATCATTTCTGTAATTGTATTTACAGGGCTTACCGCTTATGATGTGCAGAAATTAAAAAATATAGGTAGCCAAGTACAAGATGGTACTGAAGAAAGTACTAAAATTAGCATTATGGGAGCCCTAACACTTTACATGGATTTTATTAATCTATTCCTTGCCCTATTAAGATTGTTTGGCAATCGGAGAGACTAATTATTATCTAAATATATACTCGAGCTGCTTCGTTCATTAGAAATGGAGCAGCTTTTTTGTTATAAAAGTAATTCAAAACATGAATGGTGATGATTTTAAAGAACCACTAATTTACTTAATATTGAGTCGGCTATGAGATTAGTAAAAGTGCTAGTAATTTTTTTACTCTTTCTATTGCCCTTCCAATTAGAAGGTCGTGCTTATGCCATAATCATTCAGCATCATGAACAAAATAATGCAGCTGCCAGAAAAATAGCAGATGAAATTATCGATAAAAAAACGCCACTTGTTGATACATCACAATTAAAAACCATTATTAAAGAACTTCATCAGGGATTATTGAAGCATGGTTTTATTGCAGCCAGTATTGATTCATTTACAATAGGCGACACCATCATTACTTTGCAGCTTTTTTCCGGACAACCATTTCAATCTTTTACCATTAATGCTAATGGCATAGATGATTATTGGCTTCAAGGCAGTGGACTGCGCAGCAATTCCATTAATAAAAAGAAAATAAATACCTCATTACTTGATAAAAGCATTGATGCAATTTTAAAAAATTGTGAGAATAAGGGATTTCCATTTGCTGTGGTTACCACTAAAAATGTTGCTATCAATAAAGATCAAGTAAGCGTTGATTTGGTACTGGATAAACAAAAGTTTATAATTATGGATAGTGTTATACAACGTTTCAATACAGTGGTGGCACCAGCCTATTTGCAAAATTACCTTGGTATAAAAAATGGTGATGTATACAATGAACTACTCATATCAAAAATTACCAATAGACTAAAAGAGCTTCCTTTTCTTAAAGAAAAAGTAAAGCACAGGATTTTATTCAATGAAAAACAAACCATATTAGAACTGTTTTTGGAAGCCAAGAAAGCTTCCCAATTTGATGGTGTGGTGGGTCTTTTACCGCGCGAAAACGAACCAGGTAAATACAATCTCACAGGTGAGCTTCGTTTGCGTTTGCAAAATTCATTCAAACGTGCCGAGATTATTGATTTCAACTGGCGAGCATTGCCCCCTAGAAGTCAAGATTTGAAAGCGCGCTTTATTTACCCGTTTATTTTAAACCTACCTATAGGGATTGATGCTGCACTCAATGTTTATAAACGTGATACTTTATTCTTAGACGTGATTCAAAACCTAGGCATTATTTATCAGCTAAAAGGAAATAACTATTTAAAGGGTTTTGTAAATGTAAAAGAAAGTTCGTTGCTAAGCCCAAAGGCTTTGAGAAACAGTTCCTCACTTCCCCCCTATGCTGATATAAAAACTACGGGCTATGGACTAAGTTTTAATCTGGAAAATTTAGATTATAGAATCAATCCTTCTTCCGGTTTCATAATCAATACAACAGCTACCGTTGGAAATAGAAAAATTTCAAAAAACAAGGAAGTAAATCCAGTGCTTTATGATAGTCTTCAATTATTGAGCACCAATTATATAGCTGAATTAAAATTTGATTTTTTTACGCCTATCAAAGGACGAAACATTTTTAATTTTTCCGTTAATGCAGCATACCAATATCAAGAAGTAAACACATTCGAAAATGAATATTTTAGGATTGGAGGACTCAAATCACTTAGAGGCTTCGATGAAGAGAGTATTTTTGCTTCAAGCTATTTGATTAGTACCTTATCTTATCGTTTTCTACTTGAGCAAAATTCTTATTTCACTTTATTTTTCAATAAAGCTTGGTATGAACGAAAAAGCTTGAATGCCACGGTTAATGATGCGCCATATGGTTTGGGCACCGGAGTGGCCTTTGAAACAAAATTGGGAATCCTTAGTGTAAATTATGCACTCGGTTCACAACAGGGCAATCCAATTCAATTTAGAAATAGCAAAGTACACTTTGGTGTAATTAATTATTTTTAAATATTCTGACATTTGAGTGATAGATATTAAATATTTTATTTAGCCTATAGGTAAAATGCGTGTGCTCGCACTTTAAGCCCTATCTTTGCAAAATGTTAAAAAATGATTTACTTTTAAGAACGGCAAGAGGAGAAAGTACTGAACGCACCCCGGTATGGCTAATGCGCCAAGCAGGAAGGGTATTGCCAGAATACAGAGCCGTAAGAATGAATGCTGGTGGATTTATTGAAATGGTTAAGAATCCAGAATTTGCAGCAGAAGTTACCATCCAACCGGTAACCATTTTAGGAGTAGATGCGGCCATTATTTTTTCTGATATTCTAGTGGTGCCAGAGGCAATGGGCTTGCCTTATAAAATGGTGGAAGCTATGGGACCTTGGTTTGAACATACCATTGCCACTGAAGCTGATCTAGCCCGCATCCATGTAAGCGATGGTTCTGAAATAAAGTATGTAGCTGATGCCATAGCCCTTACTAAAAAAAACCTTGATCATGCCGTTCCTCTAATTGGATTTGCTGGTGCCCCATGGACCCTGTTTGCCTATATGGTTGAAGGGAAAGGGAGCAAAACTTTTAGTAAAGCCAAGCAATTATTATACACTAACCCTACCTTGGCGCATCAACTTCTTCAAATGATTACTGATACAACGATTGCTTATATTAAAACACAAGTAGCCGCAGGTGTCAATTTAATTCAACTCTTCGACTCTTGGGCAGGGGTGTTATCACCTATGCAATACAACGAATTTTCAATTGAATATATTAAACAAATCACCGATGCCATCACTACTGTGCCAACCACAGTTTTTGCTAAAGGGGCTTTCTTTGCCCGTGCATCTTTGAATAAATTAAGCTGCAATGTAGTGGGTCTTGATTGGAATATGGATATTGCTGAAAGCAAAGTGCTCCTAGCAAATAAGGTTTTACAAGGCAATGCAGATCCTTGTCTGCTCTATGCCGATGAAGCCACCATAGTACAGCAAACGGAAAAGATGCTACATGATTTTGGCCCTAGCGGTCATATAGCAAACCTCGGGCATGGCCTTTACCCCGATTTAGAAAAATCGAAAGTGAAATTATTTGTAGATACGGTAAAAGCCTATCGACATGGTTCAAAGTAATTATGATGCTTTGTGATAAGTACAATTTAATTTTATACTTTTCGCTCAATGAGCGACCAACTTAGAAAAGAAAAAAATTGTCTCAATTGTGGGTTTCACGTGGAAGAAACCTTTTGCTCTTATTGCGGACAGAAAAATGTAGCACTTAACGAAAATGCTTGGCATGCCTTGCTTCACTTAATTGGACACTACTTCCATGCCGATGGAAAATTTTTTAGCAGCCTTAAACCCCTTCTTACAAAACCAGGTTTTTTAACTACAGAATTTTGGAATGGAAGGCGCGCAAAATATATCCACCCCTTTCAATTATATATTTTTATAAGTTTAATTTATTTTTTTCTATACCTCAACCAACAGTACAAAAAAATTGAATTGCAACGGAAATCCAATTTTTCCACATTGCATTTTGAAATGAATACTGAATCAGGATTAAATAGTTCGATTAAATTGGATAATGAATCAACCTTACCAGATAGCATAACCAATACTACCCTAGAAGAAAATACTTTGGATAGCATCAACTGGTTTGAAAAGGTTTATCCTGTTTCCTCAACGCTTCAAAATTATAAAGACAGTGTTGCTAAATTGCCCATGGAATCAAAGCCATCATTCTTTACCAATATTTTACTTTTGCAAGCAGCCAAAGCCCGCGAAAGCGGCACTAATAATTTCATTGCCTCATTACTAACCAGCACCCTTGCTAAAATTCCCAAATTAATGTTCGTGCTCATACCTTTGATGGCCATTATTTTAAAGCTGCTCTATTGGAGAAAACGAATTTACTATCTTTTCCATCTTGTTTTTACACTGCACATTCATTCCTTTATTTTTTTGTTTTGGAGTTTTATTTTTCTCATCAATTTCATAATCACTATTCCCGATTGGATCAATACCTTTGGATATATCATTATAGGAACCTATCTGTTTTTAGCATTCCGCAAAGCATACCCAGAACATTGGCTAAAAAGATTACTAAAATTCACTACTTATTTATTTGTTTACCTACTTACCCTGCTCATAGGGCTTGTAAGTTCATTTATCATTAGCGGTTTAACAATTTAAAAAATGAAAAACCTTTCTCCATCACAAAAAAAAACAATTAATGCATGGTGCATGTATGACTGGGCCAATAGCGTTTACAATCTAGTTATAACTACCACCTTTTTCCCTATCTACTACCTAGGAATTACTGGTGATAATGATTCAAATACCAAAACAGCCACACTAAATTTTCTTTGGTTTAAAGATATTCCTAATACTTCTTTATATGATTACACACTTGCACTGGCCTTTTTATTAGTAGCTATTTCATCACCTTTACTCTCCTCCATTGCCGATCTGCGTGGTAATAAAAAAAGATTCATGCAATTCTTCGTAACCATAGGCGCTTTAAGCTGTATAGGTTTTTATTTTTTTAAAAGCATCGATCATCTTTTATTAGGTTCCATTTTATTTATTACCGCCACCTATGGATATTGGGCTAGTTTAGTTTTCTACAACTCCTACTTACCCGAAATAGCACCTCCTAAACTTCAGGATAGGGTGAGCGCAAGAGGTTTTTCGTATGGATATGTTGGAAGTGTGATTCTCCAAATCATCGGATTTGTAATATTACTCTCATTTCCATCTAATGGGAGTTCACAAGCACTCGCAGTCAGAATTACATTTATACTTGTGGGCCTTTGGTGGCTTGGTTTTGCACTTTACACATTCAAATATTTACCAAAACCTATAACAAACCATACACTTAGCGATAAGAATGTAATTAGTTCAGGATTTTTAGAATTAATAAAAGTTTTAAAAGAGGTTAGGTCCTTACCAATATTGCTTATGTTTTTATTGGCATTTTTCTTCTACAATATGGGGGTACAAACAGTCATGTTGGTAGCCACTACATTTGGATCTGAAACATTAAAATTAGATACCACCACCCTCATCCTAACAGTGGTAGTGATTCAATTGGTAGCAATTTTAGGTGCACTTGTTATGAGTCGTGCATCAGAGCGAATAGGCAACATTAAAGTATTGTTAACTGTGGTGATTCTTTGGATTTTAGTATGCATTTACAGCTTCTATTTTTTAAACAATAAATGGCAATTTTTTATAGTAGCAGCAGTAGTAGGATTGATCATGGGCGGAATCCAATCATTGAGCCGAAGCACCTATTCTAAATTAATGCCAGCCACTTCTGATACGGCTTCTTACTTTAGTTTTTTTGATGTGACAGAGAAAATAGCCATCGTTATAGGCATGTTCAGTTTTGGATTTATCAACCACCTTACCGGCAGCATGCGCAATAGTATTTTAGCATTGGTGGTTTTCTTTGCAATAGGATGCTTATTTTTGCTCCGCGTGCTAAAGCTTCAAAAAAATTTAACAGCCTAAAATCAACTACTAGCCCTACTCTATGATTGTAGATATTTTCATTCCTTGTTTTGTAGATCAACTCTTTCCTGATACAGCCTTTAATATGGTGAAAGTGCTTGAAAAGGCAGGCTGTCAAGTAAATTACAACCCTACCCAAACATGTTGTGGCCAGCCTGCATTTAATGCCGGATTTTGGGACCAATGTAAAGAAGTAGGCGAAAAATTTATCAATGACTTTAATAATAATAGATACATCGTTTCGCCTAGTGCTAGTTGTGTAGGTATGATCAAAAATTACTATCCAGAACTGTTTCACAACTCTTCCATGCACAATGAATACAAGGTAATTCAAAAGAACATCTTTGAATTTAGTGACTTTCTCGTAAACATACTAAAAGTAACTTCCTTTGGAGCTCAACTCAATGGCAAAGCCACTTATCATGACAGCTGTAGTGGCCTGCGCGAAGTAGGGATAAAAAAAGAACCACGGGTACTATTAGAAAATGTGAGAGGACTCGAAATGGTAGAAATGGATGACAATGAAACCTGTTGTGGCTTTGGTGGTACTTTCTCCGTAAAATTTGAACCTGTGGCAGTTGGTATGGCGGCTCAAAAAATTAAAAATGCTGAAGCTACAAAAGCAGAATATTTAATTAGTACTGACCTTTCTTGCCTTATGCATATGCAAGGTTACCTTGCCAAGCAAGAAAAACCGATTAAGATCATGCATCTAGCTGATGTTTTGGCACGTTTTTAAATTTTACTTAACCTTTCTGGCTGAATTTTTTTCAGTCAAGTTCGTTTTGATCATGCCCTCAATGATAAAATAGGGCGCTCCTTTGTTAAATTCAATTAACGATTTCTTTCATTTACAAATCATGGTGCCTTGCCAATTTTGTTGGCATAAAATTTGTAAGTTAACAAGTAATACTTTAATACAGCCTCAAAGCAACTTAAGTAAACATCAATTATTAATTAAAATTTATTTTTATGAAAAGTAGTCTGAAAAAAAACTTATTCGTTGTACTTATTGCTGCCACTACTGGAATAGTAGCATCAATGGCATCACTTTATTTTTATACTAACCACTCGCCTTCTATTTCTCAAAAGCAAAATCCTACTCTTGGCAGGTTAGTGAATTACGCCACCGCAATAAATGGCAATTTGGATTTTACTCAAGCTGCTGATGCCACTCTTCATGCTGTAGTTCATGTCAAAACAAAATACCAAAGAAGGGCGCAGCAATATAACCCCTTTAACGATCCTTGGGGAATGTTTGGAACACCGCAACCAAGGCAACAAGAATCAAGCGGCAGCGGTGTTATTTTAACAGAAGATGGATACATAGCCACCAATAACCATGTGATTGATGATGCTGATGAAGTAGAAATAACATTAAATGATAATCGCACGTTTACTGCTAAAGTTATTGGCACAGATCCAAGCACTGATTTAGCCCTACTCAAAATTGATGAGAAAAATTTACCCTTTGTTACCTACGGTAATTCTGATGATGTAAAAGTGGGCGAATGGGTTTTGGCAGTTGGCAATCCATTTAATCTAAATTCTACTGTTACTGCTGGAATCATTAGCGCCAAAGCCCGAAACATTGGTATACTGCCAGATCAATATAAAATAGAATCATTTCTTCAAACCGATGCTGCTGTAAATCCAGGAAACAGTGGTGGCGCATTGGTGAATACGCAAGGTCAATTAGTAGGCATCAACAGTGCCATAGCTAGCACTACCGGAGCTTATGCCGGATATTCCTTTGCCATACCCGTTAACTTGGTGAAAAAAGTAATGGATGATCTTGTTGAGTTTGGTGCCGTTCAAAGAGGTTTTATTGGAGTTTCTATTAGAGATATTGACTCTAAATTGGCCAATGAAAAAGGAATAAGCGAAACAAAAGGTGTTTATGTGGCAGGGACTTCTGATGGAGGTGCTGCTGCCGTAGCTGGTATTAAAGAGGGGGATGTAATTTTAAAGGTGGGCGATGTAGCTGTAAACTCTACTCCTGCTCTCCAAGAACAAGTGGGCCAATACCGACCAGGTGATAAAATTAATGTTACCATTGATAGAAATGGAACCATCATGGCTAAAACCGTTATATTAAAAAACAAAGAAGGAAATACATCTATCACTAAATCAGAAGATGTTCTCAACTTATTAGGTGCCACCTTTGAAAACACTAGCACAAATGAAAGCAATAAATTAGCCATTGATGGTGGCGTAAAAATTACTAACATGAATGGAGGCAAACTTAGAAGTGCAGGAATAAAAGAAGGATTTATAATCACACAGATTGACAAAAAACCCATTCGCAATGTTGACGATTTAAATAGTGCACTCAGAAATAAAACCGGAGGTGTACTCATTGAAGGTGTATATCCCAATGGCATGCGAGCCTATTATGGCTTCGGCTTATAGGCCTCAATATAATTCCCCCTATTTAACAAGGCTGTCTTGTAATTAAATTACAAGGCAGCTTTTTTTTTAGTAAGTATTTTAATAATTAAATAACCAATATGCATTAAGTCAAACGCAAAAATATATCTTTACCTCCATGGCTAATATAGTTAATGAGTTTAATGAATACCGTTCAAAAATGAATGAGCGAATTTTAGGAGAAGATAACCTCTTGATCAAAAGAATTTATGCTCTGGATACACAAACTTATGCCGAAGGTGCTTTGAGTACCCGTACTAAGGAATTATTGGGTTTAGTGGCCAGTATGGTGCTTCGCTGTGATGATTGTATCAAATACCACCTAGGAAAATGTTTTGAATTAAACATAACTGATCAAGAAATTTTTGAAGCCATGGGGGTAGCCAACGTAGTGGGTGGAACCATTGTTATACCTCATTTCAGACGAGCTGTAGAATATTGGGATCAATTAAAATTAGCAAAAGCATTATGAAATACTTTTATCTGATTGGTTGCCTGCTTTTTTTTAATTTTTTAAAAGCACAAACAACTTCAGTAAGCGGTAAGGTTTATGATCCCCTTACGAATGAAGCTATTCCATTTGCATCAGTCAGTTTTAAAAACACTACCATTGCCACTGTTACTGACCTTGATGGCCTATTCTCCTTACATACAGAGTCAAAAGTAGATTCTGTTCTGGTATCATGCATTGGATACTTAAATGCTTCACTACCCATTAAAATTGGAGCTCATCAACAATTAGAGTTTGCACTGCGTCAAAACAAATTTGACTTGCCTGAAATCGAAATCAATGCAGGTGAAAATCCGGCAGATATTATCATGCGTAAAGTCCGCGACAACCGGCAACTAAACAATAAGGATAAAATAGATTCCTATAGTTACGAGGCTTACAATAAAGTTGAATTTGATATAAATAATATTTCTGAGAAATTTCAAAAAAGGAAAATCTTTAAACCATTCAGTTTTGTTTTTGAAAATATAGATAGCAACACTACCAATAAAAAACCTTATCTCCCCTTCTTCCTTTCTGAAAGTATTAGCGATATTTATTCTAGCAAAAACCCAAACAAAAAAAAGGAAATCATTAAAGCCGCTAAGGTTTCTGGGATTGAAAATTCAACCATCTCTCAGTTCATGGGCGACTTCTATCAAAACATCAATATCTATGATAACTTCATTTATCTTTTTAGTAAAGGATTTGTAAGCCCCATTGCCGAAACAGGAAATTTATATTATAAATACTACCTATTAGACAGTACTTACATTAATGGAAACTATTGCTACAAATTAAAATTTAAACCAAGACGCAAACAAGAACTCACTTTCACTGGCGAAATGTGGATCAATGATACAACATGGGCTGTGAAAAAAATTCAAATGCGAATTGCTGATGATGCCAATATTAACTTTGTGGAAGACATGATCGTATCGAGCGAATTTCACAAAACTGATGGAGGATTTTGGATGCAAAGCAAAGACATCATGGTAATAAACATTGCCCCTACAGAAAGTAAAAACAAGCAAACCATGGGCTTCATTGCCAGGAAAACAACTACCTATAAAAATATAAAGGTAAACCAAGAAATGCCGGTTGAAGTGCAAAAACTTGCTGAAGATGTGGTAGTGCTAGATCAGGCCCTAGAAAAAGATGATTCGTACTGGCAGACTAACAGACATGATTCCCTTACCCAACAAGAACAAAAAATTTATGGAATTGTAGATACACTTACCTCCATTCCTGCCTTTCAAACTTATGTGAACTTAATAACCATAGTTGCCAATAATTATGTCACCGTAGGTAAATTTGACCTTGGACAAATTTTCAGTATTTATAGCCGAAATTTAATTGAAGGCAGTAGATTCCGATTTGGCGGAAGAACCAATATGAATTTTTCAAAAACAATACAGCTACAAGGTTATGCCGCTTATGGACTAAAAGATGAAGTACTAAAATATGGTGGTGGTATAGAATATTTTCTACAAGATAAAAAATCTACTTCATTTGGTTTTTACTACAGAAAAGACCTTGATCAATTAGGGGTAGATCAAAATATCATTAATACCAATAACTTATTCAATTCATTTTTTAATCGTTTAAATCTATTGAAATTTATAAAGTCAGAAGAAACGAAAGTTTTTTTTGATAACGAACCCATCAGAGGGCTCGGCTTCAATGCTTCCTTTACTCATAGACAAATAAACCCCATGAGTAATACAGACTTTAGCTACTTTAACGATGCTTTCAGGATCAACACTAGAAATGAAATTACAGCTGATGAAGTAAGAATATCACTAAGATATGCCTACAAGGAAAAGTTTTTTGAACGGAAAGAAGTAGTAGGTAGAAAGCGAGGCAGAATTAGTTTAGGTAGCTCATACCCTATTACCACGGTAACTTACACCCGCGGAATAAGCGGCATCTTCAAGGGTGATTTTACTTATCATAAATTTAACATCCTGATCTCTGATTATTTATACCTTGGTAATCTTGGCACTACACAATACTTCGTTGAAGGTGGTAAAATTTGGGGTACAGTTCCTTATCCTCTTCTTGAAATTCACAAAGGAAATCAAACTTATGCTTACGATCCTCGAGTTTATAACTTAATGAATTTTTATGAATTTGTAAGTGATGAATATTTATCACTTAAAGCAATACATCGATTCAATGGAATTATTCTGAATAGAATTCCATTACTACGAAAAATGAAACTAAGAGAGGTTGCATCAGTTGACTTCCTGATTGGAAAGGTTGGCCAACGTAACAGAGATATATTATTCAATCCTAACTCTTTTGCTTCACTTACTAAACCCTATATAGAGGCTAGCATCGGTATTGAAAATATTTTAAAGTTTGGAAGAATTAGTTTGGTAAAAAGATTTAGCTATCTTGACAATCCTAATGTAAGTGAAATAGGTGTAAGACTTAGCTTTGGAGTAGGATTTTAAATCAATTGCAAATATGATATTGAAGGCCGATAACCTAATTAAAAAATACAAAAACAGAACGGTTGTAAACAATGTAAGCATACAAGTACAACAGGGGGAAATTGTAGGCTTATTAGGACCAAATGGGGCTGGTAAAACCACTACTTTCTATATGACCGTAGGGTTAATTCAACCCAATGATGGAAAAATATTCTTAGATCAACAGGATATTACAGGTATGCCGATGTATAAAAGAGCTCAATCAGGAATAGGCTACCTGGCTCAGGAGGCTTCAGTATTCAGAAAACTTACAGTGGCCGATAATTTAAAAGCGGTGCTAGAAATGACCAAGAAATCAAAAAAACAGCAAGCCGATCGTGTAGAAGAATTACTGAACGAATTTAGCCTCCAACACATTCGCAACAACCGTGGCGATCTTCTCTCGGGTGGTGAAAGAAGAAGAACCGAAATAGCGCGTGCGCTCGCTGTTGACCCTAAATTTATTTTACTTGATGAACCCTTTGCTGGAGTAGATCCCATCGCTGTTGAAGATATTCAAGCCATAGTTGCCAAGTTAAAAGCAAAAAATATTGGTGTGCTCATCACGGATCATAACGTTCATGAAACATTAACCATTGTCGATCGTGCCTACCTACTTTTTGAAGGCAAAATATTAAAAGCTGGAACGGCAGAAGACCTTGCCAATGACGAAATGGTGCGTAAAGTATATCTGGGTCAAAATTTTGTTCTAAGATAAATCATGGCACATTAAAAAATTATAAGCTCAACTTTTTAAAGTAGCAACCACTGCTAATACTACTTGCATCAAATTAAACGATTCCTTTTGTAGCTGCAGGATTACAATCCTACCATTTGCTCTGGCTTCACCCATTCGTCAAATTCGCTTGCGGTAACATAACCTAAATCAATTGCAGTTTGTTTTAATGTTTTTCCTTGCTTATGTGCTGTTTGTGCTATTTCAGCTGACTTATAATATCCGATTTTTGTGTTCAAAGCCGTTACCAGCATCAACGAATTTTCAAGATTTGTTTTAATGTTTTCATGCAGTGGTGCTATTCCTTTTGCACACTTTTCGTCAAAAGATATACACACATCGGCCATCAGGCGTGCACTGTGCAAAAAGTTGTAAATCATTACAGGCTTAAAGACGTTTAGTTCAAAATGACCTGTTGCTCCTCCTATATTGATGGCCACATCATTGCCTAGTACCTGTGCTGCAACCATTGTCATGGCTTCACATTGGGTAGGATTAACCTTCCCCGGCATAATGGATGACCCCGGCTCATTATCAGGAATATAAATTTCTCCAATACCACACCTAGGACCACTGGCCAATAATCGAATATCATTAGCAATTTTCATAAGCGAACATGCTACCGTTTTTAGTGCCCCGTGAGAAGCTACTATAGCATCATGCGCAGCCAATGCCTCAAATTTATTTTCTGCAGTAACAAAATTCAATCCGGTGAGTTGAGCAATGTGCTTAGCCACATTGACTGAATAATTCGGTGGTGTATTTATTCCAGTGCCCACAGCTGTACCACCTAACGCCAATTCACTTAAATGAAGTAAGGTGTATTTAATAGCCTTTATACCATGGTCTAATTGTGAAACATATCCACTTAATTCTTGACCAAGTGTAAGTGGCGTGGCATCCATCAAATGAGTTCTACCTATTTTTACCACTTGCATGAATTCAAGACTTTTCTTAGCTAGTGTGTCCCTCAATTGCTCAATGGCAGGAATGGTTTTTTGAATTAATATTTTATAAGCTGCTATGTGCATAGCTGTAGGAAAAGTATCGTTTGATGATTGAGATTTATTCACATCATCATTGGGATGGACTGCCTTTTTTTCATCAGTAAGGGCGCCACCTTGTAATACGTGAGCTCTGTATGCTATTACTTCATTCACGTTCATATTGCTTTGAGTGCCACTACCAGTTTGCCATACTACGAGTGGAAATTGATCCAGCCATGATCCTGCTAAGATCTCGTCACATACACTAGCTATTAAATCCATTTTCTCCTTGGATAATATTCCTGCTTCGAAATTGGTGATGGCAGCAGCCTTTTTTAGATAAGCAAAAGCCTCAATAATTTCTTTTGGCATTTTATTGATGTCTTGGGCTATTTTAAAATTTTCAATTGAACGCTGTGTTTGCGCCCCCCAATATACATTTAGGGGCACTTGAACCGCTCCCATTGTATCCTTTTCTGTTCTAAACAATGACATAATTACTAATTTTTACAATTATTTAACTTACTAATTTTGTTAATTATTTTTTATCAGCATATTCCATAAGATACGCCTTCATAAAATCATTCA
>JBDKJS010000165.1:0-5125 GCA_039806065.1 Bacteroidota bacterium | reverse complement strand
CCCAAATGATTTAATAGAAACAAAAACACTTAAAAAAATAATAACGAAAATTTTATACATATCATATTTGGTTTAACATTACTAAGATAAATCATATCATATACCTAATAACATTCAATTGATAACTGATGTAAACAAATTAATAACCGATAAAAACTAATACTCTTCAACTAAACAGCTCCTTAAAGATTCAACATCTACTATTACACCCAAACCTAAACCTTTAGGTTCATTGCATTTATTATTTTCATCAAAATTAATTCCGTGTGCAAAATTCTCTTTCAATAACAAAACACCATCCATATCTACTTTAGCTAGTTGAGGAAGGAAATGAGCAATAGCCGCTGTTCCGATGCTACTCTCATTCATTGTCCCCATCATTACTTTTAACCCTAACTCATTGGCCCTTTTTATCATTCGTAATGCTGGAGTTATTCCGCCACATTTGGTTAACTTAATATTTATACCATGAAATTTATTGATACATTTTTCAATATCTTGTTCTGTAACACAATATTCATCTGCAAATAAATCAATTTTACTCACTGTAAAAATCTCTTTCATCCCTTGTTCATCAAACTTTGATAATGGTTGTTCTAATAATTCAATATTATATTTTTCAAATAATGGATAAAGTTTTAAAAATCTTTCAGATGATAATCCTTCGTTAAAATCAATTCTAATTTTTGAATCTGTAAATTTTGAAATAGATTCCAAAATTTGTTCCTCATTGCCTAAACCAAGTTTTATTTTATAAATCAACATTGAATGTGCTTTGATTTTTTGCTCCATTAGTTCTACTGAATCTATTCCAATTGTATAATCAGTTGGAGGTATGTTTGTCCATGGTGTATTAAAAGTTTCGTATAATTTTTGATTGTTTTTTTTTGCAAACCAATCGTGCAAAGCCATATCAATAGCGCATAAAGCAAAATTATTATTAGGTAGTTCATTGAATAAATAAGCCCAGCATTCTTCAGCGCAATTGAAACTATTTAAATCAAAATTCTTTAATGCTAATTTAATATCCATTATCATTTGCTCTACCGAAATATTATAATAAGCTATTGATGGGGCCTCACCATAACCTTTAATGTTATTATTCTCAATACAAATTACTAAGGCCGATTGATGAGTTTTTGTTCCTTTTGAAATAGTAAAAGGATACTCAAATTCAAGATTTGTTTTGTGAAAAAATATTCTCATAATTTTTAACTTGATTAAACTTTAATATTTTTTTGAAGTCATTAAATGATAAAATTTCATTTTACCTCTTATATAATTATGCAATTCATTCCCATTCAATTTAAATTTTTAGTTTATCATGGTATGGCAATGTACCCATTTTTATTTTTAAAAAATAAAAATTTAGTGTACGATAAAATTTTTATAAATCATGAAAGAATACATTTCAGGCAGCAATTGGAAATGCTAATAATTCCATTTTATCTAATTTACTTCACTGAGTATTTGGCCAATTTGTGGCATTATAGAAATCATGAAATGGCATACTTGAATATTTGTTTTGAACGCGAAGCTTTTGAAAATCAACATAATTTAGAATATTTAAATGATAGGAAATTTTGGGCTTTCCTTAATTTTTGGAATTAAATCTAAATTCAGCAATAAAGCTATAGTTATGGTTCGATATGCTCACCATAACTCGGTCATCTCAGATAAATGAGGAGTTTAAAACCTGAGCTTGTAGAAGTCCCCATCAGGTAAAACCTAAATGAGTAATTTGGGTTAAAAATATTTCAATCTCCTTAATAACTAAATATAAAGTGAGTGATTTTGAAAGTGAATTATACACTTTCAAATATTATTCCCCCTTGAAAAGGGGGTTAGGGGGATTTGAATTAAACTCTCATTCCATAAACCAACAAAGGCAGCACTTTCGTACTGCCTTTGGTTTGATATTTAGCGGTGTTTATTTCTTTAAAAACTCAATATCCTGAACTCTGTTCTTCTGTTCTTTTGGTGTTCATCTTCTGGGCATGGTACGCCATCTACACATTTATTTACTGGCACTGTTTCGCCATAGCCTTTCGCTACCAAATTCTTAGGGTCAACGCCTCGGCTGATTAAATAATTTACTGCACTTTGAGCTCGGCGTTGGCTTAGTTTTAAATTATAGTCGTCAGGTGCACGGCAATCTGTATGACTTCTTAATTCTATTTTCAACGTTGGATATTTCTTGAAGATTTCTAAAGTTTTATCCAATTCTGCTGCTGCATCGGGGCGTATTGCTGATTTATCTAAATCATAATAAATATTATCTATTCGGATAATATCGCCCTTGCATATCAATCCTAAATCTGCATACAATGTTTGGCTGTTCTTTAAGCCCATAGTGCTTTTTTCTACGCTTACTGGTAAGCATTTTTCTTTATCGGTTTCTTTTGATGCTGTTACTCTGTATTTGCAATCTGCTTGTAGTTTGAAGCTGTATTTTCCATCTACGCCTGTTATCATTTCTTGTTGGGTATTATCACATAGGCTTTCTAATACTACTTTTACGCCTGACATGGGTAGTTTTGTACCTTCATTATATACTTTGCCTTTTAATTCAAATACGGCTATTCGGGTTAATGGTATTTTTACTTCTATTTTATCGCCTCGGTTTGCGGCTGTGCTTAGTTTTACCGTGTTATCTTGATAGCCTTCTTTGGTTGTTGGAAATTCATATTCATGACCTTCAGCTATACACATACTAAATTTACCATCTTTATCCGATGATTTGATTTCTTTTTGGGTGCCATTGTCCATTACTTTTACCGATGCTGCTTCTATCGGTTCATTGGTTTGTGCATCATATACTAAGGCATTTAGCATTAAGCATTGTTTGGTAAAGCTATAAATGTCATCTGTTCCTTTTCTGTTGCTGGTTAAATAGCCTTCATTGCAAAGGTCTGTTGCTATGATTCCAAAGTCATCTTTTGTACTATTCATTGGATAGCCTAAGTTTCTTGGTTTGCTCCATTTTCCGTTGGTGTTAAGTGTAGCATAAATATCTAAGCCACCCATGCCTGTCATTCCATTACTACTGAAGTATAAAGTATTGTTATAGGCTATATAAGGGAACATTTCGTTGCCTTCGGTATTGATATCGCCACCTAAGTTTTGTGGGGCACTCCATCTATCGCCTTCTTTTTTACACATCCATATATCTGTTCCGCCATATCCGCCTGGGCGGTCACTGGTGAAGTATAATTCTTTGCCATCGGCGCTTAGGCTTGGATGACCTGTGCTGTATTCATTGCTATTATATTCAAATTCGGTTGGGGTTGTCCAGCCTTCGGCTGTGCGGCTTTGGTGATAGATTTTTAATTTAATGATTCTATCGCTGCTGCGTTGCATTTTACCATTATTAAAGTTATCTCGGGTAAAATACATTTCATCGCCATTGCGGCTAAAGGTAGCGGCTGCTTCGTGTACTCTTGTATTGGCTTTGCCTTCCCATAATTTTGTTTTGCCATAATCATTGGCTCCATTCTTTTTTACCCATACCATATTATAAAAACCATCCCCTGTCCATTGGTATTCTCTTTTGATACTATTGCCTGATTTTCTATCGCTTGCATACAATATTCCATCTTGGTAATAGCTTGGGCATATATCGCTCTTATTGCTATTGAATGGCATATATTCTACTCGGTATATCATACTATCTTTATAGAATGTGGCTAATTCCATACAAGCTTCTAAGCCCATTTTGCCTCGGTTATCCATTGGGCGCAATTGGCTATATTCTGCATACCATTTTTTTGCTTCTTCAAACTTGCCATTTTGTTGCAACATCTGGGCATAGTTTAATTTTTGCTCAGGGGTTGCACTATTGCTTAGTACTACTTGACCATACCAATATTCTGCATTGATAGCGTCGTTTACTTTGCGATAGCATTCGGCTAACTTGGCTTTGGTTTCCCAATTGTCTTCTTTGCCTAATGACTTCTTTAAATAGTCTATTGCTGGGGTATAGGCCATGCGGTCATACATCTTATTCCCTTTTTTCAATACATAACTTTGCGCATTCAGTTGTTGACTGATGCTGGTTACTATTAGTAGTGCCGTTAGTACTATTTTGTAGATTTTAATCATGTGCTTGTCTTGCTTTGATTTCGGTTTTTTTTATTGTTTCATCTGTTTGGCTCTCGTTTGTAGTCATTCATCAACTTTGTATTCCTTATAACTAATAACAAGTATCTAATAACTTTTTCTTTAGAAGTATCGTGGGGTTAGCATCTTATCCATCTTTCTATTAAAATCATACCCCAACATTACTTCGTATGAGCCTGGTGTATACCCTTTTATTTTGCTTATGGTTAAATCATATGCTATACCCATTCGTAAATTATTATTGATTTCATAAATAGCCATAAAATCTACGCTTTCTGTTAGCTTATCTCTTAACGTACTTACATCGCTTCGCCATGTAGCACCTAACCATAATGCATCATGGAATAAAAAACTTGCATTTATATCGGTTTGTATTGGGCTGTTTGGGGCATATTTTAATAACGCGTTGGGCTTAAATTTTACTGCTTCGCTTACCTTCATCACCATGCCGCCCATTAAAAATAAATGACGAAACTGACGGGCTGATGTTGTATTTATTGCCGTATTTGATTTTTCTTCTAAGTGATTATTTACTAAATGTGGGATGGTTGCTCCTATATAGGCTTTGGGGGTACTATAGTACAAGCCTGCTCCAAAGTTAGGTAGCAATAAATTTGTGTTCTTTCCAAAGGTGTTATCATTCGTTGCTGTGGTTATTGCATCGGTTAACTTATTGGTATAGTTTGTTATTGATCCTTGTAAGCCTAAGGCTAATTTACCTTTGGGGCTCACTTGTATCCTATAGGCATAACTGCCTGTTATACTCGTTGTATTGGATACTCCTAGTTTATCATTCACTACTTGAAAACCTAAGCCTACTTTCTCATTATTTAATGGACTGTGGATCCCAAATCCTAAAGTCTTTGGGCTGCCATCTATACCTACCCACTGATTACGGTAGTGTGCTGTCGCACTCATACAATCTCGGCTGCCTGCATAACCAGGGTTCACTGCCAACTGATTGAACATATACATCGTATACTGTGGATCTTGTTGGGCATAGGTT
>JBDKJS010000164.1:0-3209 GCA_039806065.1 Bacteroidota bacterium | reverse complement strand
ATTAGCTAATTTGCTTGTTGTTGGTCCATTTAGATGGTACTACTTCAACAGAATTAAGGTTAGGTTTATGCTGCGGGGTGGGCAGCACATAGTGATTTTGTGAAATCACAGAGTGTCTATCAATTAAGGCTGGTCCTTCTACGGTCCAATGTTGCAATTCTTTGTTTTCGAATCTACATTCGTTACAAATCCAATTTGGTTTTCCATTTGCATCATTGACCACTTCACCAAATGGATCCTTACGTACTGTAACTCTTAGTACTTCACTACCCTTAGTCCATAAGGTAACCTGGCCACAGCACTTTGAACAATTTCTATGAGCATTTTTCGGATTCACATTCCACACCCTACTTTGAAACCTAAACGTTCGATCTGTGAGCGCGCCAACTGGACATACATCAATCACATTTCCAGAGAAATCATTTTCAATTACATTTTGAATATAGGTTGAAATTTCAGCAACATCACCCCTATTCATTACGCCATGTACGCGCTTATCAGTCAGTTGGTCAGCTACTTTTACACAACGATAGCAGAGAATGCACCTGGTCATGTGCAGTTTTATCTTACTTCCGATATCAATCTTTTCAAAAGTTCTTCTTTTAAATTCATAACGTGATGAAGCTGCGCCATGCTCGTAAGCCAAATCCTGGAGATGGCATTCCCCTGCTTGATCGCAGATGGGGCAATCGAGCGGATGGTTGATTAGTAAAAATTCAACCACTCCCTTGCGTGCCTCTAAAAGATCAGGAGCGGTAATATTCTGCACTTCCATACCGTCCATAATAGTCTGCCTACATGAAGGCACTGGTTTGGGCATTGGTCTAGGATCTTTCTCTGATCCTTTGGTTACTTTTACAAGGCATGTGCGGCAATACCCTCCACTAGTTTTCAATGGGGTATAAAAGCACATGGCTGGTGGAACACTAGCCATGGCTTCCTTATTTTCCAAACCAAGTAATCGCGCAGCCTGTAGTATGGTGGTGCCATCAGGCACTTCAATACTTCGACCGTCTATGGTAACTTTTGGCATTTTATAATTGTTTTATATTTTGATCAATTAAGCAGTTTGTAAATTATTTAATCTATAATAATGCTTTACATCTTTGATAGCATTAGGATTTTTTACGTAGTCTTCAAATTCGCTTCTAAAATGTCTTATTGCTGCAGCAACTGGCCAAGCAGCGGCTTCACCAAGCGGGCAAATAGTTTTTCCTTCAATCTTGCTTTGAATGTCCCATAAAAGATCAATGTCCTTTAGTGTGCCATGCCCATCGAGTATTTTATGAAGTATTTTTTCCATCCAACCGGTTCCTTCTCTGCAAGGCGAACACTGTCCGCAGCTTTCATGATGATAAAATCTACTGAAGGTGTATAAATTTTTTACTATGCTGGTATCTTCATCCATTACAATGAAACCACCAGAGCCAAGCATGGTTCCTGTTGCAAAGCCTCCATCGGCCAACGATTCGTAACTCATCAATCTAGGATCTCCATTGGCGGTTTTAAGGATCAAATTTTCAGGAAGAATGGGCACACTAGAGCCACCTGCTACTACTGCCTTCAATTTTTTATTGTTTCTAATGCCTCCGCAGTAGTTTTCGCTGTAAATAAATTCTTCAACAGGAAGGCCCAATTCAATTTCATAAACCCCTGGCTTATTTATATGCCCACTTGCGCTAATTAATTTGGTTCCTGTAGATTTACCGATTCCAATTTGTGCATAGGCATCACCACCATCATTAACAATGGGAACCACAGCAGCTATCGTTTCTACATTGTTAACCACCGTGGGGCAGCCGTATAAACCTGCCACAGCAGGAAAGGGAGGTTTAATTCTTGGGTTTCCTCTTTTCCCTTCTAGTGATTCTAACAGCGCTGTTTCTTCACCGCAAATATAGGCCCCTGCCCCTACTTGGACATACAAATCTAAATCATAACCAGTACCAAGGATATTTTTCCCCAACCAGCCGTTGGCATAAGCTTCTGCAATTGCTCTTTCCAGAATTCTAGCAACATAAAAATATTCTCCTCTTATATAAATGTAGCTGGTATTGGCACCAAGCGCATAACTTGCGGTAATCATTCCCTCTATTAGCAGATGCGGAATTCTTTCCATCAAGTACCTATCCTTAAAGGTACCTGGTTCACTTTCATCGGCATTGCACACAAGGTATCTAGGTACTCCATTAGGTTTGGCCAGAAAACTCCACTTCATTCCTGTAGGAAAACCTGCACCACCCCTACCTCTTAATCCCGATTTTTTCACTTCTTCCACCACTGCATCAGCCGTCATAGACTTTAAGGCCTTTTCAACAGAACAATATCCGTTGTGTTGGCGATAAATTTCATAAGATTGAATGCCATGCACGTGATCATTTTTTAATAATAGTTTTTTTGCCATTTTAAAATTAGGTTACTTTTTCTTGATGAGTATGGGCTGTGAAGATTACTCCTATTAAGATTAAATGATTTGATCTGTGTATGATTTTCTATTTCCTTCGAGTTGCAATTGATCTAATAATTGATCGATTTTTTCTAAGGTTAAATTTTCGTGGTATTTAGCCCCACACTGCAACATGGGAGCGGTGCCGCAGCTACCCAAGCATTCTACTGTTTTTAGAGTAAACATACCATCGGAGGTAGTTTGTCCATTCTTAATATTTAGTTTTTTTTCTATGTGTCTAACTATGTCTTCGGCACCCGTGAGCCAACATGAGCTTGTTCTGCATACTTCAAGCACACATTTTCCAACTGGTTTAAGATTAAACATGGAATAAAAGGAAGCTACTTCATAAACCTCAACTGGCAAAATATTTAGGAGTGAGGCTACATATTCCATTGTTTGCGGGCTAAGCCAACCATCGAATTCGGCTTGTGCCACATGAAGAATTGGAATGAGCGCTGATTTTTGTTTTCCAGCAGGGTAGCGCTTGATCATATTTTGAACAAGTTGAAGGCTCTCTTCTGAAAATTTAACTTCTGTATTCATTATTTTCAATATTCTTTAAATTAATTAGGCATCTAATTCACCGGCAATCACATTCATGCTGCTCATGGTTAGAATGGCATCACTAAGCATTCTGCCTTTAATCATTTCGGGATATGCTTGATAATAGATAAAACACGGTCTTCTAATGTGAAAGCGATATGGCTGCCGCCCTCCATCGCTAATTATATAATAACCTAATTCTCCATTTCCGGCTTCT
>JBDKJS010000163.1:0-3334 GCA_039806065.1 Bacteroidota bacterium | reverse complement strand
CAAGCTCAAGTGGTACAAACAAAACAACTTTTGCTGCGCAAGCTCAATCGGCGGATATTGCTTATGTATTGCCAGCATCTCAAGGTTCTGCTAATTCAGTATTGACCAATGATGGAAGTGGGAATTTAAGTTGGGGAACTGGTGGTGTTTTGTTTGCAAAAAAATCATCTGATCAAAGTATTTCTGCTACTGCAACAGATGATGCCAACTTTACCTTTAGCTTAGCAGCAAATAAAACCTATGAAATCAGAGGGATTTTAAAAGTATATACATCAAGTACAAGTGGTGCTATTCGTTGTCAGTTTGTTGCCCCAACTGGTACAACGCAGTTTGTAACTTCATTTGCTAATAGAAGTGCTCAAGATGACGTGGTATATTGCACATCAGCTAACACCTATTATGATTTATCACCGAGTAATAGCATGAGCAATACTTCTGATGTTATGATGATTGAGGGGACAATAACAACGGGTTCAACCGCAGGTACATATAAAATAACTTGGCAATGTAATAGCGGTAAAACAGGAACAGTTTATACTGGTTCTTATATGAAAATCACATTAGTACAATAAAAAAGTAATAGTAAGATAAATAAAATTTGGCAAAAAAGGTGTTACGAGAATCGTAACACCTTTTTTGTCTTAACCAACTTCAATTTATCTACATAAAAGGAGTAATAGTCAAAAATAGAGAATTGGAAGTAGTGAATTACGTGATTTTGCGTATTCAAATTATTCTAAAAAATGAATTGTTTTGCTATACAATTTTTTTATATCTATTTCTTACATTTCAAAACCAATTAAAAATGAAATCAAAAGTAATTATTGCAGCCGTTTGCTTAGCCTTTGCAGGAACAAGGTCATTTGCTCAAGTTGGTATTGGTACTACTTCGCCGGTTTCCACATTAGATGTTAGAGGTTCAGCATCTTTCAATACCCGAAACCTAACCGCTACCGCTACATTAACCAGTACTGACCATACCATTATTTATAGTGGTACAAGTACAGCTACGTTAACCTTACCATCTGCAAGTGCATGTGCAGGTAGAGAAATTTGGATAAAAAACAGTAGTAGTTATGCAGTTTCAATTGCAACTACTTCATCACAAACGATTGATGGCAATAGTACCTGGAGCATTCCTAGTCAATATGAAACAGTATTATTCATGAGTAATGGTGCGAATTGGATTGTAAGCAACAAATTACTCCGAGCAATGGCAGTGCTGATTAGAAACAAGGAGGTAATACTCAAACTGTAACTAAAAACCTTGGTACTACTGGTTCTTATGATTTGCCAATTGTTACAAACAACATCGAAAGAATGCGAATTCTTTCAAGTGGAAATGTAGGTATTGGAACTACATCACCTGGTTCAACTTTAGATGTGAAAGGAACTTTACGATTGTCAGGCTCAACATCAGGATATGTTGGCTTCACTCCAGCAGCTGCGGCTGGTTCTACTACTTATACTTTACCAAGTGCTGACGGAACAAGTGGTCAGTATTTAAAAACAAATGGTAGTGGTACATTAAGTTGGGCAACACCTTCAGCTTCCATTACAAGTGTTTCAAACACTTCATCTACCAATACGCTTAGCACAACAGTAAATGGCGTTTCAGGAAGTGGTGTTAATATCATTAATACAAATACATTAACAGCCGCAAGTAGCGCAATAACTTCTACTTTAAATGGGGTGGCTTCTACTTTAACACCTTCGTCTGGCACAATTGGAACTTCAACTTATTTAGGATTTGATGCATCTGGAAATTTGGTAAAAGGTTCAGTAACTGGCGCATGGAGTACGATAGGAAATGCAAGTACTACAGCAGGCACTAATTACATTGGAACAAGCGATGCAGTTGATTTTGTTACTAAAACAAATGCAACTGAAAGAATGAGAATAACAAGCAGCGGACGTATTGGAATTGGAGGCATTTCGTCACCAAGTTACTTAGTATCACTTGTAGGCACTGCTGCCCAAACAATAGGTTTGGAACGAAATGCAACAACTTCAGGCAATGGTTCTAATTTAACAATTTTGGCAGGAGGAGCTCCATCAGGGCAAGGCAATAGAACTGGTGGAGATTTATATTTATCATCAGGTACTTCAACTGGCACAGGAACTTCAAATATGTATTTCAATACTGCACCAACCAATGGTGCTGGTAATAGTGATAATGCTCCAACAACACGTATGACTATTTTAGGTAATGGTAATATAGGTATTGGAACTACATCACCTGGTTCAACTTTAGATGTGAAAGGAACTTTACGATTATCAGGTTCAACATCAGGTTATGTAGGTTTTGCTCCTGCGGCTGCGGCTGGTTCTACTACTTATACTTTACCAAGTGCTGACGGAACAAGCGGTCAACAGTTAACTACTAATGGCTCAGGAACTTTAAGTTGGGCAGCTGCAGGAAGTTCAAGTGGATGGAGTTTAACCGGTAATAGTGGAACAACTGCTGGCACTAATTATATTGGAACCAGTGATAATATTGATGTTACTTTTAAAAGAAATGCCACCAATGCTGGAACTTTAGGGGCTACATCAACATCTTTTGGGGTTTCATCTTCGGCAACTGGAACGTCGGCTGTAGCGATTGGAGCAAGTGCAACTGCTAATTATCAATATAGCACAGCAATTGGCGCAAGTGCTGATGCCTCAACTACTGATTATTCAACAGCTATTGGTTATGATGCTACTTGTTCAGGTCATGATGCAGTTTCAGTTGGAAGTAATTCTTCAGTAAGTGCTAACTTTTCTGTAGTTGTTGGTCATGCCTCAAGTGCCGCTTATACTAATTGCGTAGTGGTTGGAAAATCTATTTCAGCTACAGCTGCTAACCAAATAGTTTTAGGTAATTCAACTAACACTATTTGCTTAGTCAATGGAGCTTCATCAGGAGCTAGCAAAGCATTGATTGTTGGGAATGGATCAACAAATGGTAACGGAGCTTATTTAACAACAGGTGGAACTTGGACAAATTCATCAGATAGAAACCTAAAGGAAGATATTCAATCAATTAATAATGATGAATTATTGAAAAAGATTTCAAATTTAGATGTTACTCAATGGAAATATAAAGGAACAAATGAATATCATATTGGTCCAATGGCACAAGATTTTTACAAAGCCTTTGGCTTAGGTACAGATGATAAGCATATCAGCACTATTGACCCAAGTGGAGTTTCATTAGCTGCTATTAAAGCATTAAATGAAAAAGTAGAAGCTCAACAATTAATGATTGAAGAATTGATTAAAGAAATAAAAGAATTAAAGAAATAAAAGAATTAAAGAAATAAAAGAATTAGGATTAGAGTGGATTTGGTAA
>JBDKJS010000162.1:0-23418 GCA_039806065.1 Bacteroidota bacterium | reverse complement strand
TGCCAGTATATTTCCCTTTTCCTCTTCTTCACCTATATTCATTAACGCAACTTTGGGATCATTGATAGTATGTACGTGCTTGGCATAGAGCGAACCTAAGATTGCAAACTGGTATAGGATTTCAGGTTTACAATCAGCATTAACTCCTACATCGAGCAATAGTCCGTATCCGCCATCTGGTTTGGGCAATACGGTACTGATACATGGCCGTAAAATTCCTGGAATTGCCTTTACACTGAACATGGCTCCTACCAGCATAGCACCAGTATTACCCGCGCTGCTGAATGCGTCAAGGCTACCATCTTTTAACATTTGGAAGCCTACTGCTATACTGGAATTTGGTTTTTGTTGGATTGCTTTGGTTGGATGTTCGGCCATCCCTATCACTTCGGTGGTAGGAATGATGTCAAAGCGAGCAGCTGAGACTTTATTATTGTCTAATATAGAGTGAATTGCTGCTTCATCACCAATGAGCACCACACGCACCTCTGGTGGAAAAGCTTGCATAGCCTCTATTGCACCTAGTGTGGTTTGGAGCGGTGCATAATCACCGCCCATTATGTCTATTCCTATTTTAATCATTTGGTGCTATGAGCACTTTTGATTTATGCAGCATTTTCTTCCATCACCACTTTACCTTTGTAGTAAAGTTTTCCTTCATACCAATGAGCACGATGGTAAAGGTGTGGTTGACCCGTGGTAGGGCATACTGCCACTGTAGGTACTTCGGCTTTCCAATGGGTTCTTCTTTTGTCTCTGCGAGACTTACTGTGTCGGTGTTTTGGATTTGGCATGGCCTTATTTATTTAATTTATTGTAATTTAATTTAATTTTATGTTTTTTAAATCATCCCATCTACTATCAGTGGTTTGATCTTTTGGTTGTAAGTTTTCGAGTTTCTTTAATGTTTCGGCATTACAAGTACTATTTCCTTCGTCATCATCAGCATGGATAATTTGCATAGGAACGGTAAGGCAAATATACTCGTATATTAATTGGCCTATTGCTATTTGTTGCTTAACATCTAGAATGATCACCTCTGGCCGATCTACATCTTCTGCTGTTTCATTACTTAGCGTGGTACTTATTAAAAGTTGGTTATCGGTCTCAAATTCCAATACAATATCATCGCCACATCTATCGCAAAGGGTGCGGATAGCTCCATTCATCGTAATTTGTAGTTGACCTTGCTTACCGTCTTTTTGAATCGTAACCCAAACAGTGGCGCTAGCATCAGCAAACATATTATTCTCGAAAGCCTCAAAGAACTCTTTATTTACCTCATAGTCAAAGTCGTGCTCTCCATTGCTGAGTGCACCATAATCTATGGTAAGATCATTTGGCTTCTTCATTTTTAGTAAAAAAGGGATGCAAATGTAAAAAAAATAGGCGAGCTAACAAATGCTCGCCTTTATTAAATATAAATATCTTGATTTCAGTAAGTTAGCAGTAGTCGTTAAAAGCAGCAACCAGATTTTCTGCGATCATATCAGCACTGTGCCCCTCAATGTGATGTCGTTCTAGAAAATGTACCAATTTACCATCTTTGAATAGGCCTATTGCTGGCGAAGATGGTGGATAGGGAAGGGTATACTTTCTAGCCTGTGCGGTGGCCTCTGTATCTTGACCTGCGAAAACAGTTGTTAATTTCGAAGGCTTTTTACCGGCAAGGCTCAATGCTTTTTTTATTCCTGGCCTGGCTGCGCCTGCAGCGCAACCACATACAGAGTTCATTACCAATAGCATAGTCCCTTGGCTGGTAGGGATGGTGGCATCTACTTGGTCAGGGGTGGTTAATTCTTCAAATCCAACATCAGTAAGTTCTTTACGCATCGGAGCGCATATGTATTCAGGGTATGGCATAATTAGGTATATTTAGATTGACAAAATTACAAATGATTTAGTTTATAGTTCGAATTTAACTTAAAAATATTGTAACTGATTATGTAAGGTATTGCACAATTATGGCTGCACATCGGGTGGCGACAAAGCTATTTTGCAAGCGTCACCAATGATAATGCCTATGAACCCCGTAAGGTTTACTATTTTAACGCTTTTACTTCTTGCTACGCTTCAGTCAGATGCTCAAGTGAATAACGATGTTTTGGAAAATACACTTTATAGAGTTACCGCTTATAAAAAGAATGACACCACCGTTTGGAGCATGAGCAATTATAAGGAAGTGGTTAGGCCTCAATCAATTTTTATTCCTAACGCCTTTACTCCTAATGGTGACGGGATAAATGATGGTTTTGGCGTAAAAGGAGAAGGAATAGAGGATTTTACCCTTACTATTTTCAATAGGTGGGGCGAAATTATTTTTGAATCAAGTGACCCTCGCGAAAAATGGGATGGCTCTTTCAAACAGCAGCCATGCGAATTAGGGAATTATATTTACACTGTGAATGCCAAAAATCTAGGCCGAAAGAGCATGACCGGTACGGTGGCCTTGGTAAGATAATGTTGATATATTGGGCTTTCTTAAACAAAGGCAAGTCTCTTTTAATTTATCCCTTAGTCTGTAATATATTTTAAAGCTTGTTGCAACATCTTTGCCTTTGAACTCGTTTTTCTTGGTATAAATCTACTTGGAAAATGGGTAACCTACTTGACACTGTTTGGCTAATTGATGATAATGAGCTAGACTTATTTATAAATAAAAAATTGATCGAGTCTGAAGGACTTACCAATAATGCAATCACTTTTTTGAATGCAAAAGAAGCTTTGGAGGCATTAAAAACCGGATCAATGCCAAATTTGATTTTTTTAGATATCATGATGCCAGAAATGGATGGTTTTGCATTTTTAGAAGCTGTGGACCAATTGGCCAATAATCAAAAGGAAAATATTAAGGTAATCATGCTTAGTACCGTTGACACCTTTAATGAACTCAATAGAGCGAACCAAAACAAATTTGTAAAGAAATTTTTAAATAAACCGCTTACGAAAGAAATGGTGAAGGCCTTGAATTTTTAATTTTCATTTTTATTGTTATTTTTGTGATGGGATTATTTTACACAAAAACATGAATAACAATAAGAAATCATTTAGTAAAGTTTTACTTGTAGATGATAGCGAAATAGATGTTCTAATTAATAGAAGACTCATCGAACTCACCTCTTTTGCAAAAGAGATCATTGTAGTACACACTGCTGAAGATGCACTTAATTATTTGTCAAGAGATTGTTCAAAAGCAGAACATGTACCCGATTGGATTTTTCTTGATATGCACTTACCAGGAATGAGTGGATATGAATTTGCCAATGAATTTTTAACTTTACCTAATTATATAACAGGTAAATCTAGGATAGTGGTTTTAAGTGTTTTTCAAAAGCCTGAACGTGCTGCTGCCTTGCTCCAAAATGAGGCAATCTTCACCCAAATTGACAAGCCCTTAACGCAAGAAGCACTTGGAAAACTCATGCAAACTGCTTTAGAAAGTGCTAACGTCTGAGTTTAAAGAAGGATTGCATCAATGCTCCACATTCTTCAGCTAAAACGCCTTCAATAACTTCGGTTCTAGGATGAATTATCGATTGGGATAAAGTCCTAAATCCTCTTTTGTTATCTATTGCGCCAACAACAATTTTGTCAATCTGAGTCCAATAGGCTGCCCCAGCGCACATAATGCAGGGCTCCACTGTGACATATAGTGTGCATCCTTCTAAATATTTTCCCCCTAAATAATTGGCTGCAGCGGTGAAGGCTTGCATTTCTGCATGAGCAGTTACATCATTCAATGTTTGAGTAAGATTATGCCCCCTAGCTATTATTTTATTCTTTGCAACAATTACAGCTCCAATTGGAACCTCTTTTTTGTCAAAAGCTAATTGTGCCTCTTTAAGGGCTTCACGCATAAAATGATCATCTGTATAAGGTAAAATCACAGGTGCAAAATTAACAAAACCCTATTACCCCTAACAATTTATAATTTGGTAGCTGGTAAATGTTTCCATAATTTTGCAAAAAAAAATTTATGAAAAAAATTATTTCTATTCTCTCTTTAGGCTTTTTTGCACTAGCTTCTTTAAATGTGCAAGCTGGTGATGGTAAATTTTCTGCTGGGGCTGAAGTAGCGCTTCCGATGGGCGATTTTGGCGATGCTGCAGGTTTAGGTCTGGGACTTTCGCTTAGGTATGAACTGCCTGTGGCCGATAAAATTAGCGTAATGGCTACTGCTGGATATGTTTCATTTGGTAAAGAAACTATTGAAATTTCAGGCCTAGCTAAAACAGAATATTCTTATTCTATTATTCCTGTTCAACTAGGTGCTAAATATTATTTTAATGAAATAATGAATGGATTTTATGGCAGTGGCGAAATTGGAGTTCATTCGTTGAATGGAAAATTTAAAGCCACTTCACTTGGAATCACTACTGATAATTCAGATAGCAATACCGGATTAAGCTATGCAATAGGTGCTGGTTATCATCTTTCAAAAATTGATATAGGTGTAAGGTACCAATTATTTACATTGTCTACCACAAGTACTAATACCGATTTCTTTGGTAACACCATAACTGTAAAGGCTACATCAACTGAAAGTTATTTGGGTATCAGAGCAGCATTTGTGTTCTAAAAAAATTTATTGAATTCATTTTTCTAAAGCCACTTTTATTCAAGGTGGCTTTTTAATTTTATCTTATGACTGATACTTTTCCATACTTATAATTGACCTGTGAGTTAAGGCAGCTAGTATAGGTTATAATATAATTATAAACTTCTAATTGACTGCTTTTTTCTACTTTCGCATTCCAACTAGGGTTAATATTATCAGAAGTGTAGATGGGGTTTCCCCAACGATCAATGATTTCAAGTTTAAGAATCGAAATATTAGTGCCAAAAATTTGAAATACATCATTCAAGCCATCATCATTTGGAGTAATCGCATCCGGTATATATAATGTTGTTGAATCGCATGGCCCAGAATCAATTAATATTTTTATAAGAATGGAATCTATTTGTTTGCACCCGTTATCATCAATCACTTCACAGTAGATCCAAGTATTTTCATTTATTACTACTTGCACTGGTGTATAGTTTATTGGACCCATAATTAAACCATTCCCTGACCAACTGATGTTACTTGAATTAGTGAATGCGTTAATTGTTGTAATCTCAGTTGGGCTTACTATCTGAGGGCTAGCTGTAAGTGTTAAATTGGGGACAGGGTTCACATTAAGATTTAAAAAAATAATGCTATCGCAGCCATTAGTGGGAAGTGTATCGCTATAGTTTCCACTCATGCTTAATGATGTTCCGTTAAAATTGTAAATTGAGCCAATGCATATGCTGGCGCTCCCATAAGAGTAGGTAGGATTATTTACGAACAGACTGAGAAGCACTATGCTGTCACACCCCAGTGTATTGATGAGTGTATCAGTATAAATTCCTGTGGTTGTTTCAAATTGATTGGCAAATTGATATACATCACCATTACAAATTGTGGCGGTAATGAAACTATTGGTTGGTTGATTAATATTTAATTGAAGCTCAACAATGCTATCGCAGCCGCTTACTGTACTATAATTGGCAAAGTAGGTGCCTGACGAATCAAGATATTGATTGTTGAATAGATAAGTTTGTCCTTGACATAAATCTTGTTGTAAAAAATTATGATTAGGAGTGGTAACAGCTAAGGACAATTGTACAATACTATCACAGCCGTTTCCGCTTGTCAATGAATGATAGTAGACACCTGTCGTTGTCAAGGTTTGATTATAAAAATTAAAGACATTACCCAAACATATGGAATCTTGAACGGCTAGCGTATCGACACCATGAACATTTAGTGTTAAGTTAACAATGCTGTCGCAATAAAAACTACTTTGAACGGTGTCTAAATAATTACCAGCCACATTCAATAAAATGCCATTGAAATTAAAACTTTCACCAGCACAGATAGTGGCTGAAATACTATCGCTACTAGTGTAGTTAGGAACTAATAAAAATAGTATTGATTTCAAACTATCACAACCGTTAGTAGCAGTGAGAGCATGAGTGTAGAATGTACTATTTGTGAGTATGTTGCCATAGAAATTATAACTTCCTGCACATTGTATTACTGTTATTGTATCACTTATAATTGGAACAATATTTAAACTTAATTGCACTACACTATCACAACCGGTTGAAGTAAGAAAAGTATCTACATAATTTCCAGGTAGTGTGAGTAGTTGTTGTCCAAAATAAAAAGTGTCTAACGCGCAAATATTTGAAACTACATTTTGTATTGAATTTTGATTAATGTTAATTGTAGTAATCAAAATACTATCACAACCACCGTTGCTTGTAAGTGTATCAATATAAATGCCTGATAGGTTGTAAGTACTGTTTCCCACAATAAAAGTATCGCCAAAGCAACCATTTAGTTGTTGATGGATATTAATTAATCCAGGAACATTAATTTGGCCGTAACTAGTATCTACACACCCATTTATAGTTACAATATTGAGTACTTGATAAAGGCCTGTATCAGCATAAGTTAGGGGGGCAATAAACAGCGTGTCGGCTTGAATGATGTTACCAGCTGGACTTATCCAAACATAATCAAAGTAGGGTGAGTACTGTGGAATCACAATTACATCAGAACCAGGACAAATAAATCCATTTAGCTGGATGGGTTGAAATCCGAGAGTGTCGATAGTCATTTGTTGTGATATACTATTGCCACATGCATCAGTTACCCTAATCAAATATATACCTGGTTGGTTCAAAGTAAAGGTGTTAGAAGATTGTAATGGAAAAGTTTGTGGGCCACTCAAAATTTCATAGCTATACGGTGCAACCCCAGTTGTTGAATCAACCAACAATTCAATATAAGTTAGTCCATTGCACGTAAAGGTGGTATTGTTTATATAATTTACATTTTGATAAGGTGGAATGAAAATGGTGTCTAGTAATATCCAGCAGGGTTGATCACCACCATTAATAGAGCTATCGGGAGTATATGCTTGGTAATTTATCTCTATTGCATAATATCCTGGCTGAATGGATAGAATAGAGTCAATGGTATAATTAAAGTTTGATTCTTGTAAAACTATATTATTGGAACTTAACTGAGTTATGGTATAAGAGCGAGTAACATCGGTAATCGCATTAAAATAGAATATGTTCTGTCCCAAACATCCTCGTTTTATCCAATAAGAATATTCTAAATTTTGCACCATTCCTAGGGTTACTTCAAAACTTCCGGAATAGGTATTACCACAGGAATCTTCAGCTACAAAGGTATAAGTTCCTATCCCAAAATTGTCAATGAAGTAATAGGAAGGAATGCTTGGAATGGTGAATGGGTAAATAATTGTGTCATTCCATGAATAATTTGGTTTGATGCTGCCAACTGATGATGGGCCTGATAATACTGTTAAGGTTATTGGCGATAAAAAATTAACTGGTAGAAATCGCAGGCAAACGGTTGAATCCATACAACCCCTTCTTACCATGGCTACTTCAACATAGTGTGTATCTAATTGAGGCCAAATTATGTTTTGTGTAAAAGTATTTCCACATTGATCGAAAATTTGTAATGCTGCAGATGTACCTGATGGTAAAGTGATGGTTGAAAATCCAGTGCAAGCAGTTAGCTGGCATGAGCCACTGTCGAGAATAAGCCCTGTTGTGTTATCAGTAAGGATGTACGTGAGAGGGCCAAATAAGGTGCTATACAAAACTTCGTGCCATGGAGGTTGATAATAATTTGCATTGAGTGAAATATTGGCCATACACCCCACCGGTTGATTAGTAAATGATATGTCAAATAAAAAGGGAGGGATGGAATCTCTAAAACTACCGATAGTGACCCCACATTGATCAGTAATAAAAATTTTAAACAAATCGCCATTAAAAATACCACTTAAGGTATCAGTTAAAATAAATTCACCAGGCGTGAAATTAATGGTATCTAAAACTTCGGGAAGGATGGTGCTATTGCTAAAAGTTGTGCCATTAACTTCATAAACTAAAGTGAGTGGTGTATTAAAATATTTTTTTAAGAGGGCATAATTCCATCTTACACTTACCATTCCACAGCCAATAAAATCTACAGATGGTAATACATTGATCCAAGAAGAGTCAAGTCCTGTGCCTGTGTTTCCTAAATACGCAGTTTGAGTCACTATATTATTACAAGCATCAGTAAGTTGAATAGTATAGGTACCAGCACCAAGATTTTGAAAATTTGAATTGAATTGAGGCCCGATTGAAATCGGTGCTGTGATAGCGAATAGAAAAGGTTGTAATCCATAATTGCTATCAGGATTTACCGCTATGGCTCCATCAGTGGAAGTAGCACAACTTGGTGGAACGACCGTAGGAAGCATGTGTGGCAATTGATAATTTCCACCAATGGTAAAATTAATAGCAACGCTATCTAAATTTGAATCATACACATTTGCTGTGTAATTGCCGGGAAATAGGGAGCTGAAAATATTGTTATTTTGTATTGGAGTAATTACAGGGCCACTAACAATCGCATAGACTAATGAAGGATTTAGATTATTGCTCGCATAAATAGTTACTTGCCCGTTGTTACTACAAGTGCTAACCGAAGTCAATACTGAGTCAATAATTGTTTGTGAATGGATAAATTTAGAAAATGTTAATAGGGTAAAAATAATAAAATATTTTTTCCAGTTACGATCGTAGCGCTTAAGATTGATTAGTTGGCCACTATTTTTTTTTCCTTCATGGTGCATTTTTTCATATTAAGTTGTGCCGTTCTCTAGTAAGTGCCTCCAATGATGATTATAGTTGCGCACAATGATCAATATAATTCATAAGCTGGGTGCATAATACCAATCAGTTGCCCTTTAACAATGGGATGATAATCCACTACGGTGATGGCTAAGTACTGGTAAAAAGCCCCCTTGCGAGTAAAAAATTAATCGATTTTCTACTAAAATCTAGCGTACTTATTCAGTGATAGTCGTATTTTTACGTCCTTATTTTTAGGTTATGTTAAGAACTCATACTTGTGGCGAATTAAATCGTAACGATATCAATAAAAGTGTTACCCTGTGCGGCTGGGTGCAACGCACCAGAAACTTAGGTGGTATGACCTTTATCGACCTTAGGGACCGATATGGTGTTTCCCAATTAGTTTTTAACATGGAAACTAATGTTAAGCTGTGCGATCAAGCTCGTTCACTAGGCCGAGAATTTGTGATCCAAATAACAGGTACTGTAGCTGAAAGGAGTAATAAGAATTTAAAAATGGCCACTGGTGAAATTGAAATAATAGTAACCCATGTGACCGTGCTTAATACCGCCATTACACCTCCTTTCACTATTGAGGATAAGAGTGATGGGGGCGATGACCTAAGAATGAAGTACCGTTATCTTGATATTAGAAGAAATCCAGTTAAGGAAGCACTCCTTTTAAGAGCAAAAGTGGCTACGGCCACCAGAGAATACTTGAATGATCTTGATTTTTGTGAAGTTGAAACGCCTGTACTCATCAAATCTACCCCAGAAGGTGCCCGAGATTTTGTAGTGCCCAGTAGAATGAATCAAGGAGAATTTTATGCCTTACCTCAATCACCACAAACTTTTAAGCAATTGTTAATGGTGGCAGGTATGGATCGCTACTATCAAATAGTTAAATGTTTCAGAGATGAAGATCTGCGAGCTGATAGACAACCTGAATTTACTCAGATCGATTGTGAAATGAGTTTTGTGGAACGTGCTGATATTTTAGCAACTTTTGAAGGGCTTATAAAATTTTTATTTAAAAAAGTTAAGGGGATAGAGCTTCCGGCATTACCACACATGACCTATGCTGATGCAATGGAGCACTATGGAAATGATAAGCCTGATATAAGATTTGAAATGAAGCTTCACAATATTAAACATTTAACTTGTGGTAATAATTTTAAATTATTTGATGAAGCCGAAACTGTACTAGCCATTTGTGTTGCAGGTGCTGCCAATTATACCCGAAAACAACTTGATGAATTGACAGATTGGGTGAAACGTCCCCAAATTGGTGCTACTGGATTAATTTACGCCCGCAGCACTGCAGAGGGAATTAAATCCTCGGTCGATAAATTTTTTGATGCTAATGCAGTGGCTAAATGGTTTGACCATTGCAATGGCCATGATGGTGATTTATTATTAATATTGGCAGGCGCAGAATATAAAACTAGAAAGGCTATGAGTGAGCTGCGATTAGAAATGGGGAATAGACTAGGCTTGAGAAACGCTAATGAATACAAGGCTCTTTGGGTACTAGATTTTCCTTTGCTGGAGTATAATGAAGAGGAGAAACGATTTTTCGCAATGCATCACCCTTTTACGGCTCCCTTACCGGAACAACTTCATTTACTCGACTCCAATCCGGCTGCAATCAATGCTAATGCTTATGACATGGTAATTAATGGCGTAGAAGTAGGCGGAGGAAGTATTAGAATATTCGATAAGCATGTACAGGCTAAAATGTTTGACATTCTCGGTTTTACTGCTGATGAAGCCCAGGCCCAATTTGGATTTCTAATGAATGCATTTACCTACGGTGCTCCGCCTCACGGTGGCATTGCTTTCGGTTTTGATAGACTTTGTTCCTTATTTGGAGGTAGCGACAGTATTAGAGACTATATAGCATTTCCTAAAAATAATTCAGGCCGTGATGTAATGATAGATGCGCCTTCTTCGATCGATCAAAAACAACTTACCGAATTAGCCATTTCTTTAATTTAAGTTGCTCCTTATTCGGTTAACTTAATTAATTTATAGTTGGTGATTACCATACCATTGTTTATCTGTAGCCAGTATGCTCCAGGTTTGATGTGGTCTAAATTAATTTGATATGGGAGTATCAAATTACTGCCTTGAAATATTTCTTGCCCTAGGCAGTTTACTATCCTTACGGCTATCAAATTATCAATCTGCTTGCTAGTGGATATATTTATTTTGTTCAAAAATGGGTTTGGATATACTTGTATGCTTTCATTTATGATATTGTTGGAACCAAGCGGAAAGAAATCAACAAATACACTATCGCAGAAAATGCAACCTACACTATCAGTGATACAAACTGCATATGTTCCAGTGAGCAATGAATCAGCATCAGCGGAAGTGCTAACATTAGGTACCCAACTAAAATTATAAGGTGGCAGGCCTCCTGATGTGGTTATTTGAATTGAGCCATCATTACAATTAATGCAGCTAGAAACTGTAGTACTAAAATCCATGCTAAGGCTATCAGGTGCATCAATAAATATTGAATCGTTAACTGAGCATCCAGTGACATCGGTAATACTGTAAAAATTTAATCCTGAACAAAGGCCATTATAGATTGTATCTCCGCTCACGCTACCATTGAAATTAATAGTGAAGGGTGTACTTCCTCCTTGAATATGAATTGCTGCTATTCCATTACAAATATTATAACAATCGACATTGGTTGCGGTTGTTTGGTAATTGAAGATATTCGATGGAAGTATGCTGTATGTGTTGGAAATAGTACAACCGATACTATCTGTTACTATTAATTGGTAAGTGCCGGGAATAAGACTATCTAGTGAGACATGGTTTAAACTATCAAGTTGCCAAGGTGTATTTATTTGATAGGGCTCTTTCCCCCCCTTAATACAAACTTTGATACTTCCGGTATTGGCACCACAAGTGGTCTCAAAATTTGAGTCGTTAAGTGTGAGGAGTGTTAATGGTAAATTGCTAGCAGGAATTTGCACAGTAAAATTTTCATTACATCCATTTGCATCTGTTACCAATACTTCATTAGTACCTGCAGCGAGCGTTGAACTGGAATTGCTGTTGCTTCCTGAACTCCATAAATAATCATAAGGTGTTGTGCCTCCTGTTACATTAATAGTGGCTGCACCAGTATTATTGTTTGCACATCCACTCACAGGATTTATGCCGCTAAAGCTAGCAGTGAGAGGATTATTGTTAGTGGTTATGGTGAAAGAATAAGGATACTTACAGCCGTTGGCATCTATTATCCAAACATTATAAATTCCGGGAAAGAGACTTGATTGATTGGCATCATAAGGGTTTCTATTGTTTTCAATTCCTAACCCCGGCCAATGAAATTTGAATGGTCCTATACCTCCTGTAACTTGTAAGTTTATACCACCATTATTTGAATTACTACAGCTTGCATTAATGATTGTAGGGATCACTTGAGGCATATTACTCATTGGTGCGCCAATAATGGCAGTATCGCGAAGACTACATCCACTGTTGCCAATGGTAGCTACTACAGAATAAATTCCTGAACCTACACCAGATAGGGTGGAGGTGGTTTGTCCAGTGCTCCAAAGGTATGCTACACCTGCAGCAGGAGCTGGGTTGATGGTTAAGCCAATGACTCCATCTTGTGCACAGGCAGAACTTGGTTGCCTGTTGATGCTAGTAGCAACCGAATAGGCAGTGGTACCGCCAGGTATGTTTACACTCACTTCTTGCGTGCAACCATTGAATGGGTTGGTGATGTAGCAGCGATAGCGGGTGTTAGTGGTAGCTGTTACGCTAATGGAAGATGTGGTGGCGCCATTATTCCAAAGGTAGGTAACACCTCCAGGGCCAAAAGAGGTAGCGGCTAAGCTATCAAGCACATTGAGTCTAAATTGATTCGCGCCAAGACATGTCACATTGATTAAAGCATTAGGATTAGGTTTTATATCAACATAAATCGAGTCGCTAAAACCATTGCATACTCCATTGGTAGAAATATTGCAATAGTAGTAACCGGCAGTTGTGGCGCTGTAATTGCGCGCTGTTTGGTTGTATAATAAAACGCCATCTTTATACCATTGGTAAGCATTAGCTCCAGCATCTGCCTTTAGCCATACATTACCTCCTTCACAAGTAGCCGTTTTATTAAGGGCAATAATTTTAGGCCGTGGTGCATTATATAGTGGAACTGTTGCATGATACGAGCAAGTGCCATCTCCATATCGAAGTATTAAGTTAGCGGTACAGGCCACATCTACCGGAACAGTAAACACCGGAAATATTGCAGTGTTAGCAAAATTGATCACTTTAACTCTTGGTGTTCCCACAGCTACTGGAATATATTCATTAGTAAGGCCAGAGATACTGATGCCGCTTGTAGGGTATATAACAGAACTATCGCTATCCCTGGTTATACTGAATTCATAGTGCATACCATAATCCTCAGGACCCCAATAGGTGAATGATAAATTAGCAGGAGTGCTAAGACAAGTAGGGCTATTAGAGGCAAAAATAAGTGGATTGTCTAATATGCCTACCATTTGGGATTGGGCAAACCATTGGGCTGCACCTGCTTTTACTATGTTTTGACGAGCCTGTCCATGTGCTGTACCACTTTGATTCCAGTAGTCATGCCATAACTCTTCAGCATAGAAAATAGTATTGTTAGGACTCTGTGGAAACCAATAGCCCAAGTAGTCAAAAGTAGAACCACCTGCAGCACTGGTCGAATAAAGTAAGGCGTGCACATCAGAGCTGTCTTCAGTGGTACTATCTTCAAATGAGGTAACGTCACCAAAGCCGGTGTAGAATAGTGGATTGGGAGAAAGAAAAGTTTGGAGGCTGCGGTCAATTTTGCGTGTATGGGGGTTGCTACAGCTAGAACAGGGGGCACAGTTTTTACAACCATCCATATATTGGACCACTTGCTGCTTGGTAAGGGGGGTGGTACAGTTACCTAAAAAGCTTAGGTAGGCTTCGCTAATGATTGGATTGTTAGGGTGCAGTGCATTATATTGTTGTTTTATAAAATCAAGTCTATCTACAAGTGTTATATAATCGTCTATTAAATTTGAACAGTCACCCCAAAATTCGAACTCAGTATTCAATACATCAATATCGGCTTCACAGCGGTTGCACGCATTGAATTCAGTAGCTCTGAGAAAAAATTTGATTCGCTCTGCAGCTTGTTGTTTTACCTCATCGCCCGTATGGTCATCATTGGCAAATTGGATTGCTTCCATCACATGAGGATGCCTTACTGAAGGATCTTTGGGTTCAAAACGTTCTGTAAGTGGCCACCTCTCCAAGTAGGTGAACACACTATCGTAAGTTCTTGGTCCACCAGCAGCTACACCTATTTGTGTAATACAATACTCATTTTTAGCTTTAGTTGAAAAACGACAAAAATGTTCTTCTAGTTTTTCATATCGTTTGGTGTTTTCATTCCAACAGGTGGTACTTGTTCCCAGTATTCTATTCATATCATAACAAGTTAAGTAAGTGATATGATTTTCTGATGCATATCGTAAGAGGGCATCTTCTTTTTCAAAAATGCCATCCTTATTTTCATCGGCACCAAGTACGGAGAATATAGGATCATAAACACTGCTTTGGCCAGGAATGCTTTTTGCGAAGTAATCAAGATAAAGGCCCCGGTGTTCGTCATTGGTTGTTTGGCTTAAAGAAGCAGTGAACGATAAAAATAAAATAGAAAAAATGACGATTTCTTTCATGGTTTGGATGAGTTGAATGAGCCCACAAAGTATTTTTTAATTTTGATTGGAGATTGGATATTTGGTGAAATGTATCAATATCCTGTTGAACATAAAAAATACTCACGTAAAAAAAACCGATGAAGGAATTTCATCGGTTTTAAATTGAAGAATTTTGATATTATGCTACGGATTTATATATATAATAAACTATTGCGCTAAATAAGGCACTTACTGGAATGGTAAGTACCCATGCCCAAATTAATTTTATAGTCACTCCCCAACGTACAGCTGAAACTCTTTTTACTACCCCAACACCAATAATTGATCCTGTGATAGTATGAGTAGTACTTACCGGGATTCCTAGGCCAGCCGTGCCAAACAATGTGGCGGCACCAGCAGCTTCGGCAGCAAATCCTTCAAAAGGTGTAAGTTTGGTAATTTTACTACCCATCGTTTTAACTATTCGCCAACCCCCCATTAAAGTGCCTAATCCAATGGCTGTATAACAGCTCGCTTCTACCCACCAAGGAATGCCGGCTATTACCATTTTTCCTTTTGCATCTAGGGTTTGTTCAACCATGGCCCATTCAGGAATAGCCATACCTTGTGAAGCCATATGAGCACTGAAAATGATCAATGCTGCTGACATGATTCCCATCACTTTCTGAGCATCATTACCTCCATGACCAATGCTAAAGGCAGCACTGGATATTAACTGGAGGCCTCTAAAATATTTATCTACTTTATAAGGATTAGCATTTCGTAGTAGGTTCATCATCAGCACGGAAATGGTATAACTTACTAGCATACCTATTAATGGTGCCAATGGGATGAAATAAATAACCGGTGCTACTTTTTCAAACTTTACTACTTCAATGGTACCAGCATGTGCTATGGCTGCACCAGCAAAACCCCCTATAAGTGTGTGTGAAGAACTACTAGGTATGCCCAACCACCACGTAATTAGATTCCAAATAATAGCTCCACTTAAACCACAAATGATCACTTCCATAGTGATCACTTCGGTCTTGACAGTTTTTGCAACGGTATCGGCTACTTTTAAGTCAAATAACCAAAACGCCAGTACATTAAATGCTGCTGCCCAAATAACTGCCGATAGGGGAGAAAGTACTTTGGTTGAAACAATGGTTGCAATACTATTGGCTGCATCGTGAAATCCATTTATAAAATCGAAGGCTATTGCTAGTATAATAACCACTATTAGGAGTGTCAACATTTTTTTTCCTTTTGATTAGGGGTTAAGCAAATTTTACAATTACAGATTCTATTACGTTAGCTGCATCTTCACATTTGTCTGTTGCAGTTTCTAGTGCTTGAAGAATTTCTTTTGTTTTAATAAGTTTAATTGCATCTTTTTCATCTTCAAACAATCTTGCAACTGCGTTGTCAAAAATATCGTCAGCATGGTTTTCAATAGAATTAATTGCTACCAATGCTTCCCGAATTTGTCCTAAGTTTCGCATGCTTCTAAGCGCTTGCACTGCTTTATCTAATTCACGCGTTCCATCGATACACAGCTCGGTCAACTTGATCATAGCTGGGTGAATCTCTGTGATATTGTATAATTCCAACCGTTTTGAGGCGCCATGCAAATGGTCGGCCACATCATCAATAGCTGATGCCAAGCGTTGTATATCTTCTCTATCGAATGGTGTGATGAAGGTTGTACTCACTTCTGAAAATACTTGATGGGTTAATTCATCCCCTACATGTTCTAGTTTTTCAATTTGACGAAGATGTGGACCACGCTTATCAGGTGTTACTGTTAGTGCCTCATACATGGTTTTAGCAATGTTGTTAGCATTTTTACTGATTTGCTCAAATAAAGGAAAAAATTTTCTGTCTTTGGGTACGAAATACTGGAAGATGCTGTTAGTTGACATGTGATTTTAATTTTGACTGCAAATAAAGCGCATTTTTTGACCCTTGTAAAGCAATTCAACCCTTGTGAATACAATGTTAACACAAGCTTATTCTTGGCAATCTAAAAATTAATATTAATTTAACATTGGGCCAGTTTTATTGTAATCTTCTTGAAAGTGTTACTGTTTGAAAGTATTATTCAATTATAGCTGTAATACCTCGTTTTTAAGTTTATTGCACACTTTACTACCTGCTTTAAAATAAGGATTCAATTTGTCTGGTCTTAAAAAATTAGCTTCTCAAACAGCCATTTATGGTATTAGTTCCATTATTGGCCGGTTACTTAATTATTTATTGGTGCCGCTTTACACAAGGGTCTTCAGTGAGGGTGATTATGGTATTGTCACACAGCTTTTTGCCATTGTAGCATTTTTGAATATTGTTTTTACTTATGGTCTTGAAACGGCTTTTTTTAAGTTTAGCCATTCTAATGCCAATAAAATTCAAGTGTATAGCACCGCCTTAATTAGCCTTTGCTTTACTAGTTTGATTTATTGCAGCGGTATTCTGTATTTTTCTAATGCTATTGCTGTTAGTTTTACCATCGATAGTCAAGCACCGGTATTGCCTTATTACATTCAGTGTTTTGCAGTGGTATTAGCGGCTGATGCAATTTCTGCATTGCCTTTTGCTCTACTTAGGCAACAACAACGTGCCTTGCGCTTTGTGTCCATTCGAATGGTAAACATATCTATCAATGTATTACTCAATTTGTTTTTTTTGGTCATTTGCCCTCAGTACGAGACATCATCTGATTTTATTAAAGCAGTGTATAATTCTAATATTGGGGTGGGATATGTGTTTATTGTAAATATGATTGCAAGTGTAGTGACAGTGTTACTGTTGTTACCAGAGCTATTAAAAGTTAAATTAAATTTTGATAAAAAACTTTGGCGCGAAATGCTGGCCTATTCATGGCCTCTAATGATTGCAGGCTTTGCTGGAATGATCAATGAAACGCTTGATAGAATTTTACTGCCTATATTTTTACCTAGCACCTCGAATGCACTTACTGAATTAGGTATTTATGGCGCGTGTTATAAGCTGAGTATGTTAATGACCCTGTTTGTTCAAACTTTTAGATATGCAGCTGACCCCTTTTATTTTTCTCAAGATAAAAAGCCTGAAGCAAAGAAAGTGTTCGCGCTTGTGATGCACTACTTTGTTATTATTTGTTGTCTAATTTTTTTGTTGGTAATGTTATATTTGCCAATATTTAAAAAGTTAATTGGTGAGAGATTTTATACCGGATTAGAGGTGGTGCCAATTTTATTGATAGCAAATTTATTTTTAGGAATTTATTATAACTTAAGTGTTTGGTACAGACTGAGTGGTGCCACCAAATGGGGGGCTTACTTTAGTATAGTAGGTGCAGTAATTACCATATTATTTAATGCAGCATTGGTTCCATGGCTTGGATATGTGGGTGCAGCCTGGGCAACCTTAATTTGCTATGGCAGTATGATGGTCTATTCATTTATTATGGGGCAAAAGCATTTCAACGTACCCTATCAAGTTTGGGCTTTTATTAAAAACTTGGGTCTGGCCCTAGGGATTTATTTTTTGTCTATACTATTGTTTAGGTTATGGCCCTGTAGCCATACTATTCAAATGGGCATTAGCACCTTATTAATGTTAGCTTTTATAGCCTTTACTTTGTTACAAGAGCGATCTAAAATTGTTAGCTTTGTAAATCAAATAAAGAAAAGAAACGATTCAAAATGATTGTCAAAGTTAAAAACCTGTCTGGATTTGAATTGCCTAATTACCAGACCCAACAATCAGCAGGTCTTGATCTTCGTGCATCTATAGATAAGCCCATCACCCTACTTCCCATGGAACGAAAAGTAATAGGCACAGGTCTATTCATTGAACTGCCTGCAGGTACCGAAGCTCAGATAAGACCCAGAAGTGGCTTGGCTGCAAAAAATGGCATAACAGTACTTAACGCACCAGGAACAATTGATGCAGATTACAGAGGCGAAATAGGGGTGATACTCATAAACCTGAGCACAGATTCTTTTACCATCAACAATGGGGATAGAATAGCTCAAATGGTAGTAGCACCCTATAAACAGATTAGTTGGAAAGATACTGAAGATCTGATCGAAACCGAAAGAGGAGCCAATGGATTTGGTTCCACAGGAAAATAACAATACAACAAACTAAATTATAATTATCAAGTACATCTTACCTTAAATTTATGAAAATTATAGTACCTATGGCTGGAATGGGCAAGAGAATGCGCCCTCACACACTCACCGTTCCTAAACCTCTCATTCCCGTAGCCGGAAAACCAATTGTGCAGTGGTTAGTAGAAGATATCATAAAAGTGTGTAGCGAAAAAGTGACCGATATAGCTTATGTTATTGGACATTTTGGAAAGGAAACAGAAGATAAGCTTAAATCAGTGGCTGAAAATTTAGGTGCCAAAGGTCATATATTTTATCAAGATGAGCCGCTAGGTACAGCACATGCCATTATGTGCGCTAAGGATGTTTTGGGTGGAAAAACCATAGTAGCTTTTGCTGATACTTTATTTCGTGCCGACTTTACGATGGATGAAAATAATGATGGTGTTATTTGGGTAAATAAAATTGACGACCCTAGAGCTTTTGGTGTAGTAAAAGTTAATGATCAAGGACATATAACTGATTTTGTAGAAAAACCAGTTGAATTTGTTAGTGATTTAGCAATCATTGGAATCTATTATTTTAAAGATGGTGATTACTTAAAAAGTGAATTACAATACTTACTCGATAATGATATAAAAGAAAAAGGCGAATATCAACTCACCAACGCTCTTGAAAACATGAAGCGAAAGGGTACCAAATTTGTTCCTGGTAAAGTGATTGAGTGGCTCGATTGTGGTAATAAAGACGCTACTGTTTATACCAACCAAAGAGTACTAGAACATCATAAAACAGAAAAATTAATAGCAGCTGATGTAAAGCGAGTAAACAGTGTAATAATAGAACCATGCTACATAGGTGAAGGTGCCGAAATAGTTGATTCTGTAATTGGACCCCACGTTAGTATTGGACCCTACTCAAAAATAAAAAACTCGATTATAAAGAATTCTATCGTTCAATATCACGCAAGAGTAGAGCAATCTATTATTGATAATTCTATGATTGGTAGCCATACTGTAATTAAAGGCAAAGCTAAGGAACTAAGCATTAGCGATTATTCTACACATGCTTGATAAATGAAAGTTCAAATAAAATACATAAAGGCTGCCTTTGCTCTTGTCATTTTGGTGGCATGCGGTGGAGCTCAAAAAAGTACCGTAGCCATCAAAGGCACCAAACAAGATCAACTTACAGAAAGTGAAAGAGCAGATGTTACAGTTGTTTTTTTTAATGCGAACAAGGAAAAAATAATTGGGAATTATTCAAATGCAGCATCACTTTTTGCTGATGTCATAAGAAAAGATCCAACTAATGCAGCAGCCCACTATGAATTGAGCAATATTTATATGCAGCAAAAAAATGCAGTTGATGCATTATACTTTGCAAAAAGTGCTTATAAAATTGACCCCTCCAATCCATGGTATGCCCTTAGCTTAATGGAAGTGAATCAAAAAAACGGAAAGTATGATGATGCTGCCTTCATTGGTGAACAACTGGTAAAATCAAATCCTAAAAATTATGATTATTACTATGAATGGGCTGCATCCTTGCTATTGGCAAATAAACCATCAGATGCAGTAAAGGTTTATGACCAACTACAGCAGCTAGAAGGAGCAAGCAAAGAATTGACGCTTTCTAAATTTAAAATTTACCAGAGAATAAGTAAAAATGAAAAAGCTGAAGAAGAATTAATTGTCTATTTAAAGGATAATCCCAAAGACGCTCAAATGCTTGCCACACTGGCTGAATTTTATGAATCCATCGGTCAAAAGGAAAAGGCATTAGAAACCCTGAATAGAATAGGTGAGTTTGATCCAAATAATCCATTTATAAATTTATCGCTAGCTAATTATTATCGGAATAATGGGGATAATGATAAATCTTTCGAAGCACTTAAAGCTGCATTCACAAACAGAGATTTGGATGTCGAAACCAAAATTGGAATCTTAAGTTCTTATTATGTAATCATTGAAACGAATCCTGAGATGATTACTCAGGCATTGGCGCTCTCGCAATTAATGATAGAAGCTCACCCCTCTGAAGGGCGAGCGTTTGCTGTTCATGGAGATTTTTTAAGTATTGACAAAAAACTCATCAAAGCCTTTCAAAATTATGAGCAAGCTGTTGCCTTAGGTGTAAATGATTATAGTGTAATTTCGCAAATGTTATTGCTCACGGCTGATCTTAAAGCTTGGGATACCCTAACCCATATTTCTCAGAAAGCTATAGACGATTTTCCAGAACAAGCATTGCCTTTTTATTTTAATGGGATAGCTCACTCGCAACTTAAAAGGTTTGATAAGGCCATTGCACCTCTGAATGCAGCGGTAAAACTTGTGGTTGACAATAATCAATTGCTTAGCCAAATCTATGCACTATTAGGTGATGCTTATCAAGAATTAAAAAATTTCGATCTTTCTGATTCTAGCTATGATAAGGCTCTTAACATTGACTCTTCCAATGCATATGTGATGAATAATTATGCTTATTATTTATCCATTAGAAATGAAAAGCTAGAACTTGCTGAAACGCTTTCTCTTAAATCATTAACCATAGAACCTAACAGTGCTTCATTTCAAGACACCTATGGGTGGATACTTTATAAAATGACTAGATATAATGAGGCAAAATCATGGATAGAAAAAGCCTTGAGTGGAGGCGATCCACAGAGCGGTGCGGTGCTCGAACATTATGCTGATGTACTTTTCAAGCTAGGTAATGTAGAAAAGGCACTCGAGTATTGGCAAAGAGCCAAGATAGCAGGTGATGGTTTAAGCGAATTTATTGATGAAAAAATTAAACTTAAAAAAGTAATTGAGTAATTATCTATTTCAATTAAACCAAGTTGGTAAATGCACAGGTATTATCTTGATGACCTTCATAATACTTTGTTCAGCCTGTAAGCCTTCTCAAAAAATAAACTCACCTGTAATTACCGAAGAGGTAAAATTAAAGACAGAGCCTGTGATAGCTTTATTTGAGAAAATGCAATCAGCTTCTTTTAATTATACTTGGTTGCAAGCTAAGGCAGATGTAGCGTTTAAAACAGAGGGAGAAGAAGAAGTGAGTTTCGATGTGAATATTAGGGCAAAGAAAGATAGCGTGATATGGATATCTATAACTCCTATCTTGGGAATTGAATTTGCAAGATTATTAATTACAAAGGATAGTATTAGTATCCTTGATAAACTTCATAAAAAATATATTAGACGAGATTACTCCTATCTAGAAGACTTTTTAAAAACTCCTGTGGATTTTTACATGGTTCAGGCTTTGCTTTGTGGAAATTATTTCAATTGCCTTAAAAATGATAAGCTCAAATCAGTCTATGAAGAAGCCCCCTTGTATATTTTAAGCAGCTTAAATAAAAGACAAGTGAAAAGAGCGCTAGAAGAAAAAGACCTCTCAAAGCCTTTGATTCAAGATTTTTATATTGACACTAATTATCGGGTAGTGAAAACAATTGTAGAGGATAACAGGTTTTCGCGAAATCTGGAGATTAACTATAGCACTTTTAAATCCATTCAAAACACTTTGATGCCCATGCAATGTAAAATTAATGTGCGTGATGAGAAACAAATGCTAATTAATATAAATTATTCTAAGGTTACCACGGGCGAGCCTCAAAATTTCTCTTTTACCATTCCGGAAAAGTATAGCAGGGATTAGCTTTTGTTGCTAAATAATAAAACCCCAGTGATAATAATCATTGGGGTTTAGTTTTGTAAAAAAATTGATAATTATTTAATTATTTTCAAGCCCCCTTCTGCTTTATTAATTTTAAAAGTTTCAGCGTTGGGAATAATGTTTACTGTTTTTATCGGAAGAGGATACCTCTCTACAATTTTATCTTCTTCCAATATGGCAGGATTTAAAACGTTTTTCAATCCATTACTGTAGCTCATTGGTGATATGGCTCCAGTGAGGAAGCTTTCTCGAAGGGCAGTTGCCTCTTGTACATCTGTAACTATGGCTATGTGCATGTTTTTAGTTTGCCAGTATTTTTTAATTGTTCTGTTTACATCTTCCAATGTAAGTTTACCGAACAGTGCAATCATTTCCCCAATATAATCTTTCCTGCCATAGAAATGTGCATCCATTCGATATCCTAATTGTGAGGCAAGGTTTTGTTGGTAAAGTTTCATGTAGCTACTTAAAAAATTTCTAGTTTCTTCAAATGCTTGTTGTGTCATTCCATTGTTGATCAGTGCATCCATTTCCTTCATCACCATACGCAGTGCAAAATGTGCATGCCCTGTTTTTATATCTTTCAATTCCTCATATTGATTTTTTAAGCTTTCAGCTGTTTGTACCGGTCTTACCCAAATACTGAAATAGTTACTTTTTCTAGGAGTACCAAACGGTGGTAACATATTACCTCCGCCATTTTTATACCATTCAATATAAGTGTAATCGCCATAGTTCATGCTGCGAGCCTCTCTAATTTTTTGATATAGTTTTGAGTAGGATTTTCTGTGCTCACCAAGCCAACTATTGGCAATTATAAGTGCAGCAAACTCATCATTTGATCTCGTTACGGCCATTGGAAAGCCAGCACTTATTGCAGATCCTAGTGCACCCTCCTTTGAAATAATTTCCACATTCAACCCAGTCGGAATGTTTCCTTTAGGCGAAGGGGTTAAGTCAAAAGTTTTGCTTGGCAAGTTACTTATGTTTGTAAGTAGGGTAGATTTAAATTTTTCAGTAAAGGAACCTGCAATACCCACCGTAACGTTTCCATTTGTAAAGTACTTTTTATAGTGGTTTTTAACATCATCAAGTGTGATACTTTTAACTGAAGTAGATGTACCTGCAATAGTGTGCTGATAGGTGGTACCTCTGAATATCATGTCTTCAAGCCATAGTTTTGCATATTCTTCATCACTATTAGATCTAATTACCTGGTCTACATAATTTTGTTGATTGCTTTT
>JBDKJS010000161.1:0-14067 GCA_039806065.1 Bacteroidota bacterium | reverse complement strand
CGTAAACAGAAAGTTGCAAGGAATTCAACACCCGAATACATTTAACAAAGCACCTATAAACACCCAAACCTTTGAGTTTAAATACTTGGACGATAGCATTAATGAAATGATGCAAAAGGTACAAGATGCGTTTCAGCTAGAGCGCGATTTTATCATGAATGTATCGCATGAACTGTTAACTCCCATCTCTATTCTTCAGAATAAAATAGAAAACTGCATGTCAGATGGGCAAATGGACGATGAAACAGCCATGAAATTGGTAGAAATGCAAAAAACCCTGTTGCGACTTACCAAGGTGGTAAAGGCACTGCTTTACATTTCTAAAATAGATAATGAACAGTTTTTGAAAAATGAAATAGTGGATTTAAAATTGAGTGTTGCCGAGGTGCTCTTGGAGTTAGAAGATAAAATTGAACAAAAAAATTTAACCATCACCATGGATTGGGAAATAGAAGCACTACTACTTCATGAATCCAATAAAACCCTGATACACACTTTGTTTTTTAACATCATCTCCAATGCACTTAAATACAATGTAAGGGATGGAAAGATCAACATAACGGCCCACAAGCAGGATGATTTCATAGTGGTAACCGTGAAAGACACTGGCTGTGGCATAGAAGAAAAAAATCTTTCTCAAATATTTGAGCGTTTTAAAAGATTTAGACCCGATGATGAAAATAGCTATGGAATAGGATTGCCCATTGTAAAAAAGATAGCAACGTTTTTAAACCTCGAATTGAAGGTAGCATCGCAGCTGGGTGTGGGAACCATATTCAGTATCTATTTTTCTTCAAAATTGCTTAAATTAAAAGGATAAGTTGTTTATAATTGCATTATTAGAAAGTTGGTGCGATTTAAAGATATTTTTATATTTGTCGTTAAGGTATCATTACTACTCGTTCATTTTAGCATGAAGCAAGCTCACAATTGCCCATGCATACAGTTTTAAATTTTATCTACTATATGAATCAAAGAAGTTATCAAAAATTTACACTAGGGGAGCAATTAACCGAAGAACAAATTACCTTTTTTAATAAAAATGGATTTATCCACTTCACCGGAGTAATTTCAACTGAAGAGGTAGATGCTATTATTAGAAGCACGGAAGATGTTCAGAACAAATGGATTAGCGATGGAATAAAAAAAATAAATGGAGTACCGGTAAAATATGGCATTGATGAGAATGGTCGTCCCATAGTGCACCGCTTTCCATTTACATCGCAATACAGTGGAGCAGTACGTGAATTTGTTAACCACCCTCGATTGCAAGCCCTCAAAGCTTTGATGCCGGAAGGGGCGCGCATTGCCGAAAATGAAAAGGATGGTGTAGTTCTCAATCACTATGTGAATACCACCAACAGTAATTTCCGACAGATGGGCTGGCACACAGATAGTATGCGCGATGTGTTTTATGGAAAAAAAATAATGCCCATGCTCAACGTTGGCCTATATCTGGATGAAAGCGGTAGTGATAAGGGCGGTCTAAGAATCATCCCAGGAACACATAAACAAAACTTATTCAACATGCTTTTCAAAAAAGCATATTTTATGAATAATGAAGAAGATCCAAATGAAATGTTGGTAGATGCCAAAGCAGGTGATTTGGTGATACACGATGGAAGAATATGGCACCGTGTGGCAGTTTCGCCTCATATGGGTATCAAGAGCAAAAGAAGAGTAATGTACATACCCATTATAGTAGGAAAATACATGCCTAAAGACGATCAAAGCGCTACTCCCATATACCACCATTTCCAAAAACTAGTTAAATAATTTAGCAGCGCATCATCATTTCCAATTACTGCCTTGCACTACTATAGCTATGTTTAGGTAGCAACCTGGGCAGTGATCCAATACTTTTTAAAAAATATATAAATCTAATTTTATGAACCATCCATTTGCCATTGTAACCGGGGCAAGCCAAGGTATTGGGGCTGCCATAGCTATTGAATTAGCGCAGCGTGGCTTTTCGCTATTGTTGATTGCCAGAAGTGAAACCAAATTATTAGCCGTAAAAAACGATCTTAGTAAATTTCAAATTCAAGCTTTTACATTGGCCTTGGACCTTACACAACCCAATGCTATGAGTAAGATTACAGAATTCATCCAAGAAAACCAGATCACTCCCACAGTGCTGGTTAACAATGCAGGGTATGGCCTCTGGGGAACGTTTGAAAACCTCCCCTTATCAGCACAAGAAAATATGATGCATTTAAACATGGTGGTGCCAGTAAAAATTACCCATGCTCTTCTACCCATTTTAAAGCAACAACCACAAGCCTATATTCTCAATGTAGCGAGCACAGCTGCTTATCAGGCTGTACCAACCTTAAGTATTTATGCTGCCACAAAAAGTTTCATGCTGGTATTTTCAAGAGGATTAAGAAAGGAACTTGCCGATTCTAATGTAAGTGTTACTACCCTCAGTCCAGGAGCCACCAAAACAGGCTTTATGGACAGAGCCGGAATGAAACACCCACTATTGGTGAAACGTGCCAATCAATTTAGCATGTCCATGGAAGCTGTAGCAGCATTTGGTGTAAAAAGTATGCTAACAAAAAAAAATGAAGTAATCCCAGGTTGGATAAATAAAATTTCAGTGGCAATGACTTATTGGGTACCCAAAGCACTTACCGAAAAAATAGCTGCAAATCTTTATAAGATTTAAGCTGCAAGAACCCTTTTTGATACTTCCTGATCGAAGGTAAGCGTAACGATGGTACCACTCGATGAAGAGGCAAACTGAATCTTTCCTCCCAGCTGTTCTAAAATTTCGAGTGCTACATACAGTCCTAATCCTGCACCGGCTTTCAGCCCCTTCCCTTTGGCAAACATGGTTCCTAACATTGGTTTTAAGTCAGGGTCTATACCATCACCTGCATCCGTAATTTTTATCGCTACTTGCTGCTGTTGCTGCACACAGCTGATGAGCACCGGTGAATCTTCTTTAGAAGAAAATTTGATAGCATTGTTGATCAAATTGGATAATACAATTCCCAATTTTTTGCCATCGACTTGTAGGGTAATGTCCTCTTCACATTGAATATCTACGGGTATGCTACTTTGCAAATTTTCCTTACTTTCATTTACTGCCTTGTTAACGATAGAAAGTAAATTTTGCTCTTTATTCACCGCAGCGTCCTTAGCATTGATAAAGTGAACCATGTTTCTTAATATAGTATCCATCCCTATTATCCTTTTTCTGATCATGCCTACATGCATCAATGTTTCTTGCTCTTTAGAATCTTCCTCAATAAAATTAATGAGCCCAATAATGGATGCCACAGGAGAACGCAAATCATGAGAGGTACTATATAAAAACCGGTCAAGCTCTTTATTTACCTTCTTAAGCTCCTGATATTGAGCCTTAAGCTTAATGCGCGCTTGTTCGCGTTCAGTAATGTCTCGTATGATGCATACAATAAAACAATTCTGACTATTATTAATCAAGCTTAAGCTAATTTCCGTATCAACCCACTGCTGTGCTGCATTCTTTAATTTTAAATTGACCACTTTATGCGCCTTCTGTTGGAGGGCTCGCTGTTGCATGGCTGCATACAACTCCCCAACATCAAACTTCATAAAATCTGTAACATTGCTTGAAAGGATTTTTTCCTTTTCAAATTTGAGCATGTTACTCGCTTGTTGATTGGCATAGATAATACTACCATCCTGATTAAAATTAATGATGGCATCAGGAGCAGCTTCAAGCAAGGATGAAACATAAATCTCATTATCGCTAGCCAACTTTTGTGCATCTTCTTTTTCTCCCAAAGCCATGCGCAATTTTTTATTAGTAGTAATGGACCTTTTGTTTAATGAAAGCGCTGCATATGCAAAGATGATGGCCACCAGCACCCCACAGATAATTAAGATGGTTAGGTTTCTTTGTTCGGCCTTAAGGGTGTGATTGCCACTGACCAAGGCAGTATCTATCTGCTTGCCTTCCAGATAAGCAAGTTCCGTTATCTCTGTTTTAAATACTGTAAAGCTATTTCTAAATTTAACTGGGTGAATTTGCTCAACCAATAACCTCAACTCATCATAATCTTTAAAATCCTTAAAATATTGCTGAGCTAGATTGCATCGAGCTATTTGATGGATGAATTCAGACTCCTTTTCATCAGTAAAAATACCGCTCAGCTTAGCAATCTGTACCTTGATGGTGAAGGCCTTCTGCCTAATTTCATATAATGACTGATTCTTTTTTGATTCGCTGTTCAATGCCGGATAATCAAGCACCAGCCGCTTGTGCTCAAAGGCATACGCTTCTAGTTGCTGAAGCATGCGTAACTTGTGATTGCTTTCAATAGCATGCTGCCCCAATGCTATTCGCTTTGATGTACTGTCTAACGAATAATCAATTAAAAAATACATGCCCAGTAACAACGAACAAACATAGCCAACAAAAATTCTGTTGCCCATATTTATTTTTTGGTCATATTTATCGGTATTGATGGTTGCTGCCATAGAAAATAAATACCTTGGTTTAAATAATATAAAATCTTCTATCAGCTTTACTGAAATTCCGTTTTAATGATTAGGAAAAAATATAAATTTCTTACACAAATTGTGCAGATGGTGCGTTTTTAAACAAAATATGAATTCCATGTAACAGTTAGCGTTACATAATAAAAGACTATTCTTTTGTATTTAAATAATAAAATGAAACCGATTTAAATAATATATGTTATAACACCATATACTGCGATGAACCAGACGACCTTTAAAAAAATAATGCTCATAGATGATACCCCTGAAGATCTATACATTCAAACACGGGTAATTAAAAAAATGGGCGCAGCCGAATCTGTGATTGAAATGCTGGATGCAGAAGATGCATTAGCCTATCTGAACCAGTATTCAAGTGATACAACACAACTTCCCGACTTGATTTTACTTGACATCCACATGCCATTGATGAATGGATTCGAATTTTTAGAGGCTTACAGATCTTTACCAGAGATGGTTCGCAATTATTGCAAAGTATTCATGCTTAGCAGCAGCTTTGATGATGGCGATAAACAGGCTGCCCATGACGATCCCTATGCATTGGGCATTTTTGAAAAACCCCTCACCAATGTGATCTATGAAAAGGCCATCAAAATAATTCTTGAAAAAAGCCAAAAGGTTTGATTGCTGCGATTTTAAGTGCTTTCTGTTCATAATTTCCTTACAATAGTCAGATAAATTTTGCTTTTCATATAAAAAGAGCTTAACATTGTAGCTCAAATTAACCGGTTCGAAGTTCATTTTGTAAGAGCAACTTCCCGATTTATTTTCCTAAAAGTTTCTGAATTTACGCTTTATTAAATCTAACCCCTTATAATTAATTATTGAACTACAATTCCTTTGTAGTGAAAAATTCCATTGTTATGTACGATATTCTTGAATTGAATGACAAACTCGTGAGCGAACTCAAAGAGATTGCCCGCCTAATGAAAATTGAAAATTATGATGAATTCAGAAAACAAGAACTCATCTATAAAATCCTTGATCAGCAAGCGCTCAATCCACAAGAAAGTAACGCCATAAGAGCCACTGTTGATAGTAAAAAAACTTTTAAGGAACCCCAGGCAATTCAAGTAGAAGAAAAAAAGGAAAAGAAAGAAAAAGAATCAGACCAGGCGGATGCTGCAAAGTCTAGAAGAAAGCGTGTAGCTGTGGGGGTGGCCACTCCAGTGGACATACCGGTGCAACCAGTTGTAGAAAAAATAAAAGAGCATGATAATGCAGGAAAAAAAGCCGATACGGCTGAGGTAATACCACCTGCTACAGCCCATTCTACACCTGCCCCACCAACTGTAAATACGGACCACGATCGCTTCCAAAAACCTCGCAAATTCAATCAGCATAACCAACACTCTAATAATAATAACAACAACAATAGCAATAGCAATAGCAACCATAACCACCATCATCAAAACCAACAACATCAAAACCAAAATGCCGAATCGGCATTTGACCCAGATACAATTATAGCCACAGAAGGCGTTTTAGAAACCATGCCTGATGGTTTTGGATTTTTAAGATCTTCAGACTTTAATTACCTCACCTCGCCTGACGATATTTATGTAAGCCAATCGCAGATAAAAATGTTTGGCCTTAAAACAGGAGATACCGTAAAAGGCGGTGTGCGCCCGCCACGCGAAGGCGAAAAATATTTTCCACTGGTAAAAGTAGATTTGATCAATGGTAAAGAAACTGCAGTGGTTAGGGATAGAGTTCATTTCGATTACCTCACACCCCTATTTCCAAAAGAAAAACTAAATCTAGGGGGCGATAAATCAAGCATGAGTACCCGAATCATGGATTTATTTACACCCATAGGCAAAGGCCAGCGTGGGCTCATTGTGGCTCAACCCAAAACGGGAAAAACCATGCTTCTCAAAGATGTGGCAAACGCAATAGCAGCCAATCACCCAGAGGTTTACCTTATTATACTCCTTATTGACGAGCGTCCGGAAGAAGTAACCGATATGGCCCGAAGTGTAAGAGCTGAAGTAATTTCTAGCACTTTTGACGAGCCGGCCGAAAGACATGTAAAAATTGCTAATATTGTGTTGGAAAAAGCCAAACGTCTTACTGAGTGCGGACATGATGTGGTAATCTTGTTGGATAGCATAACCCGATTAGCTAGGGCCTATAATACAGTAGCACCGGCTTCAGGAAAAGTATTAAGTGGAGGGGTGGAAGCCAATGCGCTACACAAACCTAAACGATTCTTTGGATCAGCTAGAAAAATTGAAAATGGCGGTAGCCTTACCATCATTGCTACAGCACTTATCGATACTGGATCAAGAATGGATGAGGTAATCTTTGAAGAATTTAAAGGAACAGGAAATATGGAATTGCAACTTGATAGAAAATTGGCTAATAAACGAATCTATCCTGCCATAGACTTGGTTGCATCCAGTACCAGAAGAGAGGATCTGCTACAAGAAAAAGATATTCTTCAAAAAATGTGGATCCTGCGCAATCATCTAGCAGACATGAACCCACAAGAAGCAATGGAAACAGTGCTTCAAAATATCAAAGGAACCAAATCAAATGAAGAGTTTCTGATTTCAATGAATGGTTAATTAATAAAACTAATATATTATCATAAAATTCTAAAAACATTATGAATTACGATGTTATAGTCATAGGCAGTGGCCCAGGAGGATATGTGGCTGCCATTAGAGCCTCACAGCTTGGATTCAAAACCGCTGTAGTAGAAAAAGCAGAATTAGGGGGCGTATGCCTCAATTGGGGCTGTATTCCTACCAAAGCACTTCTGAAAAGTGCCCAAGTATTTGAATACTTGCGACATGTTCAAGATTATGGATTAAAGGCTACCAACCCAGAAGTTGATTTTACCGCTGTTATTAAGCGCAGTCGAGGTGTTGCCGATAAAATGAGCAAGGGTGTACAATTTTTAATGAAGAAAAATAAAATTGAAATTCTTACTGGATTAGGGAAAGTGAAGCCTGGAAAAAAAGTGGAAGTGACCAATGACGGTAAGACTATTACTTATGATGCCAAACATATTATCATAGCCACAGGGGCAAGATCGCGCGAATTACCCAACCTACCACAAGATCGAAAAAAAATAATTGGCTATCGTGAAGCAATGGTAATGTCACAGCAACCAAAATCAATGGTGGTAGTGGGTAGTGGTGCCATCGGTGTTGAATTTGCCTATTTTTATAATAGCATCGGTACCAAGGTAACAGTTGTTGAATATTTACCTAACATAGTTCCTGTGGAAGATGAAGAAGTTTCAAAAGCATTAGAGCGTAGCTTCAAAAAATCTGGCATCACCATTATGACCAACAGTAGCGTAGAAAAAGTAGATACCACTGGACCTGGATGCACAGTAACGGTGAAAACAGCTAAGGGAGAAGAAAAAATAAGTTGCGATGTAGTATTATCGGCAGTAGGTATAGCTACTAATATTGAAGGAATAGGCTTAGAAGAATGCGGTATAGCTACTGATAAAGGAAAAATTATAATTAACGACTTTTACCAAACAAACCTTCCAGGATACTATGCCATTGGCGATATTGTTAGAGGACCTGCCTTGGCTCATGTGGCCTCGCACGAAGCAATTACTTGCGTTGAAAAAATAGCAGGGCTTCATGTAGAACCGATTGATTATAAAAACATCCCTGGTTGCACATACTGTTCGCCCGAAATAGCATCAGTTGGCATGACCGAGAAGGCAGCCCGCGAAGCAGGTATTGAAATTAAAGTTGGAAAGTTTCCTTTTTCAGCTTCTGGTAAGGCCAGTGCTGCTGGTACCAATGATGGTTTTGTAAAAGTAATTTTTGATGCTAAATATGGCGAGTGGCTTGGTGCTCACTTAATTGGTGCCAATGTTACCGAAATGATTGCAGCCGTAGTAACTGCTCGAAAATTAGAAACTACAGGGCATGAGATCATTAAAACAGTGCACCCTCACCCTACCATGAGCGAAGCCATTATGGAAGCCTGTGCTGATGCATATGGCGAAGTAATACATATGTAGTAAATTCTAAATGACTACGGATTGTGTATGCCATCATTGATGTAGAAACTACTGGCGGAAGACCCCAGTATGAGCGGATTATTGAAATAGCCATCTATATTACTGATGGATATCAAATATTAAGTCAGTTTAGCTCACTTATTAATCCGGAACGTGCCATTCCTTCTAATATTACCATGCTCACCGGTATTACCAATGAGATGGTGAACAATGCTCCTAAATTTTATGAAGTAGCAAAAGAAATTGTATTGCTACTAGAAGGGAAAACTTTTGTGGCGCATAATGTCAATTTCGATTATGGTTTTGTAAGACACGAATTTCAACAACTTGGTTTTAACTTCCATGCCCCAAGGCTTGACACGGTAAGAATGGCCCGAAAATCTATTCCTGGTCATAGCTCTTATTCATTAGGTAAACTTTGTAGGGCTATTGGGATAGAGCTCAATGGACGGCACAGAGCAGCCGGTGATGCACTAGCCACCACTCACCTATTTCATTTAATCATGAAAAATGAAAGTGGCATTCTAGATCAATTTTTACAAAACGATATCGTTAAAGCGCTGCTGCCAACACATATTGATAGAAAAGTATTGGATGCACTGCCTGAAGCTTGCGGCCTTTATTACTTCTACAACCATGAAGGCCTTCTAATCTATGTGGGTAAAAGTAATAATATTCGGCAACGAGTGATCACTCATTTAAGTAACAAAAAAAGTAAAAAAGCTTTGCAAATGGCTAGTGAAATTACCAATATACTTTTCGAAGTTACTGGAAACGAATTAATAGCCCTGCTTAAAGAATCGCACATCATCAAAGATAAAAGCCCTAGATATAATAGAGCAGAAAGACTAAAATCACTTCAATATGGCATCTATAAAAGCTATAGCCCTGATGGCTTCATTAAACTTTATGCCGGACAGTTAAAAAAAGGGGCTGATCCTGTAATATGGTGCAATAACTTAGCCGAAGCCAAAAGTGTGCTCGAAAGAAGGATTGATAAGTACCGACTTTGTCTTAAATTTACGGGCGATGATCAAATCAAATTTGCTTGCTTCAGAAGAAAAATAGGTTTGTGTGATGGTGCATGTGTGGGTGATGAGTCGGTAACTCAATACAATGAAAAAGTAATGCGCGCCATTGATCACCTAGGTTTTGAAAAAAACAATTTTTTAATCAAACTAAAAGGACGGGCTATCCATGAACAGGCATTTGTGATGATTGAGAATAAAGATGTGATTGGATATGGCTATGTAGATGAAAACAATAGTATTCTAAATCCTAAAGAATTATTAAGTCTGCTGCAACCATTACCTTTACATCAAGATTTCCAACGGATTGTAAGAAAATATTTATTGGCAAAAGGTGAAAAAAACATTTTACCATACACACTGTCCAAAGAATTGGATTAAGCATTTACCTGCTTCCCTATTATTGGTTTGTGCCTTCATGCAGATCAATGTAATTGCACAATCGCGCATAGCAGTGCTTGATGCAAATACCACAGTTCAAATGAAGAATTCAAATGAGATAGAAGTATTTATCTTTTTGTTACCTGATTGTCCCGCAAGTAATTATTATGGTCAGCTGCTTAACGCTTATGCTAATTATTACAAGCCCTTTAAAGTAAATTTTTATGGTGTATTTCCTGGTAACTTTTTTTCCATGGAAGAAATGAAGCAATATGCGATTGATAATAAAATAGCATTCGAACTCTTTCATGATCCCGAGAAAATGTTGGTGCAAAAATGGAAAGCTACCACCGCTCCGTCTTGTTTTCTTATTTATAAAAATGAAGTAATTTACCATGGCGCCATTGATAACAGCATTGTGGCACTTGGTGGCATGAAACGTAGGGCAGGAATAAAACATTATCTCCTCACTGCTATTGAAAGTAAATTAAACGGAAATCAGGTGGCTCACTCCTTTCAAAATCCTGTAGGATGCTTTATAGATTAACAGTATTTTCCATCTTATCATTGATGTTATGGACTTGCAACCGCCATGTAGATAATCGAATTGTGCCATCACAAGAAATTTTACCTGAGCACATCAGTTTTAATCTAAATATTAAGCCCATTTTAGAAAAATCATGCATTAGGTGCCACACTAATGATGGAGCTGCACCTTTTCCGTTACGTTCCCATTTTGATTTTAAGAGAAAAGCTTCAACCATTGCTTATGTATTGCAATATGGCATAATGCCGCCTTGGCCTGCTGATACGAACTACCAACGTTACGTATCAGAACACATTATTTCTAACTATGACCGTAAATTATTACTTAAGTATCTATCCAATGGATGCAACGATACCGATGCTACTCATGAAAAAGCAAATGATCGCGCCACTGCCAACAAACTCAATTCGACTTACCGTGAATTGACCTTTCCATCCATACCTATCCAAGGAAATAATAAGGATGCCTTTTTAATGTTTAAAATAAAATTAAACCTTCCACAGGATACTTTTATTGATAGAATTGAAATAGTGCCAGATCATAAAAAGATCGTACACCATGTAAACTTACACTTATTGCAATATGTTGAAAAAGACCAACCGAGATTACTTACCAGTGATGCTTCCGTTGACATGGATCAGCATGATAAACTTACTGCTTATCAAAAATTAGGAATCCCTACAGCATCTGGCCAGTTCCCCATGCTCACACCGAGTGTGGCCAACTACCTTCCCGGTGCCGAAAGCTATCGCTTGCCAAATGGAATTGGTGGCTATTTTGTGAAAAAAAATTCTTATCTACTAATAGACAACATTCATTACGGCCCTAGTAACAAACAACTAAGTGATAAGAGTAAAATAAGAATCTACTTTGCATCTCAGCCCCCAAAAAGACCCATGCGCGAGTTAATAATTGGAACTGGTGGTACCGGTAGATTGACCAATACTGTGGGAGGGTCATCGGTACCACTTTTTATTCCCGCCCATCACATAGACACTTTTATTCTTACTCAAAAAATAGAAAAGCCTATCAGTCTCATAAATGTAAATCCACATATGCACCTATTGGGCAAGTATTTTGAGGCATTTGCTATACAAAATGGCGATACCATACCACTCATAAAGATTAAAAAGTGGGACTTTAGATGGCAATATTTCTATACCTTTAAAAAAATCATTTCCCTTATGCCCGGTGCCATTATCTACATAAAAGGTATCTTTGACAATACTGCTGCAAATCCTCTCAATCCAAATGATCCACCAATTGGAGTGGGCGAACGAAAAATGAGCATGAGAACAACAGATGAAATGTTTCAGCTAAATATCAATTACATTGACTACCAATTGGGTGATGAAAACATAAGCCTACAATAAATGGAAAAGGTAGTTAATAACGAATGGCATGTGGCAGGTATGAATTGTAATAGCTGTGCTATGACAGTAAAAAAAGTTTTTCAAAAGGAGGGTGCATTTGATTTAACTGTTGATTACATAACCGGATCAGTTGTTTTTAAAGGAACCATAAATGACGAAGAAGAATTGTTAAAAGCACTAATTGAGCTTGGCTATACTTCTAAGAAAATGGATGATGATGAAAATTTATCAATACCTAGCCAACCTGCTGATAGTAAAATCCCTTTACACTTAGTGCTTTCGGCAGTTGTTACCATTCCACTAATGGCACATATGTTTACCAACAACGAACTGCTACATAATTTTTATTTTCAGTTGAGCTGTGCAAGTATTGCATTGGGCATTGGACTCTATCAATTTGGACGCAGTGCATTTGCTTCTCTTAAGCTATTGGCACCAAATATGGATGTACTTGTAATATTGGGCGCCATTACCAGCTATCTGTATAGTGTAATGGGATATTGTTGGTTCAATGAAAACTTTCACAATTACCTTTTTTTTGAAACCACTGGTAGCATTATAACATTTATTCTCGCAGGTCATTACATTGAATCAAAGGCACTAACCGCAACCAAGGCAGGACTTAAATCCCTCTTAGACTTAATTCCTGAAAAGGCAAAAGTTCTCACCAACCATGTGGCAACCTATACAGCTGTAACCGAAATAAAAACTGGAAATCATATTCAAATCAGTGAAGGTGACAAAACGCCAGTAGATGGCACCATCCTTTCAGGATTGGTAGTGGTGGATGAGTCGCACCTAAATGGTGAATCAATGCCCATCACTAAACAAAAGGGCGATCAATTAAAAAGTGGAAGTAAAATAATTAGTGGCGCTGCCATTTACATCTGCCAAAACCCAGCGAATAAAAGTTATGCTCAGCAATTGGTAAAAATTATTAAGCAACTCAAACGAGATCAACCGGCAATACAACAATTGGGCGACCGAGTTACGGCCATCTTTGTACCGGCAGTAATAGCAATTGCCATTTGTACTTTTTTAGCTAATTATATAATTCTTGAAAATCTTACAGCAGCTATCATGAGGGCTGTAGCAGTAATGGTGATAGCCTGCCCGTGTGCAATGGGACTAGCCACTCCCACAGCACTTTTAGTAGGCTGCAAAGTGGCCAATGCTATGGGAGTAATTATAAAAAGTGGAGCTGCCATTGAACAATTTGCCAATATTAAAAACATCGTATTCGACAAAACAGGCACAGTAACCGAAGTGGCTTTACAAATAAACGAAACTATTTTTTTTGATAAGCTCCATATCAATGCTCTTGAAGTAGCAGGTGCTCTAGCAAGTCAAAGTAACCATCCCTTGAGTAAAGCTATTGCCTTACAATACTATAATGCCAACGGCCATCACCACTTCACTAAAATTGAGGAGGACAAAGGTATAGGTATAAATGCCTTTGAAGAAAATAATACCTACACACTGGGGTCGTATTTAACTGTGGCGCACCACTCCAACGTGGTGCCTGATTATGATGTATATTTTTCCATAAACAACAAGGTGATTTTAGCATTTTCCTTTGCAGAAAAAATTAAAGAGGATGCAAAGGATTGCATGACTTATTTTCATCAACAAAATATAGCCACTACCCTACTCAGTGGCGATAGAAAAAGTAAAGTGGAAAATGTGGCCAATAAAATAAAATTTAACAATACCCTAGCCGAAAAAAAGCCAGAACAAAAAGCTAACTACATCAAAGGCTTACGGGTACATGGGCCTTCGGCCATGGTTGGCGATGGTATTAACGATGCACCGGCCCTCATATCGGCAAGTGTGGGAATATCTTTAAATGATGGCACCGCAATAGCACGCGATGAGGCAAAAATTATTCTTACCAAACCGAATCAACTATGGAACCTTGCCCAAACCCACCATTTATCAAAATTTATTTTAAAGAAAATAAAACAAAATTTATTCTGGGCATTCTGCTATAATATCATTTGTATACCCTTAGCCGCTGCAGGATTTTTAAATCCGATGCTTGCCTCATTGAGCATGGCTTTTAGTGATTTAATTGTAATCGGAAACTCATTAACTATTAAATGGCATCAACCGTTAGATGCTAAAACCATCAAAAATGGATAAGATCGTAATTTTTACCAAGTGGTTTCCAAACAAAACAGATCCACAATTGGGTGTTTTTATAGAAAAGCATGTTGCTTGCATTGC
>JBDKJS010000160.1:0-10822 GCA_039806065.1 Bacteroidota bacterium | reverse complement strand
TTGCCTTCTCGATTAATTGCTGCTGAATTCTTTCTAATGAACTATTTTGTTCCTCTAATTCACTTGCCTTGATATGTAATTGCTCATTACTGAGTTTTAATCGTTCCTCACTCTCTTGAATTAACTCTTGTTGCTTGTATAAACTTTGATTTACATTAATCAGGTTTTCTTCCTGCTGTTTTAACTTTATGGCTTGCTTCCTGGTTTCTTCCAGAAGTTCCTTTGTGGTTAAATTGGCTTTAACTGAGGCGATAGTAGTGGTTATAGCATCGCCAATATTTTCTAAAAAGTTGATTTCATGCTGATGAAATGGGTCGAATGCTGCTAACTCTATTGCACCAAAAATTTGATTCCTGTAAAAAATAGGAACAATCAAAATATGACTTGCATTAGCCGAACCCAGTCCTGATGAAATTTTGATAAAATCATTAGGAGCACCATTTAAATGCACCACACAACCATCTTTGATGGCTTGACCCACTAAACCCTCACCATTGCGAAATATCTTTTTATGTTCAACAATATTATCAATACCACAACTGGCTTTGAGATAGGTAATGGTCTCTCTGTAAGTATTATCAAACTCAGAAATATAAAAGGCCCCTTGCAAAGAATTAGTATACTTCACTATGGAATATATTATTTCTTGATACAGTTGCTCAATATTGTCCGTATTCTTTCTTAAAACATCTGCAATAATTTCAGTTCCCTTTGCGTCCCAATTTCTTAGGTTATTATCTTCAGCAGCCTTCAATAAGCTCGTTCGCATTTGAATCAGTGCTAACCCCAACTCGTCATCACTGCTTAACGGGGTGTACTTAATATCATACCTCCCTTCGCCTATGGCGTTTGCAAATTGTGTTGTTTTTCGTATGCTTTCAATTAAATTTCTAACCGCCTCGGTCATTAGTCCAGTAGCATTAGATCTGGTGCGAGTGTTTAATTCAGGAATAGTTCCTCTTCCTAACATGACCAAGGCTTCCTTCAATTTCATTAGTGGGAAAATCATTGACCTTGAAAGGTAAAATGAGGCAAGTAACACTACGATAATTATTATGATTGCCAAACCTGAAACACTCCACATAAGGGTACGGTAACTTGCCCTCATTTCGGCATGAACTTTATCTGCGAGCGCTTTTTTTTCGGCTATGATTGAATTTAAACTCGCTATAATTGCATTGCCTTTGGGTATTATTTCTGACTCTACGATTTCTTCTGCCTCAAATTTCTTCATTGGATCATTGTAATCTTCAAAATGAACTAACAACGACATTACCTGCCTTTGAGCTACCATCAGCTCTTCAAATCTTCTGGTAGTACTAGTTACGGAATCAATAAAGGCTTGATTGTTCCATTTTACTTTTAGGTTATCTATCGTATTGCTCAGTAACTTATAATCTACATTGTGCAAAATCCTTAGTTTTTCCTTATCCTCCTTGTTGCTTTGAAGGTAAACCCAATTGGTGGTGAACATTTTACTTCTGGTAACCAGCAGGTTCATTTGCTCTAGCGCCTGAATACTTGGAACATCCACCATCATTATATGATTGGAAATGTCTTGATTTCTTGTAATCTTGATTGAACTATAAATGGCATTAAATACTGATACGCCTATCAATATAATAAATACAATATATATTTCTAAATCTATCTTATAGTTCTTTTCCATCTATTGTTGTACTGAATGTGCTAATGAAGTTAGCTGGTCGCTGATATGTAACTGGGCTGCCTTAGCGGCAGTTATGTTTAGATCAAATCTTACTTTTTGATCTATTCTTAAAAAATTAATTGCTGCGCTTTTGCCTACAGATTTCCACTCGTTAGTAATAATGAGCGTGTTTTTCAAATGCTCTAACTTGCTTATCGTATTTAGGTAATCTTGCTTGTTGTTGGCTAGAACAATTATGTGAAAGCGGTCTTTATTATTAAATTCAGTAACATCAATGCTTCTATTGTTAAATTTCTTTTTAGCTGCTAGCACTTCCAGCTCTCCAGCAATATCTTCAGCTCCTATAACACATATCTTGATATTTCCTGTACTACTTTCTATTGGCCATTCAATGTATTTTAAAAAATTATAAATAAACATTGCCTTTACCTGAGCATCGCTTACTTGGGCATAAAAGATTTTCACTGGCAACAAAAATGCCAGTACAAATACTACCTTAACCGATATGTTGGTTATTCTTCTCAAAAATTATACGCTAATTTAATTCTAAAATTTCTTGATAGCCCTGGAAGAGGGTTGTGTTCATTATTGTAAGGCTGAATGAACAATTCCTGCTCATTTAATAAATTATAGCAACCTACTACTACTTTCATTCTAGTATTAAATAAGTTTGAGATGGTAATAGCCAAATCTGAAAATAATTGTGGTTCAATTGTAGCCATAAGATTATTTCCATCAGCATCGAAACCACTAGAAGCAAATCGTTTACCAGTAAGTGAATGGTTGATGTTTATGCTAAACGTTGAATTTAACTGATGGTTGATTTGTAAATTATATTTAGCATACGCTGCACCAATTAATCTGCCGGCAATACCTGTACTGTAGGTTTGGATGGCTTCTTGATTAACTGCGTGAGCAATGGCTGTATTAATATTGATATACCATTTTTTAGATTTAAACTTCAATTCGGCCTCAGCCCCTAGACTTGCTGCTGTGCCAATGTGATTGATGTAACGGTCTTGGGTATCGAAATAATAGAGTATAGTTCCATATTTTTCAATATAATAGGTGTTGGCTGTAAGATTCCACTTATCATTAAATTTATAGCCAGCTTCCAGTTCCAAAAAACCTGCATGCTCTGGAGCAATGTTTATCCCAACATTGATGTTTTCAATGCTTGGATTGCGGTAAGCTTGACTCAAGAGTGCCTTTAAATGTAATTTATCGAATACCTTAGTAAGTGCAATACGTGGCGTAAAAACAGCTTTGAAACCCGTAGAGTAGTGGTATCGAAAACCTGCTGTAATATTAAAATTGGTAGTGGACCTATACATCCCTTCACTATAGAATATAGCATTATTTATTTCCAATTTATTACTGCCATTATTAAAATTGCTTTCTATCCGTTTAGAATTTGCCTGATCAGAATAAAGCTCTATTCCAGAAAGCAATTTGATTTTATTGGTCAATTGTGCATTAGAGGATAAATCTATTCTATGCCGATTTACATTTACGTAATAGCGAGCATACTCCTCATCTATTGATTCTTGATCATATAAAAAAGGTGTACTTTGCTTAAACTGATATAAAGCAGTCAAACTGTGATTTGAGCTCAATTCAATTTTGTGTTTTAGTTCTGCAAAAAGTGAATTAAAATCAGTGCGGTAAGCTTGCGATAGATTACTACCATAGGCATCGCGTTGAGTGGTTAAATACCTATCGACTAAAAATTGTGCAGTAGTATTGCCATGCGCTATCATCGTTTTAAAATTAAGGTTATTCAAATCGCTTTGGCGCAACATGTCATACTCATTTCCTGCAAGATCAGCATAGCTTCTATCACTTCGAATTGCCTTGGCAGCAAAGGCCGAAACCGCTACCGTAGTTTTCTTTGAAATGAGTCGATGGTCAAGGCTCAAACTTTGGTGCACGGTTCCACGTGCAGTGGCACCTAAATTAAGAGCTGCTGCTGTTCCGCTTGTTTGGGAGAATTGTTTGGTAGTAATATTTATAACTGCTAATGATGCATAACCCCCATACATAGCCGAGCCAGGTCCTCTAATTATTTCTATTTTCTCAATTTGATCTACTGAAAAGTGATTCCCAAACTGAAGTGTGCCATAAGCTTCCTCATTAATTCTTAGTCCGTCTATGATCATTAAAACCTTACCTTCCTGTGCCCAATTTCCTCTGATCATTAAACCAACCACTCCACACACATCAACACCAAAATTAAAGCCTGGGATAGTTTTTAAAACATCGATTAAGTCATTGGCCCCAATAGCAGCAATCTCGCTTGCGGTAATAGTAGTTATGATGCCTGGACTTTCTCGGTTACTTAAAGCGGTAGATGATGCTACCGTCACGGGAATATTCATGAGCTCCTCTAACGACAAGTCATAGAACCCTTGATTTTCAGTAGGAGGTTTGGTAGCTGAACCCTCTTGGGCCTGAGACCAAAGTGAGCTTAGCAATAACCCCAATAAAAATAAAATACGCATGGTGGTGTACTTTAGTGTATGTTTAAAGCTTGCGCCATAAACATACTTAGTTCAAGTACTTTATACCATCAGGGTGGCAGTTGGTATCAATAAACTTGGGTGATTTCTTACAGATATAAGTATTACTGTTTTACCAATCGAATTATTTTAACAGCATCCTTAATAGTAATTTTCAGCTGATAGCTACCAGTAGCCAATTTTTCCAAAACATGTTCGCTGAGCACGGGATTGAGTTTGCTAATCAATCGCCCCATTGCATCATACAAATCTAAGCCCAATATAGTTTCATTGCTTTGAATATGAAATGAATTAATTACAGGATTAGGAAAAACCCTAATCATCGTTTGGTCATTTAAATTTAATCCATTAATAATTACAGCAAAAGTATCTGATTGACTTGTGCATCCATCGGGCGAAGCGACAACAACGGAATAAGTGCCATTTGCAGTTGGTACAAAATAATTGGAAGTTGCTCCGAATAAAATAATGTTGTTAAAAAACCATTGATTGCCGCTTATAGCAGAACTATAAAGCGTGTCATCTACCATGAAAATGGTTGGGGTAGGGGGTGCTGCACTTACTGTTACCAGTGCCGGGGCTAAAAGTGTATCTAATCCTCCAGCATTGCCCACTACAAGCATTACATTAAAATTGCCAGACGAAGGGTAGCATATTTGACCTGGGAATTGAAGTGCTGAAGTAGCGGGAATACCACCATCAAAGACCCAGTTCCAACCGGTTGCATTTTGTGATAAATCGAAAAAATTAATGCAGTTATTTTCACAAATAGTAGAATCTGCCGCCATAAATGCTGCCGCCACGGCTGAACAGGCACTAACCTGAATAATGTTGGTGAGCATATTGGTAGCCATGCACTGTCCATTGACTGCCATTAATGTAATATTAAAATTTCCGGCTGTGGTATAACAAGCATTATTTAGAGTTGTACCATTTGCGTTCCCCTGGCTACTTCCTGGAAGCGACCAAGCATAGTTAGTGTTTAAAATAGGATTAGTTACTTGAAGATTAATACAATCATTAATACACAATAGCGTATCTGAAATGGATAATGCTATATCAGGTGTGATTCCAACTCTTATTGCATCCATTATTGTTCTACTACTCACGCATCCTTGAGTGCTTGTGGCAATTAAAGTAACATCATAATTACCAGAGGCGTTGTAAAAATGAATAGGATCAACTAGGTTGCTACTATCACCATCGCCAAAATACCATTGGTAAAAAGTGCCACCGATGGTTGCATTGCTAAATTGTATAGTTGCTGAATCGCATAGAGGCGCAAGTGTATTACTAAAGCTAACCTGTGGTAAATCATGAACTGTAACTGTATCAATCAATGTGTCAGCACAGCCCAAACCTTCACTAACTATTAGTTGTGTAATATATGACCCTGCATTGGCATATAAATGTGTTACACTTGAATTGCTATTTGCGGTGTTGCCATCGCCAAACAACCATTGGTAAGTAGCTCCAGGATTGGCTATGCTAGCATCATTGAATTGCGTGGGATCATTCAAGCAGCCATTGAGCGCTGTAAATGAAGCTTGCGGCTGATTACCTACCGAAATTTGACTAATTGTATCACTTACAGAACATCCTAATGAGTTGGTAACTTCCAATAGTACTTGAAAATTGCCAGCATTGCCATATATATAACTGGGCGATGCCACATTGCTAGAACCCCCATCACCAAAATACCATTGAAAATTATTGTTACCAATAGTGTTATTGGTAAAAGTGACTGTTACGGGAGCACATCCTGATACTGTTGAAGCAGTAACATTGACAATTGGAGCATCCAAAACCAAAACGGAATCAGCTCGAGAAGATTCACATCCGAATGAATTAGTCACTATAAAAGTAATTTGATAACTCCCAGCTGAACCATAACTGTGAGTAGGGTTGGTGGCAGCGCTGGTTTGCCCATCACCAAAGTTCCACGTGTAACTATAACCCGCTCCTGCAGAGTTGTTTTGCAATGCTAAATTTGCTGCTACACAAATTGAATCAGACATAGTAAATAGTGCCGTTGGAGTAGGGCGAACTACAATGTAATTTGGCCTATTCACCAAAGTACTACATCCATTACTATTACTGGCCACTAACGTAATACTATAAGTACCTGGAAGGGAATAAATAACATTAGGCGTAGCTACTGAAGAGGTATTGCCATTACCAAAATTCCAACTATAATTATCAGCCAATCCCGCATAATTGAAATCTACTTGGAATGGGCTGCAACCTAATACCGTATCAGCTACAACATCAACCTGAGGCGAACTGTTGACCACTACGCTTACTGGCACCGTAGAGGAACATCCTCCTAATGAAGTAACTGTAAAGCTTGCTGCATAAGTGCCTGCATCAGCATAAGTATAGTTATCATTTAGCATGGAGGAAGTGCCTATCCCATCGCCATAATTCCAATTGTAAAAAAGGGTGCTTCCAATTTGATTACTACTGGCTAAAGCTGTAAAACTAGTAGCTCCACCCTGGCAAGCAACAGCAGCTTGTGCAGTAGCAGTTAATACCTCAACCTTTACATTAACTTGACTTCTAAAACTTCCGGGGCAAACTCCTATCCAATAGGTGCGATCAGCAAAAAGCACTGGAGTGGTGAAACTAATTCCGGTATGGAGGGGTGTTCCTCCATTGGCCACATCAAACCATTGTACACTTCCCCCAATTGGCAGGGTTCCATTGATTACAGCAGTTAAGGTAGCTGCTTGCCCTGCACAAATGGTGTCTTGAAGTGTAGCTATGTCAAAACTATTGATACTCCCATTACTTATTCCATTGCCTCCTGAGGTGGCACCATTAGGCGTAAATTCACTTAGTGAAAACGAATTGGTAGACCCATGAACTCCACCAGCAGTGGCAACTGTATTGGAGCCAGCACCAAAAGCAACATAGCCGCCCCCTCCGCCACCACCTGGTCCTTCAGCCTCATCAGTAAATAAATTTACATTTTGATTACCTCCATTGCCCCCTCTAGCATTGATGATTAGTCCATTCACACTACCTGTAGATTGTATCACTATACAACCACCTCCTCCACCACCACCAGCGCCATCAGTACCATTGTTGGTAGTACTTTCCCCGTTTACTCCATCGCTTACTAAAGAACCAAGACCATCTACATTGCCATAGGTGAGCAGATAAATAATACCTCCTCCAGCACCACCATCACCACCTTTATTATCATTTTGATCGCCTGCACCGCCTCCGCCTCCCATAAATATTCTCTTGGATGAATAATCAAGTGGGGCCCCACCACGGCCTCCATTGTCTCTTCGCCAATCACCACCCCATAAATTATTAAAGATACCAGTAGTTAGTGCATTTTGATTGTTATCAGAAAAAGTATACCCGCCTTTACCCCCTCCCGAAGAAGTGAATGCAGCAAAACCAGGGAATTCTAAATTCCATGCTGCTGACCAAGCAGGTGTAGACAAACTGGGGTTACCCAATCCGGTATAGGAACCTGGATTTCCAGCATTACCACCACCACCACCGCCTGCATTGTGCGCATTGCCACCACCACCAGCATTGGCGGGAGCTCCCTTACAAAATCGTCCACCTAACAAATCATAATCAGACCAAGCTCCAGCTGTGCCCTCACCTTTTAGTCCACCATAACCATCATCCGTCCAACGGAAATTAGTAACACCATATATGCTATTATTTTCATAGGTAAAACCACCCCTAAAACCACGGCCACTAGTATTGAAAGATGTTCCAGCTTGTAAAAAAGTTGCCCCTAAAACTTCAGCTACCAATACACCGCCTGTAGCGCCATTCCACGATTCACAACTAACATTAGCACCTGCTAATAAAACTAATGACTCATATCTTGGCACCCTAATAATTTGAGTTTTGCCAGTTACACTATATCCAAATTGCAAACCACAATTGAACTCTATTGCATTACCAGAAACACTTCTAACTTCCTTAAACTCATGATTACCACAATTATTATAACTTAATATGCTACCATAACTGTTGCCATCGCTATTGTCAATGCTCATCCCTTGCATCTGAATGATAAAGACTAAATCGCCCGGCTGCAGGCTAGATGAAAACCTGCTATTCGCATTCAATATGGCGTTGGCAACGGTTATTTGGGTAACGCCAGGCGAAGCATCAAGACTTAGGGATGTGTACTCGTTTATAATTGTATTTCCAGACAAACTTACATTACCCTGCTTGCCTCGTTGACCCTTTGCCAATAAGGCAAACAATAAACAAAATAACAAAAGGATGATAGAATATTTTAGCTTCATAATGCAAATTAACAAAACTCTAATTATAAACTATGAGGCTTTGGTTAACTTAAGTAAGTGTAATGTAAAATAAGTTGTGGTGATGGTAAAAAAGTTTAAGTTTTACTCCCACTTAAAGGTACGCGCAGCTAAGATATAAACCACTACCCCCCAGATGGCCAAGATGGTCAATTCTGAAGAAATGGCCAATAAACTTGCACCATCAAATGCCACTTTTCTTAGGGCTGTGTTCAAATAGGTTAGTGGCAATACTTTGGCAATAACTTGCAGCCATGGTGGAAATGCACTGATACTAAAAAATGTTCCAGCTAATAAAAACTGAGGTAGCGTAATGATATTAGCAATAGGTGGGATGCTACTTTCGCTTTTGGATATCCCACTAACGATAAAACCAAAACCCATGAAAATAATGAGTCCAACGATGGACAATAAGAGCAACAATAAAAAAGTAGAAAAACCATTAATAAGTGTAAAGTCAAATAAAAAATAGCCAGAAACTATTAAAACAGTAGACCCGATGGATTGGAAGATAACTCTGCTAATGGCTTCGCCCAAAACTATATTGATGCGCTTTAACGGTGTGGCATAAAACCTTTTGAGCACTAGTGTATTTCGCAAACTAAAAAAAACAAATGCTGTTCCAAAAACACCTGCACTCATTACTGCAAATCCCAGCTGACCTGGTAATATAAAATCAATCATCTTATATTTACGACCATTGATCGGTGACAATTCCTTTACGAAGGCAGTTGGTGGAACATTCAACTGTGCATTGGCTAAGTGTTCCTTGATATGATCCAATACTTTTCCATTCATGCCCGATACCATTCCCTGTAATACCGATCTTAAAAGCGGCAAGCTTTGTATGGCAGCTGCTGATGGTACCACCTCTATTATTTCTTGGTTGTTGTATTTCCCCACTTTTATAACTGCAGTGATAGATCCTTTTCTTAATTCCTTGAAGAGGAGCGTTGTATCACCCTCTTCAATATTCAAATAAGTGGTGTGTTTTAATATTTGATGTGAGACTGTGGCTGTGTCGCTATCGGGATGCAATCCAACATCTATTCGCACTCCATCATTATCAAGAAGGCCAAAAACCAGTACAAATACCAATGGAAAGGCGATACTAAAAACAACAGCACTTGGGCTTCGTAAGATGGATTGGAGGCTAGCCTTGGCGATGGCTAAAGTTGCACGCAGTTGACTGTAAGGTGGTAATTGGTTCATGGTGCAAGTTGGGGATTATAAATCGCGAATGGCCTTGCCAGTAAGGGAAAGAAAAACATCTTCAAGTGTGGCCTTTTTAGCTTCAACTGTACGTTCAAATCCACTGGCTATTAATTGATCAATAAGCACTATTGGTGAAGCGATAGTGATAATTTTCCCTTCATCCATAATGGCCACTCGATCGCATAGGTATTCTGCTTCATCCATGTAATGGGTAGTTAAAATAATTGTTGTGCCCCTATTGCGTATTTGCTTGATAAGGTCCCAAAGGCTTCTTCGTGCTTGTGGATCAAGGCCGGTGGTTGGTTCGTCAAGAAAAATAATTTCAGGTTTGTTTATGAGCGTGGTACATATAGAAAAGCGCTGTTTCTGGCCTCCAGAAAGTTCCTTAAATTTTGAATTTGCTTTGTCTAACAAATCGACAGATTGTAGCACGTGATGGTGATCTACCTTTACATTATACAAGCCAGCAAAAAGTGCAATTAATTCCCTTAATGTTAATGAAGGGTAATAACCTGCTGCTTGTAACTGTACACCTATTTTACTTTTTACCTGATTAGGAGCTTGATCTACATCATGCCCTGCTACAGTAATAGTGCCTGATGATTTAGCTCTAAGTGTTTCAATTATTTCTAAAGTTGTGGTTTTGCCCGCTCCGTTGGGGCCCAATAAACCAAAAATTTCATTTTTAAAAACAGAAAAATTGATGCCATCAACAGCCACTGATGAGCCGTATCGTTTTGTTAAATTTTCAACCTTAATTATTTCTTGCATCTTTTAAATAAGGTTGTAAAAATACCTAATTTTATTAAAACATATTGAGCCTACTCATCAAATTATCTTTGTGCGACTTACCAATAGGTATTCTATTGCCATCTATGATACAAGCATTTTCTTCCAAGGCTTGGATCTTATCTAGCTGCACAATATAACTACGGTGTACTCTAGCAAAATTTAACTGCGGCAGTTTTGTTTCAATGTCCTTCATTGAACTATGTAGAATAAATTGCTCTTTATTAACCGTCTTAATGATTACGTAATTATCGAGTGCTTCTATCCAGAATATGTCTTGAAAATTTACTTTAACAAATCGAGTGTCCTTTTTTACAAAGAAACTG
>JBDKJS010000159.1:0-15745 GCA_039806065.1 Bacteroidota bacterium | reverse complement strand
AACTAAAATTCAAAACACTTACCAACACTATTAACAGACTATATACAATAACATATTTTAAAAATTTATTTTAAATAAGTAATATATATATTATGATGAAAGTAACATTTGGAAAATAAGATTTAAGCATTATGTTTGCCAAATCAATTGCAATTGCATTCAAATTCTTGGTCAAGGTCAATAACAGTAATCACCTTAGCAACCGTTTTACAAGAAGCAACTATTATTCTTATTTTGTGTTGGTCAATTTCTTTTTCTACTGCGTAAGTAGCACATGGTTTATCTTTTAAATCGGATTTCTGGTAATTGATTTTTCCAAATTTGATTACTTCTATTACTTCTGACGAATTTATATTTCTACATGCCATTCTACACTTTGCATGTGTGGTGTAGGCTAAGGGCAGCGATCTGAAATCCGCTAATCTCTGATCTATATTTTTCTTCGGGCCTATAATACAATAGGCAATAATTATAATGATCAGTACAGCCAAAGAAATAGGAGCAGTTTTTTTCTTTTTAAATTTATTCAACATACCACAACTATATTTTCATCAAAGTATTATTTAAAGAGTTCCTCGTTACTATAGCCTTGAATGCTATTGCGAACACATAAATAATGTATGTATAGGCCAAGACCCCAAGGAAAGAGTTGTAGCCACAATTGAGTATAGCTAAATACTGGGTCTGGTTGCAGTAAAATAAAACCTAAGCTTGTAAGGTTTACAATTAAGAAGGTAAGCAAATGATAAATAAAACCCTTATCGATGGTAGTTAATTTACCATGGTCATAATAACCATTAATAAGCCCGTTGAAAAACATGAGTATGCTATAACCAACTGCTATTGGAAGAATGAAGTTGTATTGATTGGTTTTAATATAATGATGAAGAAGGAAAAAAAATGTAATAGAAAGAATAGTGGTGATAACCGCAAAACGAGATTGCGAAGGACTAATTTTTTTCATGACAATTTTAAAATTTTAGATTGATAAAGTGTATAAAATATTTTGATATTTCTTTTTGCAAATAGATTAAACAACTCTATTCCAATGGGGGTAAGCTGGTAATATTTTCTTTGTGGACCTCTTAAACTATTGCGCAACTCAAAACTTATGAGATCTGTATCTAAATACCTTCTCAGAGCACGATAGATACTTTGTTCATCAAAAAAAATAACGTCACCAGTATTGCTTTTAATAAATAAGGTTATCTCCTCTAGCGATTTCGGTTCTTGTGAAAGACTAAGTAAAATCCAAAAGGTAAGTTGCCCTTTATGAAAAGTTTGCTCCCAACCACTTAATAATTGTTGGATGTATTTAGCATTGTCTGGCATATTATACCAAAGGTAGTATATTAATGGTATAATACCAAATTAATTTTTATAAGCAGCCAGTACGCCCACCATCAACAGGTAAATTCACACCGGTGATATATCCAGCGCTAGTAGAAGCCAGAAAGGCAACAGCAGCAGCGATTTCGTTAGGATCGGCAAATCGCCCCATGGGAATTTCTGCCTCCATTTCATTCTTTATTTGGTTAATACTTTCGCCACTATTGATTGATTTGGATTCAATAATTTGTTGTAGCCGTTGAGTATTAGTGGCGCCAGGTAGCACATTATTTACGGTAATACCAAAGCTGGCTACTTCGGTAGCAAGTGTTTTACTCCAATTAGCAACAGCGGCACGGACCGTATTGCTCACCCCCAACCCTTTCAAAGGTTGCTTAACACTTGTGCTTATTACATTTATAATTCTACCCCATCCCGATTTTTTCATCGCTGGCAATGTAGCTTGTACCAATACATGGTTGCACACCAAGTGGTTGTTAAATGCACTTAAAAAATCTTCCACTTCAGCGTTGGCAATTAGCCCACCGGGAGGCCCACCTGTATTGTTAATTAAGATGTGAATTGGGTTACTACGCACTAAGTTCTCCACTTTAATTTTTAATTGATTGGGGTATTGATAATCAATGGCAATGTATTGGTGTTTTTGATTTTGGTTATTGGGAAGTTCTGCAATGGTTGTTTTTAATAATGCTTCATTCCGTGCCATTAATATACAATTAGCACCCATTTTAGCTAATTCAATTGCAATGGCCTTACCAATGCCTTGCGTTCCACCCCCTATAAGGGCATTTTTTCCATGTAAGTCTGTACCGTGCATGGCACAAAGGAAACAATCTGTAGCTAACGTATTATTGCAAACTATTTCTTTTTCCAAACCATTTACTAACTTTGATACATTAATAAATTAACTCAAATGAATCCATTGGTACAAAGCTTACAACAAGAAGCCGGTCTAACCGAAGAACAAGCAGCTAAAGCGGTAACATTGATTGGCAATGCACTAAAATCTAAATTTCCTACCGTATTACATGATGAACTTGATGAAGTATTAAAAGGAAATAATTTTGGTGATGCTTTTAAAGACAAGATCAAAGATTTTACTGATAAGGCAGAAGATGCAGCTGGTGCTTTTGCTAACAAAACCAACGAATTGGTTAATGAAATGAGTTTAAAAATGAAAGAAATGTTTAATAATAAAAAATAGACAAATGGCCATTGCACCTGCATTTAATTTTAAAAAGTGGATAGACGATCACCGCCATTTGTTGAAACCGCCAGTAGGAAACCAACAGGTTTATAAGGACAATGATGATTTTATAGTAATGGTAGTGGGCGGACCTAATTCAAGAAAGGATTATCATTACAATGAAGGCGAGGAATTTTATTACCAAATAGAAGGTAATATTGTATTAAAAATTATTGAGGACGGTGTTGCAAGGGCTATTAATATTAACGAAGGAGACATTTTTCTATTACCACCAAAAACGCCACATTCGCCACAGCGTCCAGCCAACACAGTGGGTTTGGTGGTAGAGCTTTATAGAAATCAGGGCGAAGAGGATGCCTGTATGTGGTTTTGCGAGCAATGCAACAACAAGCTTTATGAAGAGTTTTTTCCTTTAACAGACATTGTAAAGCAATTGCCAGTGGTAATGAATAAATTTTATTCAGATATAAATTTACGCACTTGTAAGAAATGTGCGGCAGTAATGGAGCCGCCAAAACCCATAGTTTAAAATTACGGTAACAGAAATTTTTTCACCAAAAGCTCGGCTTCGGAAAGAGTTTTATCCATTGTATTATTTACAATAATATGATCAAATCGTGGCGCATAAGTTAGTTCATGCTCAGCTTTTTGAATTCTGGCACTAAGGGTTTCAGGAGTTTCAGTAGCACGAGCCTTCAGTCGGCTGTGAAGTTCCTCTAGGCTAGGCGGCATTACGAATACTGCAAGTAATCTGTCGCCAAATTGGTTTTTAATATTCAACCCACCTTCAACATCCACATCAAAAGCCACTACTTTATTTAATTGCCAAATACGTTCTATTTCTGATTTTAATGTTCCATAATACCTGCCTTCATAGACTTCTTCCCATTCAATAAAATGGTGTTTGTCTATATGCATTTTAAAATCTTCAATTGAAAGAAAGTAATAGTCCACCGCATGTTTTTCATTAGTTCTCATAGGCCTTGTGGTTGCACTAATGGAGAAAGCAAGTACATTAAATGTTTTAAGCAAATGTTGAACTATAGTAGTTTTACCACTACCAGAAGGCCCACAGAAAAGTATGAGTTTACCGTCCGTCATAAAATATTATTGAGCTGTTCTTTAATTCTTTCTAGTTCATCTTTCATTACTACCACTATGCGCTGCATATCAGCATCGGCTGCCTTGGCTCCAAGTGTATTTATTTCTCTACCAATTTCTTGAGCAATAAAACCAAGTTTTTTACCACAATTTTCTTCCTTGGTAGTTTGTAAAAAATAATCACAATGGTGCGCAAGCCTTACTTTTTCTTCTGTAATATCTAATTTTTCGATGTAGTAAATTAATTCTTGTTCAAACCGATTTCGGTCGAGAGAAAGGTTTTGAATGATTTGATCAAGCCCGCCTTCAAGGCGTTTTCGCAATGAGGTAATTCTATTTTGTTCGAACGGTAACAACAGGGCGATTTGCTCTTTTATGGTGACAATGCGCTGTGTTACATCTTTGCCCAAAGCATCACCCTCCTGCAGGCGGAAGGCATTGAAATTAAATACGGCATCATTTACTGCATTTTTTAAGGTAATAAATAAATCATCGCTCATGCCATTGCCGGTGTCGCTTACCACCCCTGGAAGTCGCAATATGCTGGCCATAATATCAGCTTGCTCAATATTATTTTCATTTTTAAGATTGACTAATTCTTGGTAATATTGATTAAAGAGAATTTTATTGATAATGGAGGAGTTTCCAATAGGATTATCAACTGCAATGGTTATGTCAACTTTGCCTCGCTCTACTAGTTTTCCTATAAGTCCTCTAAGTTCAAATTCTTTTTCTTTAAAACCGGCAGGCAATCGTAGAGCGATTTCTAAGAATTTACTATTCACAGATTTTATATCTATGGTAATAGTACTATGCTCAAATTTGGTGATAGACCGGCCGAAGCCCGTCATAGATTTAATGGCCATATTTTTAAAATTGGCACCAAATTAAACTAAAATATTTAATTCATAGTTTAAATTTTACATGTAACCTAACTTGCCAACGAACCCCTGTTAACCAAATACAAGCCAATAAATATAAGTGCGCAAGCAACCACTTGCAATAAGTATACTTGTTCGTGGGTGATAAACAGGGATATAATTGTTGCTATTATGGGTTGCAAGTAAATATAAGCACTCACCACAGAGGGGCTTAGGGTGCTTAATCCATAATTATTAAGCAAGTAGGCAAAAAAGGTGGTACCAATGACTACAAATGCTGTTGCACCCCACACCAGGGCGCTAAACTTTGACCACGATACGGTACTCAATTGTGTAAACCCAAAGGGTAATACAGCAAGAAATCCGATCAAGAAAACATAAAATATAATAGTGAGCGGTTTGTATTTTTTCATAAGCGGTTTTACCAATACCATATAAATAGCATAGCTACTTGCGTTGATTAACACCAATAAATTACCCAACCAGGTGTCGCCACCGGAAGCAACATTTTTACCAAACAATATTAATGTGCAAGCCCCGGCAATACCCAATGCAATGCCAATAACTCTAACTAGGTTTAATTTCTCTTTTAGAATGAGAGAAGCAGCAAGCATAACCAAAAGTGGGGTTGCGGTCATAATCAATGCAGCATTAATATTTGAAGTTTTATTTAGCCCTTCAAAAAAGAGGAGTTGATTAATGGCTACTCCAAATAAGCCACATGCTATCACCCTCCACCAATCTTTACGGAGAATTGGTTCTACACCACTTATAAATACGTAACAAAAAAAGAACAGCAATCCAGCAACTGAAATCCGTAGCAAAATAAAACCAGCAGGCTGTATGTGGATAGGCATTACCAATTTGGCGATGGTAAAATTGGCACCATAAATAATATTCGTTGCTAAAACTGCTAAATGTGCTTTGGTTTGCTTAGTCACTAAATGCTAAGATAAGGTATATTAGCGTAGTGGAAAGTCTCTTTCAAAAATAGTGAATAATTTAAGGTAAAAACTAAAGTACAGCCAAAGCCTCTTGAGCCAACACAATGGTTGATTTGGCATTGCCTATAAAAATCCTTTCGTTTACAACTATTACTGGACGCTTTAAAAAAGTATATTCACGTAAAATATATTTACGATAGTCCTTTTCTGTTAGGGTCATTTCATTTAGTTTAAGCATACGGTATTTAAGCGCCACACGACTAAAAAGAGATTCATAATTTCCGGACATTTTTTTTAGCCCATCGAGCTGAGGGGCACTAATCGGTTCGGTTTTAATATCTTGAAGCACAGCATTGGGTGGCAGGTTGAGTGATTTTATGATACGCTGGCAGGTAGTACAGTTAGCTAAATGATAGATTTTTACTATATTCATATTAGTAGAAAACAAAAATGGATTGGTAAAGTTAACACAATAATTAGCCATATGGCGTCCAAGTTACCCTGCTACACCTCGCTCTTATTCGTTACCATTTTAAAGCCAAATAATTCAAAATTATTTTGTAATATTGAAGCATAATAGATTACAGTACGTGGAAAAAACATTTGAAATAAAACTGCCGCAGTTTGAAGGCCCTTTTGACTTATTGTTGTTTTTTATAGAACGAGATGAGCTGGACATTCACAACATACCCATTGCCACCATCACCAATGATTTTTTAAGCTACGTTCATGAAATGAATGAGCTTAACATTGAAGTTGCCAGCGAGTTTATATTGGTGGCAGCAACACTTATGCGCATCAAAGCAAAAATGCTATTGCCAAGGCCCGAACTTGATGAGCAAGGAAATGAAATAGACCCAAGACAAGACTTAATAGAAAAACTGTTACTATACAAACAGTACAAGGCCGTTCAAAATGAATTTAGGGGATTGGAAGACGATAGAAGCCTAATTAGCGAAAGGGGCAATGTGATAAAGGAGCTCAATGAAATGGCTAAGAATACAGTCTATGCTGATGAGTTAACAAACTTAAGCCTTTATCAGTTGCTCACTACTTTTCAAAAGGTTATGAAGCGATTTGAAGTAGAGCAAAACAAACCCAAACACACCGTTGTCCAATTTCCATATACCCTACGCGATACTAAATCAAAGCTCTACAGTAAAATAACGCTTGCAGCAAAAACCACTTTTGTAGACGTACTAATGGAATGTGAAAATAAAGTGCATGCTATATTTTCTTTTCTTGGAATATTAGAATTGTTGCAAGAGCAGCTTATTTTTATAACCATAGGCGAGGGGTTCAATAATTTTTGGCTAACTAGCAGTGCACCGCCCATTGAAGTAAATAATTAGTTTATGGTGGGCCAGGACAATTCAGTAGTAACATCATTATTAAAGCCTGGACGAATTTTTTTGCCCATCTTCTTAGGTCTTTCAGTAACGGCCTATATATTTTTTTCAAAGTTTGATCCAAATTTATTTACCAAATTTAGTTGGAGTAATCAAACCACACTGTGGCTTTTCATTGCACTTTCAATGCTCGTTGTTAGAGATCTTAGCTATATGATAAGGATAAGAGTGCTCACGGACTATGAGCTTACATGGAAACGAAGCTTTATTGTAATCATGCTATGGGAATTTGCGAGTGCTTTAGCTCCAGGTATGATAGGAGGGGGTTTTTTTTCGCCATGTTTATTTTGAATCGCGAAGGAATAAACATGGGAAAAAGCATTACGGCAATTTTATTTACGAGTTTTTTAGACGGAATATTTTTAGCAGTGATGGCGCCAATCGTATATTTTGGAGCGGGTAAAGAAATGTTGTTTACCGGAGTGGCTACCCAAACCGTTTTCGGCAATTTTTCATTCTATCTTTTTTGGGTTGTTTATTTTATAATACTAGCCTATAAGTTATTTGTAGCATACGCCCTCTTCGTAAATCCCTATTTTATAAAAGGTCTTTTATATCGTGCTACGTCTATCTCATTTTTAAGAAGGTTTAGAAAAAGTGCTATTACCACAGGCAACCAATTGGTGATTGCAAGCGAAACATTAAGAAAGCAAAACGTAAAGTATTGGCTTTACTCCGTAACAGCCACCTTTGCAAGCTGGACCGCCCGCTACACAATAGTAAACTGTTTAATACACGCCTTTCATGGTCAGAGAAAAGTAGAAGATTTTGTAGTTTATGGAAAGCAAGTAGTGATGGGGATTATCATTTTGGTAAGTCCTACTCCCGGAGGAAGAGGGGTGGCAGAGTTCATGTTCGAAGGATTTTTAAAGCAATTTTATACTCCTGGTATGGAAATTATTTTAATTCCATTGTGGGGTTTGCTCAGCTATTATATTTATATTTTTATTGGCGTGGTTTTATTACCTCGTTGGATTAAGGCCAAGTTTATAAAATAGAAAATCACTAATTTATTTTTTCACATGAAACACAAATTGTTTTTTGTTTGTCTGCTATTGGCAGTTATAGGTAAGGCACAGTCTAACTTTCCCTTCATGACATATGGCACGGCATCACTCTTCCCTCGGGAGATTTTTTTTGGCGATACTGGTCAAATATACATCACAGGCCAATGCAATATTAGGGGAACGATTAATAACGAAATTTCTTGGAATGGCTATTGCTACACCATACTGAATATTTTTGGAGGTTGTAGCCCTTCGTTAGCCAACACTTTTGTAGTGGGAGAAGAGGGCCTGATTAGAAAAAATGAAGCATGTGAAATTTTCGGGTCATGGATTGATCAAGTTAGCAACACCACCGATTCGCTGTTCAGCGTAAAATTTTTAAACAACAATCTAGGAGTTGTTGTGGGCGAAGGAGGAACCATATTGCGAACCACCAACAATGGCAGTAATTGGCAAGCCATTGCATCACCTATAAGTAATTCGCTATATAATTTAACCGTAAAGCCCAATGCCAGTATGGTAGCATGCGGTGCCAGTGGAGCCGTTATAGCATCTGTTGATAGCGGCCAGACATGGCAGCCCCTAAACACAGGTATATTTACATCACTTTATGATATCAATTTTCCTTGCCCTGATACTGGATATGCTGTTGGGGCGGCAGGAGTTTTGCTACGCACTATTGATGGCGGCATTTCATGGCAACCACTCAACAGTGGAGTGTTGACCAAAATTAGCGCAGTTGATTTTATTAATAAAGATGTGGGGATGATAGTGGGTGATGATGGTTTGCTAAAACGAACTATAGATGCGGGCATCACGTGGAACACAATTCCCTTTTCTTCTTTTTATGATTTAATAGACATTCAATTCAAGGATCAACAGAACGGATATTTTATAACTACACAAGAAACCTATCGAACCAGCGATGGAGGATTAACATGGCGCAACATGGCGGCCGATCTGCAAGCAGTCCAATATTTAAATGACTCAATACTTGTTGCCGTGGGCGAAGGAATAGTTAGAAAGTCGGTAGACAATGGTTATACTTGGAATGTTACCCAACCGATTAACGGAGTAAGGTGGTATGACTTGGACTTTATAAATTCTGACACAGGTTTTATATGCGGCTACTCAGGTCAAATTATGAAAACAGTTGATGGTGGTGCTAACTATGTTTCTCAAATATCGAACCCAGTCAATACACACTATTATTTTAACATCCATTTTTTTAATAAAGACACAGGAATTGCTGTGGGGGCTCCTTATTTATTTTCTACCACTACTAACGGTGGCGCTACGTGGAACACCACCTCTAGTCCCAATCCCAACATTTATGGATATTATGATATTTTCTTTATTAATCGACAAGTAGGATGGATTTGTGGATCACAGGGAGCAGTAAGGAAAAGTGTAAATGGAGGGCAATCATTTTTTCCACAATCTACTGGCACTACCAATTATCTCAACGCTATTTATTTTCTTGATAGTTTAAAAGGGTTTGCATGTGGTGGTAGTGGAACATTGATCCGAACACTCGATGGTGGCAACACTTGGACTAATATTAGCACACCCACCTCTTCCGATTATTATTGTATAGCATTTGTAGACTCACTATTGGGCTATGTTACCACTGGTAATGGTGGCTTACTTACAACTATCAATGGAGGCAACACATGGACTTTTTCATTTGTAGATTTTAATATTACTGATATAGCTTTGTACAACCCCTACAAAGGATTTGCTGTTGGCTATGGCGATGCGAGATTAAACTATGATCCAATAAGAAACTTTAATAGCTACCAGCCACTTTGTCGTGTTAGCAGTAGCTTCTGTCGTCCGGTGTTGGCACCGAATGTGAGCATAGGCCAAGGCAATATTTTCATTTTTGAGTTAGACACAACTGGAAATGATTTTAATGATCCTGTTATATTAGGTGCTGTGCCATCAGACACCAGTAGGCCCTATCTTTATTTTTCAATTGCAGATGATTTTCCTGCTGGTAATTACAGTAGCAGGGTTAGAACCACCTCCACGCATCCGGTTAATACATCTATGAAAACACAATCTGTGTTATATGAAATTCCCCGTGGAACCATTTGGTATAGCAACGATACAATTTTTGCCACCTACAATGAAGCCTATAATTATACTTGGAGAAGAAACTTTGTAACCTATCCATCAAAGGCTAATTATTTAGTCCCCGATAGTAGTGGAACATATACCGTAACAATAAAATATGGGTGTTGTAATGATTTAATACTTAGCATCACGCTAGGTAATTGTAACAATGAGTTTATAGTAGCACCTACCATAGATCAAAATATAGTAGGTGTTTGCGATAGCAGCATCGCAACATTTAGTGTAACCGGATCAGGAACCATTGTTTGGTATGATAGTGACACCGCTATGGCGCCCATCGCCACGGGCCATTCATTTCAAACTCCACCAATAACTATGCAGCAGTATTTTTATGTAGCATCACAATTGGGTGTATGTGAAAGCCCACGAATTAGGCTAACTGCTTATGTTGCTACTCCATCTGCCAATCCTGGTATGATTGGCGATACCGTGTGCAGCGGTCAACCCGCTTTCTTATTTTCTAACAATGGCATTAAGGTAAAGTGGTATAGCACGGCCTTTGATAGTTTAGCGTTAAGTGAATCCAATTTTTTCTATATTCCTTCAGCTACCACTTCTGACACATTTTATACCGCCAACTACTATGACCAATGTGTTAACGACAGAACACCAGTTGTGCTTACAGTGCTCGAAAGTCCAACATTGAATACGATTATGGGAGATACAGTGGTTATTCCAGGAGATACAGTGTATTACGCTTACCCCATCATAGCAGGGGAAAATTTAAATTGGACGGTATCAGGTGGAATAATAACTTATATGGGTGATAGTCTGGGTGTTTATTGGCCACAAAATGCACAAGGTGAAGTAACCTTGGTGGCTACCAATGCTAATGGATGTAGCACTGATACCATACGGCTGCATGTAAGTGTAAACATTCTAAATGGACTGAGCAATGGAATATCAGCAAGTTTAACAGTGTATCCTAATCCTGCAGTTACAGAGATTCATATAAGAACAGACGGCCAGTCCACTGGCAATACAATCTATATTCATGATCACACTGGTAGGGTTGTTTCTAAGTACCAAGTTTTATCGGGCGGCATGGTAGGTACCATTCCCGTAGGTCATTTTGCTGCAGGCACATATTATATAAGCACTAGAATAAATAATGGTGTTGTTCCTATTTCGATAATTCGATAATTAATTTATTAAAACGGAGGTCATGGTAAGTGAGCCCCCCACGGCCTTATCATTAAAAAAGGTTGGGATTTCATTTTTTTGTTGTTGTGCCAATACGTATAATAAAGGCAAGTAGTGCTCTGGGCTTGGAATGGCAAGGTTAAATTCGGCACCTTGTTTTTGATAGTTGATTAAGGCAGCGTGGTTCGTATCTTGAATAAAGCCAAGCATTTTACTTTGAGCAATTTTTGTCCAATCAAAAGCATAATTAGGTGTATTAATGTGCTGCCATGAAACTTTTCCAAGGTTGTGTACCATGTTACCACTTCCTACAATAAGAACTCCTTTGTGCCTGAGTGCCGAAAGGCGCTTAGCAAGTGCATAGTGATAAGGGGCTGGCTGGTTATAGTCTAAACTTAATTGAACAACAGGCACATCGGCCATTGGGAAGAAATGTCTTAGAACACTCCACGCACCGTGATCTAATCCCCAGTCAAAACTTTGATGAGCCGTTTTGGCAAGAAGTTGTTCTGTAATTTCTTGAACCAAAGCTGTTGATCCGGGTGCAGGATATTGCACACGATACAACTCATCAGGAAAGCCACCAAAATCATGGATGGTGGCAGGCCGCTCCATTGCGGTTACAAATGTTCCCTTTGTTTCCCAGTGGGCCGAAACGCACAATATGGCTTGGGGCCGGGGAATAGATGCCGCCATCAATTTAAATCCTTGTACAAACTCATTTTCTTCTATTGCATTCATTGGGCTACCGTGGCCTAAAAAAAGCACCGGCATTTTCGAAGATGATTTTAAATGATTGTTCATCTCGTTAAGCATGGCCAACGAAGAAAAGGGTTTTAACAAAGCTGCCATTGATAGTAATTGTAAAAAGTTGGAGCGATTCATTTAAAAGACACCATTAGGTTAAAGTGGATTTATTTAGTATCCTAGGTATTAAAGGGCATTTTCTGATACGCTTATTCAGGTTAGTCTTCATCAGGTAGCGCCACGTTGTCTACTTTTATTTCTTTTCCGTTTTTATATGTAACCACCACAATAGCATTCCCGGCAGTGTCGTAATATTTCCAATTACCATCAGCGATACCCAGTCTATAATTTCTAAATTCGCGAGGCTTGCCATTTTCATAATAAAATTTTTGTTCACCAGACTCTTGACCATCCAGAAAATCTCCTTCAAAAGCAAGTGCCCCATTGTCAAAGTAAATTTTCCATATTCCATCTTCTCGGCCTTCCACATAGCGTCCTGTGATACGATATTGGTTTAAGTTATAAGCCCACTCTCCATCTTGCAATCCATTGGTCCAGTTTCCGCTGGCCACTTCTATTCCAAGTTCGTCAAATTCTTTCATTACACCGTTTAGTTTACCCTTGGTATAATTTTCTTCCCTTCGTAGTGTTCCATTGGGCCAATATAGTTTCCAAATTCCGCTTGGCTTACCGTTTTCATAGGCCCCCTCTTGTTCTATAGTTTCATTTTCATGATAATATTTCCAATCAGCCGATTTTTTTCCATCTGTATAATTGCCAATGCCGCTCAATGTTCCGTTATCAAAATATTCTTTCCACAGGCCTTGTTCCCTATTTTGCCCATCAAGTAGTCCTTCTCGTAATTTTTTTCCAGATTTGAATTCTTTGGCCCATGCTATATTGCCAGCTTCATCATAATCTCTAAACATGCCCTCAGGTTGGCCTCGTTTATAGGTGCCCACTACCTTAGGAAGACCACTATCATAGTATTCACGCTTGATTTCAAATTTTTCTTTGTCTGAAATAGTTTCTGGAATTAATTCTCCATTGCGCCATTCCTCTTTTTTAATTACTCTTCCATCAAATGAATATTCTTTGAAAAGGCCATCTTTTTTATCGTCTTTATAATAGCCTTCAGTTGCAATAGCATCTGACTCAAAAAAAGATTTATATACCCCTTGTCGTAGGTTATTTTTATCTATTCGATTAATTCTTTCTTGTTTTTGTAAAAAGCCATTTCTATAAACTTCAACAGTTATTAGTTTGCCATTATCATCAAACTCTCTAGACATTCCGCTTAATACTCCATTGTTATATTTTTCTTGTTTAACTAGGTTACCGCTTTCATTATAAGAGGAGGCCAAACCAGTTTTTACACCTGCACTATCAGTAAATAGGAATTTTATTCTTCCGTTAGGGTGAAATGTTTTTTGAATACCATTTTTTAACCCCTCTTTGTAATTATAAACTGCCGTAACTGTTCCGGTTTCATCATAAAATGTCCAAGTACTATCTAATTTAAAATTAATCCGATTCCCTTCAGATTTTAATTTTCCGTTTTCATAATAACTTTTCCAATAGCCGTTTGGTTTGTTGTTTTCAAGAAAGCCTTCGCTAGAAATAACTCCTGAAGGATAAAAATATTTTTTAAAAACACCACTGGTGTCTTGTGCGTTTAACAATTGTCCGCATAAGACTGTAAGCATAAATAATAAAGAGAAAAAATGGTTGATCATAGGCCTGCTGCTTTACTAATTTCAAGCATTCTTTTAATGGGTGCATATGCTTTTATCCTCAGATCTTCATTCATGATTATTTCTGGCGACTCCCTCTTGATGGCGAGGTATAATTTTTCAAGTGTATTCAATTTCATATGAGGGCAGTCATTACAAGCACAATGGTTGTTAGGGGGGCCTGGGATAAAAGTTTTGCCAGGAGAGGCCTTTGCCATTTGGTGTAAGATGCCAGTTTCAGTTACTACAATATAACTTTGGCCATTGTCTTTTATTGTATAGTTTAGCATTGCTGTTGTGGAGCCTATAAAATCGGCAAGCTGTAAAACGGGTTCTTCACATTCAGGATGTGCAATTACTTTCGCTTCAGGATGATTGGCCTTTAAGATGGCTATTTTCTTTTGAGAAAATATTTCATGAACCATACAGGCCCCATCCCATAACACCATGTCTCGCCCGGTCTTTTTCATTATCCAAGCACCCAAATTTTTATCTGGCGCAAATATTATTTTTGTATCCAAAGGCAGTGAATCAACTATGGCAACAGCATTTGAGCTTGTGCAAATAATGTCACTCAGCGCCTTTATATCGGCTGTGCAATTTATATAACTGATGACAATGTGGTTAGGGTGCTTTTCTTTAAATGCTTTAAAAGAATTAGGCGGGCAGGAGTCAGCCAGAGAACAGCCTGCATTTAGATCAGGCAACAATACCTTCTTATGTGGATTGAGGATTTTTGCAGTTTCGGCCATGAAGTGCACTCCAGCAAAAACAATGATATCGGCCGATGTTTTTTCAGCCATTTGTGCCAATCCAAGGCTATCGCCTATGTAGTCAGCAACATCTTGTATATCGCTATCTTGATAATAATGAGCAAGAATAATTGCATTTTTTTCTTTTTTAAATTTGTTAATTTCATAGAATAGATCCAATGAAGGGTCTATTGGTTCAAAAAAGAAACCATTATCAAGTGCGTTATCAATACTTGGCAGCATCATACAAAGATAGCAGAAAAGGTTTGTAACTTGCACCACAAATTATGAAGGAGCTATTTAAAACACTGATCAGAAACACACTTACTAAATTAGGGTTGGACATAACCCGAAATTTAAAATATGATAGGTTAACCAAAAAAATTATTGCCAGCGAAGTATCGCAGGGCGATATTTGTGTGGATGTAGGTGCTCATAAGGGCGAAATACTGGATTTGCTGCTTGCATCCTCCGCAGCTGCACACTATGCATTTGAGCCAATACCGTTTTATTACAATTACTTAAAAGACAAGTATGGTGCCAAGTGTAATATTTATAATGTAGCTTTGAGTGAACATGCTGGAGAAACCACGTTTAATTTTGTGAAAAATGCGCCAGCCTATAGCGGATTAAAAAAGCGGCAATACAACATTGCCGAACCTGACATAGAAGAAATAACGGTAAAACTAAGTACACTTGATCAAGTCATCAATCCCAAAGAGCAGATTAAACTTATTAAAATTGATGTTGAAGGAGCAGAGCTTGGCGTTCTAAAAGGAGCAGTAGAGTTAATAAAGCGTTGTAAGCCGATAATTATTTTTGAATGCGGTTTGGGGGCTAGCGAATATTATGAAACCACTCCCAAAGAAATATATGATTTTATTGTAATAAAATGTTCGCTGCAAATTTTCACTTTACACGCATTTACTAGCAACAAGCAGCGGTTAACTGAGAATGAATTTATTTCAATATTTCAAAGTAATGCAGAATATTATTTTGTAGCAGCCAAAGTATAATTACTGTTTAACAAATTTTTTAACAGCATTTATTTTACCACTTTGATCATTAATTTTTAGGGTATAAATACCACTGCTAAAACTGAGTGTTTTAATTCTAACGGTTGATGTTAGCTCTTCTTTAGAATAGTTTTTTCTAACAATTTCGGAGCCACGGTCATCTAAAATTTTAATTTGTAAATCTGTTTCTGGTAGTTGATTGAAAGAGATATCGATGAAATCATTTACAGGATTAGGATAAATATTAAAGCTAACTAAACTGTTTTTAAAGATCACAGCAACACTGTGTGTTAATTCGGTACTTCCATCAAAGTCG
>JBDKJS010000158.1:0-4550 GCA_039806065.1 Bacteroidota bacterium | reverse complement strand
GTCCAGATGATAGCGAAGATAGGTCTAATTTATTTCGTTCTCCAATTAGTAATTTACGACCTGAAAGATCATATAATTGAAGGTTTATATCATTGCCGAAATATGCAAGTCGGATTTCATGATTCGAAACGCTTAACATAGGTGCTAATTGCAATGATGCACGCTCTCCTGTAATAATGCTATCATTAATGGCAAATGGGAGGTATTCTAGTTCATCTATTTTTCCATGCCAATTATAAGCGTTGATAAAAGGAAAATTTCTTGCACCTATGGCCGCATAAGGTTGATTCCCATAAAATGGTACTTGACCAAGAGTATTGGCTGAATCTATCTTAATGCCATTTACCCATAAGGCCATTTGATCTACTCCATAGGTAAAAATTAGTCTATACCAAGTATTGTAATTTGGAAGCAGTCCATCATACACTTGCAAATAGCCAGGAAATGGTGCATAATACATGCTTCCAGTAAATCCATTTCCAAATTGATTTTGCGCACAACCCAGAAATTGATCGCCAATATTATCGCCAACAGCAAGGATTGAAAACTCTTCATTAACTGGCAATTGAGATATAGTCACCCAAGCAGCATAAGTATAGGTGGGTGATAATAAATTTGTAGTAGGAATTGAAATAAAATCGTTTCCATCGAAAAACATTGCACCATTTCCGTTGCCAAATCGGTCAGATGTAGAGATAGGTGTATTCGGACCAGTGCCTAATGTTCCATTAAAGCCTTGAAGAATTTCTAATGCATTCCCATCCAATGGATACTTTCTTGGTAAAAAAGTTTGAGCACGGCATTGAATGGTAAAGATTAGAATTACTATACTTAATTTTAGAAGTTGCCGCATTTCATAAAATTAATAAATGAAATGATTGGATGCAATTCTATTTAATTTATTTTTGTAAGCTCCACTCATGAATGCCACTTATTTTATACGCAAGCAGTTAGTAAACATGCTTTACCGCTTAGAGGATTTAAAGCCTGATGGATTGCTGGCGGCCAATGGCATTTTAAAAAACAAGCACCAGGGTAAGCGATGTTTTATATTGGGTAGTGGCCACTCTATACTCACCCAAGATTTAAAAAAACTCCAAGGTGAAATAGTGATGACTCAAAATCACTTCGTAGCTCATAAGGATTTGGCGCTTATTAAGCCCACTTATCATGTGGTGATTCCAAAATTTCACCCTGCCGACTATGATCAAGATTGGATAGACTGGCTCCGCGAAATGGAACAGCGTTTACCGGAAGATTGCACCTTCTTCTTTGGCAAGAATACGCAAAGCATGATAGCCGCACACACCCAGCTATTGCACCGCAGCCACTTTATCACTTCTGGCCGTCATGCAGTATGCATGCAGCATGCCGCAGTGGATCTTACCAAGCGCATTATGAATGTGCCCACTGTGATCACGCAGTGCATTAGCATCGCCTTGTACATGGGCTTTGACCAAATATACCTTTCCGGTTTTGACTTGGATCAAATATGCCAGCTGGCCAAGGGCCGCGATCAGGTACGTTTTTATGGCCACTCGCAGATAACACGCAATGAAGCCGAAAAAAAATTAGAAGATGATGGCGGGGCAAGTGGATTTGACTTTTTTAATTATTGGGGTATTTGGCGGCAGCTCAATTTGCTTAACCAATATGCTGTGGCACACCATCAACAGATCATCAATGTGACCAATGGCGGCTTGCTGAATATGTTTGCCCGTGCCGATTATGATCAAGTATTAGCAGCCGGCAAGTAACCATTTTTAGTTGGTTAGGGAGTGCTACCCCTGGCGAGCGGTTTAGGCAATAAATTTTCAATACAAAAAAAAAGGCTGACTCACGGTAATGAATCAGCCTGGCTATTTGGCAAAATATTTCTTTATTCTACAGTTACAGATTTAGCTAAATTTCTAGGTTGGTCAACATTACAACCGCGCAATACGGCTATATGATAGCTCAACAATTGTAAAGGAATGGTAGCAATGAGTGGAATAAGTACATCATCACAATAAGGAATTTCAATGGTGTGATCGGCAAGCCCTTTCACCACATCATCGCCTTCGGTTACGATGGCAATAATTTTTCCTTTTCTAGCCTTCACCTCTTGAATATTGCTTACTACTTTTTCATAGGTTTCATTTTTAGTGGCTATTACTATTACCGGCATTTCGGCATCGATCAAGGCAATAGGGCCATGCTTCATTTCAGCGGCAGGGTACCCTTCAGCATGAATGTAACTGATCTCTTTTAATTTGAGCGCACCTTCCAACGCCACCGGAAAACCAACCCCGCGACCCAGATAAAGTGCGTTGGCCACATCTTTGAACTGTTCGGCCAGTGCCAGGCACTGTTCGTTGGTTTTTAGAACTTGTTCTACCTTGGCCGGAATGCTTTCTAACTCACTTAGCAAATTGCGGAATCTGGTTTCGCTAATGGTACCACGTTGTTTGGCCATTTGCAAGGCCATTAAGGTGAGCACGGTTACTTGGGCCGTAAAAGCCTTGGTACTGGCCACCCCTATTTCAGGACCGGCATGGGTATAAGCACCAGCATGCGTAGCTCTTGGAATGGATGATCCAACCACATTGCACACTCCAAATATAAAGGCCCCTTTTTTCTTGGCCAATTCAATGGCGGCTAAGGTATCGGCAGTTTCGCCACTTTGAGAAATGGGTATAATAATATCATCTTCAAATATTACCGGATTGCGATACCTGAATTCACTGGCATATTCTACCTCTACAGGTATGCGGGCCAACTCTTCAAATAAATATTCGGCTACCAAACCAGCGTGCCATGATGTGCCACAGCCAATCATGATGATGCGCTTTGCATGGTTAAATTTGGTTTCAAATTCACTGATACCACCCATTTTTAGATAGCCTTTATCGGCATCTATCCTACCACGCATGGAATCCCAGATGGAGCGAGGCTGCTCATAAATTTCTTTGAGCATGAAGTGATCGTAACCCCCACGTTCTAATTGTTCCAGCTTTAATTCAAGCTCCTGTATATAGGGAGTTTTAAGTTGGTTTTCAATAGTTTTTACGGTGAGTTTATTGTCTTTAACGATGGCTATTTCACCATCGCCCAGATAGATAACATTGTTGGTGTATTCAATAATTGGGGTGGCATCACTGGCCACAAAATATTCATCTTTTTCTTTTCCTACCCCCACCACTATAGGCGATCCTTTACGGGCGCATATCAGTTGGTTGGGATCTTTTTTACTTAGCACTACTATGGCATAGGCACCTACTACTTCGCCAAGGGCCAGTCGCACGGCTTCGTCAAGGGCCACTTTTCCATTTTCGTGAATGTCTTCAATCAGGTGAATGAGCACTTCAGTATCAGTATCGCTTTTAAATTCGTGGCCTCTTTTCTTCAATTCTTCTTTGATGCTGGCATAGTTTTCTATGATACCATTGTGAATGATGGCAAAGTTGGTGTTTTGTGAAGAGTGCGGATGAGCATTTCTATCATTCGGTTCGCCATGGGTAGCCCATCGGGTATGCCCCATGCCTATGAAGCCATGAATGTCTTGATCTTTAGCAAACTGATGCAGATCAGCTACTTTACCAGCTTTTTTAAAAACTTTTAAATCGCCATTGAGAATGGCTATACCAGCGCTGTCATAACCTCGGTATTCGAGGCGCTGCAGGCCCTTAATTAATATTGGATAAACTTCTCTTTTGCCAATGTAAGCAACGATACCACACATGTTATTTTATTTTTTAAATTATTGTATTTTTGTATAAGTTAATTTAAGCTTAATATCGCCATTTCCCGATTTGATAACCACACGATTGGCCGATTGGGCCGAAGCGGGATTATCGATGGTGTAAAGTACGAGTATGTTCAGAGGGTCGTTGTCTGTTTGTCCATCAATAACATCCTGCACATGCTGGGTGATATTGAAGCTGTAGGTGTTAGAATTGGTATTAAAAATTCCACCAAACAAGCTAGGCGAAAGCAAGTAGTCTCTGAGAAAGAACTGGGTTCCGTTTTGGGCTTCACGCAGCATCATCAGATTGACCGGAGGGGGAAATAAATCGGCTCGCGGTTGATCTTGGGTGAGGATGAGTTCAGCACGGTTGATCACTATACTTTGCGGGTTGGCAAATAGTTTCAAAAATGGGATTTGAAGCTGAATTTTTAGTCCGGCAAGCGATTGGATATAACTTTTGGAGTTATTAATACCGGTAATGGCCTGTATCAATTCGGGGTGGGCATTGGAATAATGGTTATAAAAGGCGTTGGAACGAGCGGCACCATAGAGCACAAAATCATATTTAAAAGGAACAGTGTCATTGTGATAGTAAAGCGTGGCTTTGGTGAATGCTGCAAAAGGATCAAAGTGAAAAATGGTACCCCCTTGAGGCACTTGAATGGTATTGGTAGAAATTTTTATTCCTTTGAAGCGGCTTATCCAATTTGAATTGCTGGAAAGCTGGCCATTTTTATAATCCTGAATAATGGAATCGGCAAGAGCTTTGTCTAATTTAATTCTGATATGGGGCAAATACTTTACATTATCAATGGTGATGCTA
>JBDKJS010000157.1:0-7462 GCA_039806065.1 Bacteroidota bacterium | reverse complement strand
TATTCTCAACTTCACTTAACAAGCTTCCTGTGTTTTTAGAATTTCTAAAAAAGCCCAAATTATTTTCATACTGAGTAATGGTGTGTTGTACTTTTTTAATCTTTTCGGCAAGTGAACTTTTTTCTTTTTTTAAGATGCCTTGTGATCCCTCACTCTGAGAAAGCATCTCAATATTGTTTTTAAACCTAACTAAATGTGCCTGTGAAGATTCTAATTTTAATGAATCGTATTTAGCATCCAAGGCTTTTTTATAGGCATCAAAGATTCTTTGCTTTTCTTTTATTGGAACAAATTCAATAGCTTTCCATGCAGCTGAAAATTCTTTGAGCGCAGCCAAATCATCACTCACATTTCCGGTGAGGTTGTAATTGGATATGGCTAAAATTAATTCTTCTTTTTTCTTTAAGTTATCAATCTGTTCTTTATCTCGATCCTCAAATTTTTTTCGTTTTGCTTCGAAAAACACATCACAAGCTTCTCTGAATTTTTTCCACAGCTTATTATCTTCCGCATGTTCAATAGGTCCTACTAACTTCCATTCCTTTTGTAGGGAAATTATTTTTTTTGTGATCTCATCCCACTGCTCGTTTATATTATTGGCAAGCTCTTCGGCTTGGGCGGTGAGGGCAATTTTTTTATCCTTGTTGCTTTTAGATTCCTTTTTTAACTCTGCAAAGAATATTTTTTTCTTTTCATAAAATTTATTCATTGAAGCTTTAAAGGATTCCCATATTCTGTCATTTTCCTCCTTGGAGGCAAATCCGGTTTTCTTCCATTCTTCTAAATGTTGCTGAACAATTTCTGTCATCGCTTGGAATGCTTTAGGCGTATCAAAATTGTCGTCAGCTATTTTCTCCATCTTCTCTACGAGTATTTTTTTAGCTTCGAGATTTTGAAGTTGTCGTTCGGCAATTTCTTGCTGGTGTAATTGAATTTTTTCCATTACAGCTGCAATGGCATCACGATAGCGATTTCTTAATTCATCAATTGTTTCGGCATGAGTGGGGCCGCATTCACTCCATTCCATGCGATAGAGCCGCAATAGCTTTTCAGCATCGCGCGCATTATCTAAGCTGAGTAGTGAATTTATTTTTTGCAAAAGTGATTGACGTTGCTCTAAATTTCGTTTGAAGTCTAGATCGCGAAGGTCTTTGTTCAACTTCATGTTGTAATAGAAGTTGTGTACATGACGATGGTAAGTGGCTTGTATATTTTTATACTCTTTATCACTTACACTGCCTAATTCTTTCCATTTAGCTTGTAATTCCTTAAACTCTTGAAAAGCCTTGCCAATGTGCTGATCTTCGCTATTAGTAAGTGCTTCAATGGCAGCAATGATATTTTGTTTTGCAGCCAATCTTTGTTTAGTTTCTTGTTTTTTAGAGTCTCTAAACTTTTTTTCCCTATCTACCATTATTTGCATTACCTCACTAAATCTAACATCAAGTGGATCTTTTGGAGGGGTAAAATCATTAGCCTCATTACCCTCTGAGATGAAGGTTTGTAAGAGCATTTGATTTTGCTGTTCGCAAGCTTGTAAGTATTGATTTTTTACTTCGTCTGCTTTGGTAAATGTATCGTCAGTAAGTTCTTCACGCACCAGTTCTTCTAACTGATCTAATAATGGCTGTTTCATTAATTGTTAATTGTTAAGCTTTCTTTGATAGATCAAATGTATAAAACTAAACATCAGTACCCAAAATTTTGGGTGTTTTAGCATTATTTCATGGTAAAAATTAGCCATTAGCCTATTAGAGGCTCCTTATTAATCGCCTTTTTGCTAGATGAATAAAAAAATATCAAACCTATTTGTTTACAAATGGGGTTTGATTATATTTGCACTCCTAAAAAAATAGTAAGAATGAAAAAAGATATCCATCCAAAGAATTATAGACTTGTGGTTTTCAAAGACATATCATGTGATTATGCTTTTCTAACCCGTTCTACCGTTGAAACGAAAGATACCATTAAGTGGGAAGATGGCAATGAATATCCTTTGGTAAAACTTGAAATTTCTCATATGAGTCATCCTTTTTACACCGGTAAAATGAAACTGGTGGATACTGCAGGTAGGGTGGATAAATACCGTACAAGATTTGCTAAAAAGAAGGAAGTGGCCAAATAGCTACATCACGTAAAATTTTAATTTACTGCCTCAGGTTCTGGGGCAGTTTTTTTTTGCCTTCAGCAGCCATTCAAGAAGATATTAAAGTTGAGATTTACTTTTCTGAATCGTTTGAAAATCGAAAACCCAACTTTTTTCCAACAGAAAAACCATTACTGTGTTGGTCTTGAATTTCTTGTAGCGAAACTTGATTCATGGACTCCATTGAAGGTATGAAAATTTCAATATTCATTGCTATGGTGAGTGCATCTATTAAAATATTTTTTGCTGTTTCAAGAGTAAATTCTTGCGATTGAATGTCGTTGTATTTAAAGCCTAGCTGCTTTTTTCCTTCCACAAAAAATCGGTTTCGCTGATCAATAAATATTCTTCCGAGTAAAAGTCCGGTATCTTGTTGCCTGTTTAGTTTTAATGAATCGGTAAGAAAATTATAGATCCTGATCTTACTGCAAAAAACAGAATCAGGATGTTCTTCAAAATATGGTCCCATATTTTTTTGCAGTACTTCGTCAATCTTGAATGCATTGGTATGAAGTGTACACAGCAGGGTATCATCAGCCACTGTAAGTATGGCTTCGTATTTACTCTTTTTATAAAATTCTATATTGAAATCGTGTTGGTATTTTATTTTTAAATCGGCAACAATCACTTCCATGGCCTCACAAATATTTTCAAAGGCTTTTGCCCCATTCTCCAATGCTTTGATTTTACTTTTTACATTGGTTGCAATTAGCTCATGTATTTCTTTCATAATTGAGGTCAAATTTTAGTAAGCTCTTGCAAATATTACACGTTCCTTGCTAGGTGCTCCCGAATAAATGCATTTGCCGGATTCTTGATTATTGTCTAGTGGTATACATCTTATGGTAGCTTTCGTTTTATCCTTTATGGCTTGTTCAGTTTCTGGTGTGCCATCCCAGTGCGCAGCTATAAAACCACCTTCAGTATCTAAAAGTTTTTCAAATTCTTCCATAGAATTTGCTTCTACCGTGTGACTGTTTTTATAATTGAGTGCTTTGGTATAGATGTTTTCTTGGATTTGTGTTAAGAGATTTTCAATGTAAGTTGCAATTCCTTGAAGTGGAACAGCTGTTTTATCCTTGGTATCTCTTCGTGCTACTTCGGCTACGCCTTGTTCTAAATCGCGAGGCCCTATGGCCAATCTTACTGGTACTCCTTTTAATTCGTATTCAGCAAATTTCCAACCAGGACGTTGCGTGTCTCTGTTATCATACTTTACTGAAATGTTTTTTTCTTTTAGATCAACTATTATTTTATTAACTGCTTGGGTTATGGCATTCAACTGTTCATCATTTTTGTACACCGGAATGATAACCACTTGGATAGGTGCCAATTTGGGTGGCAGTACCAGTCCGTCATCATCACTATGAGCCATTATGAGTGCTCCCATTAAACGTGTGCTCACTCCCCAGCTTGTTGCCCAAACATGATCTATTTTACCATCGCGTCCTGTAAACTTCACATCAAATGCTTTGGCAAAATTTTGACCTAAGAAATGAGAAGTGCCTGCTTGCAACGCCTTGCCATCTTGCATTAAAGCTTCTATACAATAGGTGTCAAGCGCCCCAGCAAATCTTTCGTTTGGCGTTTTCACTCCTTTAATTACTGGAATTGCTAAATATTCTTCTACAAACGTGGCATAGATGTTCAACATTTGTTTGGTTTCAGCTATAGCTTCCGCTGCGGTAGCATGTGCAGTATGGCCTTCTTGCCATAAAAATTCAGCAGTTCTTAAAAATAATCGGGTACGCATCTCCCAACGTACTACATTAGCCCATTGGTTTACTAAGATTGGAAGATCTCTATAAGATTGTATCCATCCCTTATAGGTATTCCATATAATTGTTTCTGAAGTAGGCCTAACGATTAACTCTTCTTCTAGTTTGGCATCAGGATCCACTATAACTCCATTCCCATTGGGGTCATTTTTTAATCGGTAATGTGTTACTACAGCACATTCCTTAGCAAAACCATCCACATGGCTTGCTTCCTTACTAAAAAAAGATTTAGGAATGAATAGTGGGAAGTATGCATTCACATGCCCGGTGTCCTTAAACATTTTATCAAGCACGGCTTGCATTTTTTCCCAAATAGCGTAGCCATATGGTTTAATGACCATACAGCCTCTAACAGCTGAATTTTCAGCTAGATCGGCCTTCATCACTAAGTCTTGATACCATTGTGCGTAATTTTCGTTCCTAGATGTTAAAGTTTTGCTCATTTTGTAATTTGGTACGGTGTTTGTTTCTTATTTGGAGCCAACAAAAGTAATATTAAAAACTCATAAAATATTTGAAAGGAGTAACCCATATGAAAACGTTAAAATATATTTGGTTGTTAAGCGCATTTAGTAGCCTTACCGCTTGCAGCAGCACTTACCATGCTAGCACCGCCACAGACGACATTTACTATAATGCAAGTGATGCTCGTAGTTATGATCCTGTTGCCCCTGCTACTGAACCTGTAAGTAATAATTATGCATCGCAGGCTAATAATTATGATCAGCCGGCACGAAATGATCAACCGGACTACTACAGTTCAGAGCAGCAGACTGATGGAAATGGTACTACCTATGTTACCAATAATTATAACTATAACAGCGATGATTATTATGACTATGCCTATTCATCAAGACTTAGAAGATTTTATGATCCCTATGTAGGTTATAGCTATTATGATCCCATTTATACCAATGCGTATTGGTATGATCCCACTCCCAATTTATGGGGTGTAAGCTTATACACTACTTACAATTGGTGGGCACCTGCCACCTTTTATACCAATCCAGTTTGCTACGGTGGATTTGGTTGGGGATGGAATCGCCCGGGGTGGAATATCAATATTGGGTGGGGTGGACCCTCTTGTTGGAATTATGGATGGGGATGGAACAATGGATGGGGATGGAACCGGCCATGGGGTTATAATTATGGATGGGGATGGAATGATCCTTGGGGTTGGAACAATCCTTATGCCTGGAACAATGGTTGGGGATGGAACAATCCTTATGCATGGAATAATCCTTGGGCCTTCAATACTGGCCTAGGCCCTGTACAACCTTTTTATTATAATAGTTTTGAATCTACCAATCATTACTACGGCCCAAGATCCAATACTGCTAGTAATAGTTCACTACCAGCTGGTGCTCGCCCAGTTCGTAATTTTGCCCAATCTTATGAAGATATTTATGGTGGTAGGGTAAACAACGGCAATCCTAATGGCTTGAATAATCAGCCCAATAGTTTAAATACTAGAAGGCCAGTAGATGGAAATGATGGAAGAATTAATACTACTGTTGGTGGCAATTCGGATAACAAAGATGGTCTACAAGGTGGGAGATCCAATACCACACCTGCTACCTCGGGTAGACCCACTACTGTTCAGCCAGATAGGGGTTTAAATAATAATCAAAACGCTGAAATGCCACGTAGTAATAGTACCCGCCCTAATACATCTCAAGGCGAATTGCCTGGTGGTACTAATAACCCTACTAGAAACAACACTGATGTGAAAGATATAAAAGGAAATAGCGGACGAGGAATTATATCAGGTAAAAATGAAGGGTTGCAAAATCCAGTAGGAGTGGGTGGTAATCCAGTTAATGCCCGACCTAATACTGATAGACCCAACAATACAGATTATGCAAGGCCTCGTCAACCGTTTAACAATCGAGGTAATGAAGTGGGAGGTAGCAGAGATAATAATCAAAACGTGAACCCACCTAGTGGAGGCAGTAGGGGAAATATGGATACTAGACCAAATAATGGAAACACCAGGCCTTCCGCACCTCAACAGCCGCGGTGGTTTGAACAGCCACGGAATAGTGGAGGAAATATGCAACAGGATAATAGGACACGCGATAACAATAATTGGTTTAACAATCAACCGAGACAGGAAAATCGTCCAAGGATAGAAACACCTCGTCAAGAAAATCGCCCGCGATTGGAGTTGCCCCGCCAAGAGAATAGACCTCGGATGGAAACACCTCGCCAAGAGAATAGACCAAGAATAGAAAACAATAGACCACAGCAAAGTCAACCTCGGATTAGCACCCCGCAGCGCCAGCCAAGTTCACCATCCATCCGCAGTGGAGGTGATGGTAGGGGTAATAGCAGACCTAGTAAAGGTAGATAAGGGATGTGTAATTAAGCAATAGACTAACTAAAGCTCATACTTATAAAAATAGGTATGAGCTTTTTTATTAAAGAAAATTTTTGGCATTGTTTGTGTAATGTATGCTATATAAAATTATAAACCTTAATAAATCATCTTTATGAAAACAACATTTTTAATCATAGCTTTCTGCTTAATGCTCATCAATTCGATATCAGCTCAAAGTGATGTTGACATGCTTAGATATGCCCAACCTTATATTGTAGGAACTGCTCGTCATGTAGGAATGGCGGGTTCATTTGGAGCACTTGGTGGTGATTTTTCAACCCTTGCAACCAATCCTGCAGGAATAGCGGTGTACAAGCGCTCTGAATTTTCTTTTTCCCCATCAATTGTAAATATAAATACACAATCAAGTTTTTTAAATGGAGGTGGAAGTGATGATAAACTTAATTTTAATTTTGGTACAGTTGGATTTGTAACCACTGCATCTACTAGGGTAAAAAAAGATGCTCCAGGATGGCGCTCATGGTCATTTGGAATGGGTTACAATAGAATAGCTAATTTTAATTCCCGTCATTATTTCGAAGGATTTAATAACCAAAATTCATTAATGGATTTTTTTGCCGAAGCCGCAAACGGTTCTTCCATCAATAACCTAGACCCATTGGGCAGTGGATTAGCTTACAATACCTATCTTATAGATACTGCCAATAACGGTACTACTTATTTACCCTATGTAAGTGATAGCCTTTTGCAGCAACAAAATTTTGAAGGCAGCGGATCAGCAGGAGAACTGAATTTAGCTTTCGGTGGAAATTATAATGATCAATTCTTTATTGGTGGTTCTTTTAATTTCACACATCTTCGATATTTCGAAACCAGATTTTATAGTGAATCTGATTCTAAAAATTTATATGCTGATTATAATGGGTTCAATTACAATACTGATTTTACCGCTCGCGGTGCGGGTTTTAATTTTAAACTGGGAGTTATTTATAAGCCCATCAATTTTTTAAGACTGGGTGCAGCATTTCATACTCCTACCATCTACAGGGTGAATGAAAGCTATTCCTATCAAATGATTGCTGATTTTGATGGGGTAAATGCTGCATTTGATAGCCGAAGATTGGCCACCGGTGATTATCGTTACGGACTGCAAACACCCATGAAAGGCTTATTGAGCCTTGGATTGGTAATAGGTAA
>JBDKJS010000156.1:0-3107 GCA_039806065.1 Bacteroidota bacterium | reverse complement strand
TTCTGACTTTTTCAGGGGCATGGTTTGATCGGCATTTTCTACTGCTTCCACATTGCCTTTAATGGTAATGGTTTTAGGATTTGTTTTAGCATTTGATTCTATGGTTACTGTTTTGGTAAATGGTCCCACACGCTTGGTGTCATAGTGTACTTTTATAACTGCTGTTTGGCCTTTCATAATGGGTTCTTTAGGGTAGGTGGGTACGGTACAGCCACAGCTACCTTTGGCATTAGAAATCACCAGAGGGTCCTTTCCGGTATTTTTAAATTTAAATTCACAACCACCATCGGCACCTTGCTTAATGGTTCCATAGTCATGCACTTCTTTTTCAAAAGTTATTTCTGGAGCCGATTCGCTGGTATTGCCAGTAGTTACAACTGGTTTTTGAATTACCTTTTCTTCTTGTGCTACTACAGCTACCGTAAGGAATAAAGCAAGTAGGGTGAGTTTAATTTTTGTCATTGTTATCATTTATTTTTATGAGTGGATATTTTGATGATGCTAAATACGCACAATGTTATGAAATTACTATGAAATAAAGAATCATTGTAGTGGTGCTGCTTATGGGTTATTCATGCATTGAGTGGTGCTTCCCATTGGGGAGATTGCTTGCTCAATGATCTATTTAATTGCTTACGCATGATTTATTTTATTCAGTTATTCTTCATCATTCACCCACGATGTGAGAGGGAGGTGTATTGAAATGCTGTGTGTATGGAATCCAATACCATGCCAAACAAGGATGGAAGTGCCCGTCCAGGATCTGATCTTAGGTAGAAAATTTTTTAGTGGGCAATACAAACTACAGCCCATAGCAGGTGATGCAAAACAGGCAAGGGTTGATCAATCCAGTTTTACTGCCTTAATGGTTTGCTGCTCATTGCCATGCAAAACTGATATAAAGTAAATACCACTGGCTATATTTTGAGGCAATGGCCATGCAAGTTGCATTTGGGCATCATCAGCGGTCAAATTTTGTGTGTGCACCAAGGCACCGTTGGCATCAAATATTTTCAAGGTAAGTTCCTGGCCATTAACCAATAGGTCTAAGGTGATGGTGGTGGATTGGTCAATAGGGTTGGGGCTGCACGACATTAAGAAGTTGGCTTGTTTAGGGTCTGTGACCATACTTGAAAAATCAATGGAACGTGTACCTGTTTTGTAGATGGTAAACTGATCAACGGTGGAACCATAAATATTCAAATATTTCAAGGTAAGGGCATTGCTATTCACTTCAAGCATCATGGCACCGTTATTCACCGTGTCACTTACCACCATAGCATTGTGGGGGTAGCCAGGTGTAGGGCTTCCAGGGGTTTTTCCACCGGTGCCGCACACTGCGTAAACCGTACCTGGAGCAAAGGTACTGGCTTTATAATAGGGGCCTAATCCACCGGATACTATATGCCCGGTAGGGTAAGGGTTTGAATTGAATGAGCTCTCTAAACCATAGTGACCCTTTATTAATGCAGAACGTTCGTAGGTATGACTATGTCCGCTCAATACCACATCCACACCATAGTTTTCCAATAAGGGTATAATATTATTCCTCATCGCTATTAATTCTGTTTCATTATCAGAGTTGTGGGTGCCCTTGGTATAAGGAGGGTGGTGAAAATATACCACTGTCCAACGTTGGGTGTTAGCAGCAAGATCGCCCTGAAGCCAGTTGTACATGGCACTGCCCACATGGCTTTGCGAACCATAACTATCTAAACTAATAAAGTGCACGTTGCCATAATTATAGGCATAATATTTCTCGGTTGGACCAAAGGTGGTATTGATGTTAAAAATGTTGAAGTAAGCAAAGTTAAAACCTAATGCTGAAGACGAGAGGTAACCACTTTCGCCATAATCATGGTTGCCTGGCGAAGGAAAGATGGGAATTCTTCTGGTAACTTGTTGATACACGTTGAAAACATGGTTTTGGTATTCGGTATCGGTTCCATAGTCATAGGCATTATCGCCAAGCCAAATCCAACCGTTAACCTTAGCGTTAGCATAGGCCGTAGTAAATGCATTTCTAACACTTTGTTGAACACTTTGTCCTGAGCCAAAATCGCCCGTGATCCAAAAACGAAGAAAGGTACTAGAACCATTGGCCGGAGCAGTATAAAAGTTTTGATTGGTATCGTTAGCCAATACCGAACCTATGGTGCCTATGGAATAGTAATATTTTTTATTTGGTTCCAATCCAGTAATTATGACAGTATGGTCCGTTTCAAGGGTGGTATTTGTTTTTACTGTTGATAAATTTTGGGGTGATGTTCCATAGCGTACTTCGGTATTAGCGGCCGAGCTGGTGCGCCATTGGATGCATATTCGGTTTCGTAAGGCAAGTGAAAGGTAGGGGCCCCTGCTCACGCTGGTAGGTGCGTTAGCAGCTTCTAGGTTTAAATCAAAGGTGAGATCGCTGCTGGTGGTTGTATTGTTGTGCACTTCAGCTGCAATGGTATTGTTGCCATTCATGAATAAATTGGCAGGAACCATAAAAGTGAGGATGGCAGCCCCATCATCTGTAGCATAAGTACTAGCTAGTGTAGCGGCTGTGATGGTTCCTGAGGGCATGTTGTTTCTATAAACCTCAGTGCCATTTACATACACTATAATGCCATCATCACGCCTCAAATTAATGCGGTATAAATTAAAGCTCGAAGCATTGGTTATGGCAATCGTTTTTCTAAAATAATAAGCTATTTTATTAGAGGCAAGTGTGGTGGTTGGGGAGTCGCCATAGCCAAGTTCAGCATTGCCGCTAGGCCATGCGGCATCAGCGAAAGTGGTGTTTTTCCAACTACTGCCCGGGTCAACACCGGTGGAAAGGTATTTCCAAGAGGTACCGTAATTAATTAAATTGTTGTAAACTTGTGCAACAGCTATTTGCTCGTGGCATAATAAGAAAAACACTAGCGCAAATAGCTTTGCGCCAATTTTGAAAAGTTTCATTGTAAGTAATTTTGTTTAGGTTGTTTAGGTTGAACAAAGGTATAACATGCTATTAAAAAACACCTAACCATATTCCATGTAACGCTTGTATTATTACAAGATGGTGCTGTCTTGTTTGCTTCTGTATTTTCAATAATTGTGCTATACATTTTTAAATAGGC
>JBDKJS010000155.1:0-26336 GCA_039806065.1 Bacteroidota bacterium | reverse complement strand
AGTTACTAGTTGGTACACCGATGGAATCACCATACATGATGTTGCAAGGCCGCATAATCCAGTGCTTGTGGGAAGTTATGATACCTATCCACAGGGTAGTGGTCCAGGATTTAATGGTTGCTGGGGTGTATTTCCGTTTTTCCCTAGTGGAGCCATAGTTGCTTCTGATATTCAAAACGGACTTTTTGTATTCTCTCCTAATTATATTAGAGCTTGTTATTTAGAAGGGATTATTACTGACAGCCTTTCAGGATTGCCTATCAATGGAGCTTCCATTACCATTCAACTTTTAGGGGTAACCCAAAATAGTAAAATTGCTGGAGATTATGCCATGGGCACTGCCACTGCTGGTACATATACTATTTTAATTTCTAAGCCAGGATATATTGATAGAACCATAAGCGGTGTAGTGTTAACAAACGGACAACTCACCACACTAAATGTTGCGCTACTACCTCTCACTACCTTTTTATACAGCGGTACCGTTATTGATAGTGTTTCATCTCAACCAATCCCGGCAGCATTTATTAATTTCCAAGGTAATGATACTTTATTTCAGGCAGTGGCCGATGCAGCGGGAAATTTTACTGTCAATTTATTTGCTGGCGTTTATACAGTGAGTGCTGGTAAATGGGGTTATAGAACCAATTGCATATTAGTGTCGGCTAATGATACTTCGCCTCAATTAAATATTGCGATTGCTCAAGGTTATTATGATGATTTTACATTCGATTATAATTGGCAAGTGAGCGGAAGTTCTCCCAACGCCTGGGAACGTGGTGAACCCATAGGTACTAGTACAGGTGGGTCGGCATTTGCTAATCCTGAAATTGATGTTACTCAAGATTGTAATGACAAATGTTTTGTTACCGACAATGGAGGTGGAGGAGCATTTGATAATGATGTGGACAATGGCAATACGCTTCTTACCAGTCCTGTTTTTGATGCCACTATTTACGCAAACCCAGTAATAAGTTATTATAGATGGTTTACCAATTATAGTGCTCAGGGTGGCGCGCCAAACGATACCATGATTATTAGTATTACCAATGGATCAACTGAAGTGGTTCTTGAAAAAGTAACCACGGCCTCTGGCCCCCAAGCTATCTGGCGTTACAGGACCTATTCATTGGCTTCGCTCATTACTATTACCAATACCATGCAATTAAAAATAAATGCAGAAGACTACCCTCAAGGTAATGGTTTAGAATGTGCCATAGATAAGTTTGAAATAACTGGTCAATTGTTGTCTGGGTCTAACGAACTAAATAGTGCTTCATTAATTATTTCACCAAATCCTGCAAATGATTTGGTGACAATTAATTTTGGAGGGCAACCACCTTTGGCCGTTTCCTTGCAAAATATTCAAGGGCAGCTAGTGAAGCAAGTTTCAATTTTATCAAGCAACCAAGCCCAGTTGATGGTAGGCGATTTAGCACCTGGATTGTATTTAGTCAGTGCAAAGTATGCTAATGGAAGTAGTACTAATTTGAAATTTATAAAACAATAAAATTTGTTAAGATTACTTGTTAAATTAATGCTATTATTGAGTTGGATGTTGCAATTCCAAGTCAGTGTTTATGGTCAAGCAGATAGTGTAGTTACAGTTTTATTACGTGGTAAGGCGGTGGATGCTGAAAACCCTACTCGATCATTGCAAGATTTGATGATTATCAATGCAACCACCCAACATGGATTTTTTGGTAATGCCGATGGCAGTTTCATAATGCCAGTAAATAAAACGGATACCATTATAATAGCTAGCACAGGATATAGTTCATTGAAAATTTGTTTGGCAGACTCTCTTTTCAAAGAGCAATATTTTTTCTATGCTCGCCTGCCAAAATTATCCGTAAGGCTCAAAGAAGTTTCCATAATAGCACCTCGCGATCTTGATGCGATCCAAGCTGATATTGCGCGACTTGGCTATAGAAAGGAAGATTACATGCTAAGTGGAATTGACCCACTCCAAAGCCCAATTACTTTTTTATATCAGCAGTTCAGTCGATTTGAACAATTGAGAAGAAGAAATGCAGAACGAATTAATGATGACAAAAGGAGGAATTTATTAAAAGAACTTTTGGCCAACTTTGTAGCAGCTGATATCATTCAATTAGATGATCAAAGCTTTGATGATTTTATAGACTATGCACAAGTGCCTGAAGAGTTAATGCAATCACTCACGCAATATGAGTTTTGTATTTATATCAAAAAAAAATACCAGCTTTATTCTTACGTTCGTGACAAGCGATCACAACGAAACCGAAATCCTGTTGATTACTACCAGGAAAGATAATTAATATAATTCAGCGAGCATGCATCGCACGCCACCGCCACCTGCATGTTCTATGTTTTCGATATTTACCATCAGTATTTCCATGTGCTTTTCAATAGCATTTAATTGTTGCTTTGTAAATGAACGGTAAGCAGTAGTTGACATGATTAAAAATGGAATTTCTTTTTGGTTTTTTACTTGCAAGCAGTTACCGCAGAAATTAAAAAGCTGTTCAATACTAAGTTGCAATAATTCCTGCCTATCCTCCTCAATAGATGCAATGATTTTTGATTGAACATTCTTGTCAACGATGGCTTCAATACAAATTGCAGCCAATGGCGAAGCAATGAACATCATAACATTGGTATGATAAATAATTTGGTTGCGAATAGTAGATTGAAAAGAAATTAATTCATATCCATTTATGTTACAAAAAATTTGGGCAAGGGATTCACTGCTGCGTTGTGAGCGGGAAAGGTAAATTTTTTTTGAATTGTGGTTGGCTACCATGCTTCCGGTCCCCTCCAGAAATTGGCCTTCATGCTCGTAGCCAGTTAAATCAATGAAGCCGGTATAATTTTTTTTTAAAAAATTTACAATGGGAACTTGCCGCTCAGCTCTTCTGTTTTCATGTTTCATTGGGAAAAGGAATGCCTTGTTGTTAGGCATGGTACTAAACCAATTGTTTGGAAAAATAGCATCAGGTGTTGAAAAATTAGGATCTTCATTAAATACTATGTTGGCAATTCCGCAGGATTCTAGTTGTTGTAATAAATTGTGAAATTCACCGATGGCTTTTTTTTGAATGCCATCCAGCTGAATAGTTTTTTGAAAGTAATTGTCTAATGCGGTAGCCTTATTACTATAGAAGTTACAAGGCTTAACCAGAAGTAACTTGTTTGCAATCATTTGACTAATGAACTACGGGTATTGCCATCACTGTTCTAAAAGATTTGTTTGAAACACTAAGGTAATATAACCCATTTTCAAAATATTTCATATCAATGGTTATAAAACGTTGTTTTTCTTTAAGGTTTAAAATAATTCGTCCAAATTGATCATAAATAATAAATTCATATTCATCATTTTTCATTAACGAAATGTTTAGCTCATCATTTACAGGAAGCGGACTAACATTTATTCCTTCAAGAGTTGCTTCGTTGATATCATTGAACATTACTGGTATTGCGGCCGATTGACTAAAGCAGCCATCAACAGTAGTAATGGTTACATAATAATTGCCAGTGGTAGTGGCTTGGTAGTTCTGCTGCGTGGCTCCGGTTATTATTCCTGATTGAATACTGTACCATTGATAAGTGGCTGCAGGAGTGGATGTGAGGAGCGTGCCATTGGCAGTTACTATAGGTATCTCAACGGGAAGCACTGTTATGTAGTTTTGAATAGTAAGTGTATCATAACCGTTTGAATTATTTACAATTAGTGTTACATCGTAGCTACCACTATCCAAGTAACATACAAAACTTGGATTTTGAATAGTACTTTGGGTAGGAACTGCTCCCATAAAGATCCATTGCCAACCAAGGGCTCCTGCACTTTGATCTATAAAATTTACACAATCTCCAAAGCAAATTACGGAATCATTAGTAGTAAATGAGGCCGAAGGCAAATTACAAGGCAGCACATTAATTGAATTTAATAATGTAAAGGTGTTTGAACAAAATCCGTTATTAATGGTGAGGCTTGCGGAGTAAGTTCCTGCATTGGAATAACAAATGGGTGGAGGGTTTTGGCCATTATAGCTGGGAGTATTTGAACTAGTAAAAGTCCAATCCCAGTTTGTTGTATTAGAACTTGTAATTGCTGTGAATTGAATGCAATCATTGGCACAAATGTTTTGACTACTTGTGCTAAAACTTACGCTGGGTAAAGTGTCAATGTTCACATAATTTATTAAATTTAAAGTATCGCTTCCAAATGAATTACTAGCAATGAGCTTTACGGTGTAAATACCCGGATTGGGGTAACAAATGTTGGTGGGGTTTTGAAGTGAGCTCGTGCTTGGATTTGCTCCAGTAAATAACCACTCCCATTGTGTAGGCGCTCCGCTACTTTGATCGGTAAAGTTAAAACAAGTACTTGGGCATCCTCGCGTGGTATCAGCTGTAAAGAGTGCTACCGGAGTTCCCAGACTTGAACTTGATAGCGAAACATTGTCTATTGCAAATGAAGGATCGGTGCCATTACCATCAGCATCATTGATCCATTCAAAGCCTATTTTTAAAGTCGCTATATTCTCACACACTGATGGAAGCGTGATACTGCCTAGTGTCCACAGGCCATTCCCATTTGGGCAGGTGTTTGTTTTGGCAATATCACTTAGCAATATCCAATTGGTGCCATTATCTATAGAATACAATAGGGTTCCATTGTCAATTGTGCTTTGACCATTTTCTATATAGTTAAAGTCTAAGGTAATACCAGATTGGCCTATGGTACTGATGGAAGGGCTTGCACAAATTTTATGCGTAGTAGGATCTTCGCCCAATAATGTTGGGCCGGCATTGTAAGCTGCACCGCAGTCGCCATTAGGGCAAAAGAAACATAATGTACACGGAACGTTTCCAATGTGAAGTGTGGCATTATTTCCACAGCCTGCACCGCATTGTCCTAGTGATTGACCATTTTCAGCACATGATATAAACCATTCATTTGCATTGCTTCCATTTGTTCCGTTGCTTACTACGGTCCAGGAACCATTACCGCCAGTATAATTTGTGGCTAGACAATTGGTTGTACAGTTATTGTTAAAGTCTTCAACCCAAAAAGGAGTTTGAGCAGCGGTCGATAAAAAAAGGAAGCTCTCGCTGATGGCAATAAATAAAAATGTTTTCAAATAGCTTAGTTTCATTTTGATGAATGGGTTGGAAAAATGGGATGTAATTTTTTTGTAAGACTTTTGACAAGTAAAGCCGTTTTTTACAAATGTTTATTCAAATGAACAAATTTATAGCATCAAAAACAAGGATTTATTGGCTCGCCATTCAATCATTTAGGCTCATTTAATGTGTTTGGCCACTTATTTTTAGTATTTTATTACAAACAACTTTTTTAATGAAAATTAGCGCATCATACTGCGTGTGGTGGGCTTAATTGCTGAAACAAACTTTTAAAACACATTGCACATGAGAAACGAACCAGTGGTAACTTACAATCATATGAGTGAGGATGGCGCTTTGCACACTGCGCCTCCCCACAAGCCTCCAGCCTCCCTTTATATGTTGCTTATTGTTGATGCCATTATTATTATTGGATTGACTTATGCAGCCGTAAAGTTGATTTTTTAAACAGTTACTCCCCTCAAAATTAAAGTCCAATATAGCACTTAACCAGTGTTGTATTGGACATTTTTATTTATTTTCACCAAATAAAACCTAAATAATATTTAATATGAAAAATTTTAATACAATTGTTTTACTGTTACTTTTTTTAATAGGTAATAATAAATCGGATGGGCAAATTGCTCTAACACAAATTGCCAATGGATTTGTTGATCCAGTAGATATTCAACACTGCGGTGATGGGAGATTATTTGTAGTTCAACAAAATGGATTTATTAGAATTATTGATAGCACGGGTGCAGTATTGCCAACGCCTTTTTTAAATGTTACTAATAAGGTGGCCTATGGTGGAGAAAGAGGATTGTTAGGAATGGCCTTTGATCCAAACTATGCTACAAATGGTTATTTTTATATTGCCTATACTGGCACAGGTGGAGGCAACAACCGAGTGTCACGATACAGTGTGAGTGCTGGTAATCCAAACAAGGCTGATTCTTTAAGTGGTGTAGTGGTGATAAGCATTTTCGACCCCTATTCAAATCACAATGGGGGTGATCTGGCTTTCAGTCCTAAGGATGGCTATTTATATTACGGCACAGGTGATGGCGGAAGCGCAAATGATCCTCAGAACAGGGCACAAAATAAAGATTCTCTATTGGGTAAAATGCTCAGACTTGACGTAGGAAGCGGTATTGCAACATATCAAATTCCTCCAACAAATCCATTGGTTGGTGCTGCCGGTCGAGATGAAATTTGGGCAACCGGCTTGCGAAATCCTTGGCGATTTAGTTTTGATAGACTTACAGCTGATCTTTGGATAGGCGATGTAGGACAAGGGGCATGGGAAGAAGTAAACCTCCAATTAGCTGATGCCACCACCGGTGGAAACTATGGATGGCGTTGTTATGAAGCAAATGCAAATTTTAACACCTCAGGCTGTCAAGCAGCTTCTAACTATGATGCGCCACTGCTTGGAATTTCACACAATGATGGTAGTTGCTCAGTGATAGGGGGGTATGTATACAGAGGAGCTGAATTTGCATCACTTTGGGGTGAGTATTTTTTTACTGATTACTGTTATGATAATATTAAAAGTTTAAAGAAAGATACAGCGGGAAATTATATCCTTACTGCATATGGTACCAGTTTTCCAGGAGGGGCCTATGAATACAGTGGCTGGGGTGAAGATGTTTACGGAGAAATGTATTTAGCAAGTTTAGCCGGCCAGATTTATAAGTTATCAAGTACAGATACCACACCTGTTGCATATATTTCAGATCAAGATACTTTATTGCTTTGCGAAGGTAATGCCGTTTTACAAACACCAAGAGGAAGGGGATTCACTTACGATTGGACACTAAACGGTACATCCCTAGGAGTGAATAGCTATCAAATAATTCCTACAGTAGGTGGCTTATATCAAGTAACCGCTTATAATTCCAATTTTGAAAGTGCTATTTCAACACCTGTTTTAGTTATTTTAAATTCCAATCCTGTAGTTAGTTTACAAGGCATTGATACCCTGTATTGTGAATACAATGCTGGAATTGTTTTGAACGGAAATCCTTCCGGTGGGATCTTTACCATTGATGGTGCTGTAGCAGACTCTCTTAATCCGGCCACTCTGGGTCTTGGAAATCATTTATTAAATTATGTATTCACAGATTTGAATGGCTGTTCAGGTGCTGATCAAGTAAATTTTGTAATTGACGAATGCCTTTCGGTGAACGATAATTATTTAGCAGCATCAGCAAGTGTGTTTCCGAATCCAAACAGAGGTCATTTCCAGATACGGTTTTCAAATTTTGAATCCACGGCTATGATAACACTAACAGATATTGCAGGAAGAATATTGTACAGTGAAGCACATAATGGGAATCAAGGCACACAAATAGCAACGATCAATTTACCGCTTGCCGCAGGTTATTACTTTCTAACTATTCGAAATAAAATTCACAGTACAACGATGCGATTTGAAGTACAATAAGAAATCTATTCATTGTAAAAATCCTTCATTGCTAGTCGCAGTGAAGGATTTTTATTTGGGTGCTTTCTTATATAGATAAATAGCTATGAATGTGAATACGATATTGGGAATCCACACTGCCAGCAGCGGTGGAAAATTACCGCTTGTTGCAAAGGTGGTGCTAACTTGCATAAAAAGTATGTAAGTAAAGCTTAGAAAAATACCAACACCTAATTGAGCACCTATGCCACCTCTAACTTTTTTGCTGCTAATGCTAACTCCCATTAAGGTGAGTATGAAGGTGGCTATAGGAAACGAATAGCGTTTGTATAATTCTATTAAATAGCTATTTAAATTACTTACGCCTTGTAATTTTTGTTCAGCAATAAATGCATTCAGCTGTGGTGTATCCATGGCATCAATAATATTTACCCTTCGTTTAAAGTCTGCTGGTGTGAAAGGTAACGTGGTGTCAAGAATGGCACCGCTTTTCAAAGTTTCTGTTTCATCACCAATCGTTCTGATATAATAATTTTCAATATTCCACTTTTGCTGAAGACTATCCCAAACGATCCGATCCGAATTTAAAAACCATGTTCTTTTTCCATCAACAATTTTCTCGAGTGAAAACCGAAGGCCTGCATTTTCTCTATTATTAAAACTTTGCAGATACATAAAGATGCCGGGTGCTAATTGACGGTGCAAATCACGGTCACGAAATTCAACAGGATTTTTTATATACTTATTTTCAAAGGCTAACCGTGTTTCATTCGCGTGCGGTATAATAAAGCTATTTAACACAAAACTAAGAAATGCAAGAAAACTTGCTCCGATAAAATAGGGACGCAACATCCTGTTAAAGCTTACGCCACTGTTAAGTATGGCCACTATTTCAGTGTTGGCAGCTAATCGAGCAGTAAAAAATATTACTGAAATGAACACAAATAATGGTGAAAAGAGATTGGCGAAATATGGAATGAAATTGAGGTAGTAGTCTATTACGATAGCTCGCAAGGGCGCCTTTCGTTCTAGAAAATCATCCATCTTTTCTGATATGTCAAATACTACCGCTATCACAATAATGAGGGCTAGCGCTAGGAAAAAAGTTCCCAGAAACTTCTTAATGATATACCAGTCAATTTTTTTGATCAACGAAATGTAATTTTTGCAAATTTAATTATTATTTATGAGCTGTTCAGTGATGTCCGTAACGAAGTTTCAAGGTTGGTAATTCTCAATTAATACCCTATCTTTGAATCATGGCAAAAAAGAAATCAATAAAACCATCGATTAATTTTACTACATTATGGCAATATGCTCCAGCTCCTGAGGCCAATGATCATATTAAAGTAGAGAAAGAGTATGGTTTGTTTATCAATAATAAATTTGTAACACCTAAAAGCAAGAAATACTTTGCTACCACTAACCCTGCTACAGAGCAGCGGTTGGCCACTGTTGCAGAAGCTAATCAAGCAGATGTGGATGATGCTGTAACGAGCGCAAAGAAGGCTTATGATTCTGTTTGGAGTAAGATGAAGCCAACTGAAAGAGGAAAGTATATTTACCGAATAGCGAGAATTATGCAGGAGCGTGCTCGAGAGCTAGCGGTAATAGAATCAATGGATGGAGGTAAGCCAATTCGTGAATCGCGTGATATAGATGTGCCATTAGCAGCTGCACACTTTTTTTATTATGCTGGATGGGCTGATAAATTAAACTATGCTATGCCGGGAATTACTGCTAATTCTATTGGTGTGGCTGGGCAAATAATTCCTTGGAACTTCCCGCTCCTGATGGCTGCATGGAAAATAGCCCCTGCCTTAGCTGCCGGAAATACAGTAGTACTTAAACCCGCTGAAACCACACCGCTTACAGCATTAAAGCTCGCAGAAATAATCCGAGATGCTGATTTGCCGCCAGGTGTTGTAAATATTGTAACAGGTGCAGGTGATACTGGAGCAGCTATTGTCAATCACCCACTAACTCGCAAAATTGCTTTCACCGGATCTACTGACGTAGGGAAAATAATTCAAAGATCACTGGCTGGAACCGGAAAAAAAATTACATTAGAGCTAGGTGGCAAGGCTGCTAATATTATTTTTGAAGACGCAGCCATAGACCAAGCTGTAGAAGGAATCATCAATGGTATTTTCTTTAATCAAGGGCATGTGTGCTGTGCCGGTAGTAGACTTTTTGTCCAAGAAAGTGTAGCTGATAAGGTAATCAGAAAGTTAAAAGATAGAATCAATACATTGATAGTTGGAAATCCTCTAGATAAAAATACTGATATAGGAGCTATCAATAGTAAGGAACAAATGATCAAAATAAATAAGTATTTAAAAATTGGGGTCAATGAAGGTGGTGAAATGTATCAAAGTGCTTGTAGCATTCCTGCCAAAGGGTACTTTATTAGACCTACCTTGTTTACCAATGTTTCACAATCAAGTAGAATAGTACAAGAAGAAATTTTTGGCCCCGTGCTTGCCATTCAAACTTTTAGAACTGTAGAAGAAGTTATTGAGAAGGCCAACAATATTCCTTACGGGCTTAGTGCTGGTGTTTGGTCTGATAAAGGATCGAAAGTTTTTAAAATGACAGCTCAGTTAAAAGCGGGAGTAGTTTGGGCGAATACATACAATAAGTTTGACCCCACTTCACCATTCGGTGGTTTTAAGGAGAGTGGCATAGGCCGTGAAGGTGGACTTCATGGGTTAATGCCATATTTAAAATTTTAATTTTTCAAATTAAATAATTGTATACAATATTTTTATACAAAATAATAAGATTGATATGAGTGAAATAACAAGTAAAAGAATAGCAGTTGCAAAAACCTATAAATTATTCGTTGATGGAAAATTTCCAAGAACTGAGTCTGGTAGGTATTTCAAACTTGCTGATGCCAATGGAATGGTGATCGCAAATATTTGCCAAGCTAGTAGGAAAGATTTTAGAGATGCAATAGTTGCTGCAAGAAAGGCGCAACCAGCATGGGCCGGAAGCACAGCCTATAACAAGGGGCAGATATTGTATAGAATAGCAGAGGTTATGGAAGGTAGAAGAGAACAGTTTATTGATGAATTTATTATACAAGGATTTGATAAGAAAAGCGCAATAGAAGAAGTGAATAATGCCATAGATCTGCTCATTTATTTTGCAGGATGGAGTGATAAGTATCAAGCAGTTTTCTCAAGCGTAAATCCAGTAGCAACTTCGCATTTTAATTTTTCTCACCCCGAACCAACTGGTGTAGTAGCTGCAATCATTTGCTCTGCTCAACCCTTAGTTCCTTTGGTACATGCTGTGGCCACTGCCATAGTTGGAGGCAATAGTATTGTTGCATTAATTCAAGAGAAATACCCACTAACAGCCATCACCTTTGGTGAGGTGCTTCATAGCAGCGATGTTCCGGCTGGAGTTGTAAATCTATTAACTGGATTTGCGAAAGAATTGGCCTCGCATATGAGTAGCCATATGGATGTAAATGCTATTATCTATCAAGGAGATGATAAAACTCAATTGCATCTTATAGAAAATAATGCTTCCCTAAATGTTAAGCGAGTGGCCAAATATGATTCAGCGTATTTTTTAGGTGATGAGTTAAGAAGCCCATACCCAATTGTTGTTCTACAAGAACTAAAAACCACTTGGCATCCCATAGGAATCTGATGCAAAAAATAATTCCCATTTTTTTCTTGCTCTTGCTAGCGAATTTCGTTAATGGTCAACAGCTTTATTGGAATTATAATAGTATGGGAGCATTGCCATTAACTGCTCATTTACTGACTGATACACAACGGGTGCATGCAAATGTGAAGCCTCTGGCCACTTGGAATTATGCAATGGATGCCGATAGCCTTAATAGAATTTGGTACGGGGCAAAAAGACCGAAATCAAAATGGTTAAATAAAATTAGTTATGATCACTTACTAAATGTATCTGATGATGATTTTAAAATGGTTGCTGATCCAATATTTAATTTTAATTACACGCAGTTTGAGAAAAATAATTACTACCTTAATACTCGTGGAGTTCAAGTGCAAGGAAGCTACAAAAACAAATTTTATTTTTATAGTGGATTGCTAGAAAATCAAGCAAGGTTTTTACCTTATATACAACAGCAAGTATCTCAGCATCAAATAGCGCCAGGGCAAGGTGTGGTTAAATACTTTGATGATTTTGTAGATTTTAATAGTAGCTATGGCGGTATTGCTTATAAATTGGATAAGCATTTCGACTTTCATTTAACTTATGATAAAAACTTTATTGGTCAAGGATATAGATCTTTATTGTTGAGCGATAACTCCTTTAATTACCCGATGTTAAAACTTAATATGGAGTTTTGGAAATTTAAGTATACAGTAATTTATACATTGATGCAAGATTTAAAAAGTGCGGCAGTAGACAATGTAGGTTTTAGAAGAAAATATGGCACCTTTCATTACTTGGATTTAATTTTGGGTAAAAATAATAATTTTTCGATAGGCTTGTTTGATGCAGTAATATGGAAGCACAATGCCTCCCGTGGATTTGATCCTACTTATCTTAACCCAGTAGTGTTACTGAGACCACTTGAAAATTCACTCGATTCACCCGACAATACTTTGCTTGGACTTAACCTCACCTACAAACCATTTAAAGGCCTGATGGCTTATGGACAAATTATGTTTGACGAGTTAATTGTCAAAGAAGTGAGAGCAGGTAATGGATGGTGGGGCAATAAGCAAGCATATCAATTAGGATTGCAGGCATTCAAAAATATCCAAGGATTAAATTTGAACTTTAGAACCGAGTTTAATCTGGTGCGCCCATTCACTTATGGACATAGAAGTACGCTTCAAAATTATGCTCACTATAATCAAGCATTAGCGCATCCGCTAGGCAGTAACTTTATGGAATTAATTAATCATCTAAATGTTTCTTACAAGCGTTTTACATTTGCCGCCTCCTTCCAATCAATTACAAATGCAAGTGATGAAGCAGGGAAGGTGCAAGGAAACGACATATTCGATAATTATGAATTGCGCGAAAGTGAATATGGCGTATTTATGTACAATGGTATAAAAAATCGATTCAAATCATCTGAGGTGAGAATTGGGTACATGATTAACCCAGCAACTAATTTTAAAATAGATCTAAGTATAAGAAAGCGAGGAAATGATAACCTAATTATAGGCTGCTCCTTGCTTCATGCATTATACAACCACTATTACGATTTCTAATTTTACGGCAATGTTAGCGATTGTGGTTAGATGTAAGATTTTTAGTAATCTTGAACAGACATTTAATAACCACCCTAACTAACTATCGTAAACGCCAAATGAAATTATAATTTATGAGAAGAAATACCTTATTGTTTGTGTTTGGCACGCGTCCTGAAGCCATCAAAATGGCGCCATTGATCAAAGCTTTTGAAAAGAAGAAGAAAATATTCGATGTTAGAATTTGTGTAACTGCACAGCATCGCGAAATGCTAGACCAAGTATTGGACTTTTTTGAAATCAAACCTCACTATGATTTAAATATCATGAAACCGAATCAAACCTTGTTTGATGTTACGGCTAATGGATTAAAAATGCTTGAAGCTGTGATTGATGATGCTAAGCCAGAAGTAGTTTTTGTTCAAGGTGACACCACTACGAGCTTTATAGGTGCATTAGCTGCTTATTACAAAAAAATAAAAGTAGCACATATTGAAGCAGGATTGCGTAGTGGAAACAAATATTCTCCATTCCCCGAAGAGATGAATAGGGTGTTGGCTGGCCATCTAGCAGATTTTCATTTTCCCCCTACTCAGCAATCAGTAGATAATTTAAAGAAGGAAGCTATCAATAGGCATATTTATAATGTAGGAAATACTGTGATTGATGCATTGTTTCTTGGACTTTCAATTATTAAAGAAAAAGGCGAGCAAGATTACCTAACCTATTTTAAAGATTTACCTTTAGATAAAAACATTGTACTCATTACTGGTCATAGGCGCGAAAGCTTCGGTGATCCATTTGAAAATATCTGTTATGCCATTCGTGAAGTTGCTCAAGCACATCCTGAGGTAGCCTTTGTATATCCAGTCCATCTTAATCCTAATGTTCAAAAACCTGTAAACGAAATTCTTAGAGGATTGTCTAATATTTATTTAATTGCTCCATTGGATTATCCCAAGTTTATATGGCTGATGAATAGGGCTTACATTATTTTAACAGATAGTGGCGGCTTACAAGAAGAGGCCCCCTCTTTGGGAAAGCCAGTTTTAGTGATGCGCGAAGTTACCGAAAGACAGGAAGGGGTGGACGCAGGTACAGCAAAGCTAGTTGGCACTAATAAGGAGTTGATAATTAGCGAACTTACTACATTAATTACCAATCAAGCCGCTTATGATAAAATGGCAAAGGCTGTAAATCCTTACGGTGATGGGCATACATGTAGTAAAATTGTGGAAATTTTGGAAAAACTTCTTGATGATTAGGCGTGTGCTTAATTGTAAGATTTAAATAATTTTTGTATCTTTTTAGAATAGCTCATCGTTAAAAATTTTTGTATGACGTTTAGCGTTATGATTAAAATTTTTTAATATGACTATTCGAATCTATCTTTTACGTGCTTTAATAAGTTCCATTACTGTTGGTTTATTTACAACCAGTACTGCACTTGCAGCAAATAATTCAAGGGCAGCCTATATCCAAACCTACAAAGAGGAAGCAATAAAAACAATGCGGGAAAAAGGGATTCCGGCTAGTATTACCATGGCACAAGCATGCCTTGAAAGTAGTGATGGGAATAGTCCATTAGCCACCGAAGCCAATAACCATTTTGGAATCAAGTGTGCAGAGTGGAAGGGCCCTTCTTACACAATGGATGATGATAAGAAAAATGAATGTTTTAGGAAATATCCATCTGTTTTAGAAAGTTATGAGGATCACGGTGAATTTTTAAGAAATAGAACCAGGTATGCAAGTCTTTTCCAACTTGACGTAAAAGACTACAAAGGGTGGGCGCATGGATTAAAAAAAGCAGGATATGCCACTGATCCAAATTATGCACATCGATTGATTAAAATTATTGAAGATCACCAACTATATCTTCTGGACCAAGGTCAAGACGTGCCTATTGCTATTGCTAAGCCCATCATTCCTGAAAAAAAGGGAAGGAAGCCGGGTGTTAAAATTTTTGTACCTACTACCGAAGTCGAGATGTACTCGAACAGATCTGTAAATTTTAACAATGGAGTACCCTACATCGTGGCTAAAGAAGGTGATAACTTCAACAGGTTAGCCAAAGAATTAGAGTTGGGCACTTGGCAATTACCGATTTATAATGAAATGCCATCTGATGTTCAACTTACGGCTGGCCAAAAGGTTTATATTAAGCCGAAGAAAAGAAGCAATAATTTAAAACTCTATACTGTAAAATCAGGAGACACGATTGAATCAATTGCACATCAAATGGGTGTGAAGAAAAAATTTATTTTGAAGTATAATAAATTGACCAATAGTGATGTGCTTCAAAATGGCCAAGTTATCGCATTAAGTGCTAGTAAGTAATTTTTACTAACATTAGCTTGTTTTCCTTCAGTATGGGCATGGCTATTTCGTCTTCATTAAGCTGAAGGGCGCCAGTTGGTACTAAATAGATTTCCTCCTTGTTTAAATTCATTGCAGTTACTTTTTTATTGCCTTTGATATCTATATCAACATAGGCTATGTTACCTGCACTACTAATATTTCTGTTGAACATCAGTTTGATGGCATTCTTGCCAAGAAAGGTAGCATAACTACTTAAGTAACCATTGTCATTTTGCGATTGTTGATCTTTGTTTATTACATGGCTCCACAAAAATTTTCCATCTGGATTAATATTTAAAAGCATAATACTTCCATAGTAATAAACATAGTTGGTAATATAGGTCTGAGAAAAAAAATCGAATGAATTTGTAATTGTTTCTTTATAATTTTCTGCTATCAACACTACACCACCATCGCGTCTCACAATTAGTTTATCAATTTTATAGTCTATTAATTCATCACTACGCTTGGTGAGTCTGTTGCTATTGATGGTGGCTAAAAATGAATTATCAAATTTCACATATTTAGTATTTCCTTGATACATACTATCCATGGTAAATATAAATACGCCAGCAGCTGAATAGCTGCTTTCATCAGCATAGTATCCTGCTACTATTGTTTTGTTGTTTAATAAATCAATTTGCAATCCTGCAGTATTTAAAAAATGTTTTTCATCCCTAATGGTGGCTCTATGGTAACCGTTTTTATAGGGAGCCACATACAATAAATGTTGTGCATCAGTAGCAGTTTTTATTTTTTTTCCATTTAATAGCTGCATCGCCAGCAAGGCTATTGTTCCATTATTTGCTACTATGAATTGTTCTAGGATAAATTCCTTCTCAATAGTTTTGGTGGCTATTTTTTGTTTATGCCACTGGATGCTTTCACTTTCACTGGTATTAAAGAATAGATTTAGTGCATCATCTTGTCTATCAATAGTAGTATAGAAATAGGTGAACCAACCTTCATCGTTACTTTTGCTAAAGTGTGGATAGGTATATACGTACTGGCTATTTAGTGGTATAGTATCTATGATAGATGAAATAAATTTTTTTGTTCCATCTTGCCAAGTATGTAAAAGTAGAAATAAGGAATCTCCTCTTTTATTTTCATTCCCTGTCAAGTAATGTAATTGATCGTTTACTACAATAAGATCATAGAGGAAATCACATGGCTGATGAGGAAGGCTAAGTGCATATTGTAGGTTTAGTTGCTCGCCAATGAAATCAACCATAATTTCCTTTTTTTTATAAAACTTTGACTGATCGGCAGCGCTAAATGGTTGATTACTTGCAGCGTTGATAAAACCATTTCCATAATGTCCTTGAATTTCTAAAAACCTCATGCCATTAGCACTTTCCGAAAGATTGATATAATCCAACTTTTGAGAAAATAGATTTGTGCTTGGTAAAAAACACATGAGCAGTGTCATTAAACAAGTTATTACTTTCATATGGAGTAAAAGTATTAAGTTTACTGCATGAAATCAAGCTTGAAAAAAATAACAACTGCGCTCTTATTGGTGTTTATTGGGACCATAAGTTATGCAGCAGATCCGAATAAAGATTTAAAGCAACTTGCCAAATGGATGGCAGGGAGTTTTAGTAGTAATAAGCAGCATCTTAGCGATACTGCCAATTATTTTGATATCAGGTTACAAATTGTTCCCATTTGGAAGGAAAGAACTGATGGATATTGGTTTTATGTTGAGCAAGCTGTGGCAGATTATCTACAAAAACCATATAGACAAAGAGTTTACCACCTAACTGCTCTAGAAGAAGGAGGATTTGAAAGTGCAGTTTTACTTATCAATGATCCATTGAGATTTGCCAATAATCCCCAAAAGATTGCCAGCCATTTAACTCCTGATAGTTTAGTTTTGAAAAATGGTTGTGGGGTGATATTGCAAAAGGTAAATGGTAAAAAGTTTCAAGGCGGTACAGTGGGTAAAGGGTGCCCCAGTGATAGAAAGGGTGCTAGCTACGCAACGGCAACGGTAACTGTGATGCCAAAGGAATTGCATAGCTGGGACCGTGGCTATAATGAAAATGATGAACAAGTATGGGGCGCTGATAAAGCTGGATATATTTTTATAAAGAAATAAAAGTTTTATTGCCGGTTCAATACTGAGCGATGCCTGCTATAGCTAAAATAAATGATCAAACCTATTATGAGCCAAATAGTAAATCCGATCCAATTTTTCCATCCCATTTCACTCATCATATAGAGGCAACTTACCAATCCCAATAAGGGAATGGTTGATAAATTATATTTAATACTGTAATAGCATAAAATTAAACAGGTAATTAAAAAAATGTAAAATGGAATTTTATGCTTGAATAAATTCCACCCCTGTTCATATTTTTTTGATTCAGCTACCTGTAAGCTATCAATAAGATGAGTATAAGTGGAAGGATCTTTGGAAGCTAAATATTTACTAAGATCGCTATCAGCTGCTTTGTAGCCTTTTGCATCGGCCAATGATACTTCATAGGTAACAAAACTCAATTCTTTTTCACTTAGTGCATTAATAAAATCTTCAGCAGGGTATAATTGCTTTTTATTAGTGAAAAATTCTTTTACGCCATCTTGATTGTAAGAAAGTGATAAAATGATTCCAACTAAAAGTATGGGTAATGCTACATATTTGGCATTTAAGTAGGGGATCTGAAATTTTCCCCTGGGCCTATCCGGATCTTGATGTAGCTTAAGAACGCCAGCACACACTAGTACAAAAGCAAATAAAGTACCAATACTACATAAGTCGGTAACCATGGTAAGATTCATAAACAGTGCCGGTACCGCTACTACAAATCCTGTAACGATGGTAGCAAAGGAAGGGGTATTAAATTTAGGATGAATGGTAGAGAATTTTTTTGGTAAGAGTCCATCTCTACTCATGGCCATCCATATCCGTGGTTGGCCTAATTGAAACACTAATAGAACACTAGCCATTGCCACTATTGCACTTACTCCAATGATTCCACTCATCCATTTTAAATTTATGGTATCAAATACAAACGCAAGTGGATCACCAACTGATAGTTGATCATACTTTACCATTCCAGTTAGCACTAATGCAATTGCAATATAGAGTAAGGTACAAATGATGATGGCCCACATCATACCGCGAGGTAAATCACGTTGAGGATTTTTACATTCTTCAGCTGTAGTGCTTATGGCGTCAAAGCCAATATAGGCAAAAAAGATAGCACTCACTCCTTTGAGTATTCCGCCAACACCATTTGGTAAAAATGGGTTCCAATTATTTGTATCAACATAAAATATACCAACGGCAATTACTAAGAGAACTACTAGTAGTTTGATTGCTACCATCAAATTGCTTGCATTTCTGCTTTCTTTAATTCCCCTATAGACTAATGCTGTGATGACGATTATAATAAACAGCGCAGGTAAATCTGCTATAAAATGAAAACTTCCTAAGGTAGGTGCCGTAGTCCAAGCGGTAAAAGCATCTTGAAGTGGTTTATCAAGTCCTTCGAACGACTTGCCTGCAGCCATTAATTTTTCGGCTGTTGAATGACCATTGAATGCACTCATAAAATCCATTGTAGCCCAATCAGGTATGTGCACCTGCATACTTCCCAAAAGCCCAGTAAAATAATCGCTCCATGATATGGCCACGGTAATATTTCCAATTGCATATTCCATAATTAAGCTCCATCCAATGACCCAAGCGATGATTTCACCAAATGCTACATAGGAATAAGTGTACGCACTTCCCGAAACCGGAACGATGCTGGCAAATTCGGCATAAGCAAAAGCAGCAAAACCACATGCAATTGCAGTAAATAAAAAAAGAAAAATTACCCCTGGACCGCCATTGGCACTGGCATTGCCTATTGTACTGAAAATGCCTGCTCCTATGATGGCGGCTATGCCAAGTGCGGTAAGGTCCCTTACACCTAAATGTTTCCGCAGTTGACTATCCTTTCCTTGTGAAGATTGTTCTAAAATATTTTTTACACTTTTTTTTCTGAATATGCTCATTTGCAATGGTTTTTTTAAAGTGATTTTAATGCACGCTTTATTAATTCTTCTGTGGTTAGTGATGCTTCCGATTTAATTAATTGATCAATAATTTTATCTACTGAAGCTTTATTAAATCCAAGCATTACAAGGGCGGTACATGCCTCGTCCCTAGTTTTTGATCCGGTATTGAGTAGGGTGGTGCCACTATTTACTTTGCTCACTTTGTCTTTGAGTTCTACAACTAATCGTTGGGCAGTTTTTTCACCAATTCCTTTTATTGATTTAAGGCGTGCTATTTGGCTGCTTGCAATGCATTCTGCAATCTCATCCGGATTCATGCCGCTGAGCATCATCCGAGCGGTATTACATCCTACACCACTTACAGAAATCAACAAGCGAAAAATAGTTCTTTCTTGTTCTGTAGCAAATCCCCAAAACGTTTGAGCATCCTCAGTAATTTGATGGTGGAGTAGGATCTTTTGACTTTCTTCGTCATTCAAGTGTTCGAAAGTAAATAGAGAAATTTGTGTCAAAAAACCTATTCCCCCACATTCAATGATTAAATGAGTGGGATTCTTTTCAATTAATTTTCCGTTTAGATGATTATACATGTGTAAATTCAATTAAAAGGCTTTTCCTATTCCTATAATCCACCGGAAGGCAATAAAATCCGGTTCATTGGCTGGCGGTCGATTGAGAAACAATGGGAAATCAGCTCTTAAGATGAAAGGTTTAATTTTTGAATACTTACCAAATTTTTTAATAGTAGCCAAGAGGCCAAAACCTGCATCAGCTCTCAAACCTGAAAGTACTAGGTTCTTTTGTTGATTTTGAATATTAATGCTACCTGCATCACCAAACAAGTAGGGATCAAAAGCCAACCAGGATGCTGTTAATTTTGGTTTTATTTTAAATAAGGAGGCTAGACTTAATTCTGCATTGATGCATCCACCAGAGGTGCCTTTGTAAACCAATTGTGCGCCATCATCTGCTGCATCAACAGCAAGGTAGCCTGCATACCCACGCAAATTAAGACCTCCCCCCATTTGAAAGTGATTGATGCCAGATCCAAATCCTAACCAATCTGTAGGAATAATGCCTTGTGACCTGGTGAATTTATTATTCATTAACTCTAGTGGATTGGCGCCTGCTAAGTAAAGCTGTGTAGCGGTATTAAAATTATTGCCAGTAGCGTATTGAAGAAATATTCGAGTGCGAAGTTTAATTTTTGAAATAGTATATTCATTTGTATAATTAATATTTCCGCCTCCATAGCTATAATCACTTCCCACAGTAGTGTTGAATAAATCGACTTTAATATTGCCACGGGAGTGGATCGTGTTTATTGTGAACTCATATCCTATGTTTAATGTTACATCGCGTCTGCCTGCTTCCCATAATTCAGGCAGTATTGGATATATTAGATCTGTCGAAGTGCTTCGTTCAAAATATTTAGCACTTAAAATTATTTTATGTTTATTATTTCTGCTTCCTAGCTCAATTGCCGTAGTGGCAAATTGCATTCCATCTTGCATGCCTATTCCACAGCTCCATTTGCTGTTTTGAAAATCATAAAAAATAGGATTGCTGTAATTTAACCTGAAACTTACCTGATCAAATTGAGTGCGAATTGTTGGGTCAATTTTTTTTGATTGAGCTATAGATGTATTGAACCATAAATATGCATCCAAAAAATGTTTTATCTCAAAATAATTTCCGTTTAAATTGAATCCAACTTTCAGTCCGTCATAATGATTATACCATAAGTCGGGTCTTGCATAGAATTTATACCGATAGCGATCGTCAGGTTGTTTTAGCATCGGGTCAAAGTAGAGTGCAATGGCTTTGGGTTTTGAGTTGTTGACTAGGTTAATATCAGCAAGTCTAGCGCTTTGATCAATTTTAACTTCTGTTATACCTTCAGATTGGATGATGGCAGTGTAAGTAGGGTTAATTTTATCCCATCCATACCATATGGGTAATAGTGCATCTTCTGTTTTTTTTGTGAATAGCGTATTGGGAATGTAGTAGGATTGTTCTTTTCCATATTTGTCAATAACTGAAAAAGAAATAGGCATTTGCATCCGACCTTTACGCTTAAATTTTATTGCATGATAATTATTTTCTAATTTTTTAATTCTCCCAATTTTATAGTCAAGCTTTTTGTCGGTATCTAGCCATTGATCAAAAAACCAGTTGAGGTCCGTTCCTGCAAATAGGGAGAATGAAGTTTTCATGTCTTCCAGATATGGATGACAGAATTTCCACTGTCTCACATAATGTTTCATGGCTGCGTCAAAAAGACTATCGCCCAACACATATTGTAAGTTAAAAAGCATACTGGAGGTTTTATTGTACACATGTCTATAGCCACCTCCTTGTCCTAAAGCACCATTGAAGTGGTCGCTATGGGTGCTTATTACACCGTCTTCATTTTTTACAGCCGCGCTTAAATACGGTGTGATGCCTTTTTTATCTTTATAAAGTGTACGGTGTAAGTTTTGTTTTATGTAATTGCTTTTACTTCGAATTACTTCGGTATCGCCTTCAAGTGCTATGAGTCCTTGTGCTGTTGCAAATTGTGTAAAGCCTTCATCAAGTAGCGGCCGGTATGTTTCATTATTCCCAATCATACCATAAAACCATTGGTGTGCTATTTCATGTATTAGTAATTCCCTATAAGTTGGGTCGGCTCCGCCATCGAGTGTTAGCATTGGGTATTCCATTCCATCACCAGCATCAGCCACCACTATCTTTGGGTATTCATACTGGCCAAACTGGGCACTAAATTTTTCTATAACTTTCAAAGCGTATTCACTAGCATTTTGCCATTTAGATGCATGTGGTTCTTGAACTAAGGCTACTGCAGTAACACCATTTTTTTCTATGGTATTTATTCGGTAGGTAGCGCCAGTGGTAAAAGCCATGTCATGTACATTTTCAGCATAATATTTCCAGGTTTTAGTTTGGCCTTCGCGGGGGTAGCTTATTATCGAAGGCGGTTCGCCCCACGGTTTGTCCTTGAAATTTTTTAGACTTATTTTTTCTAAAAGCGTATCCGGAAGTACTTCGGCTCTATTGGTTAAAGTTCCGGTGGCTTCACAAATATGATCTTCTGGTAAGGTTAAGTTGAGCTCAAAAATTCCATAATCGCCATAAAATTCTCTATTTAAATGTTGGTCAATATTCCATCCGTTCTTTCTGTCAAATACACAAATCTTAGGATACCACTGTACCCCATTGTAATGAGGGTGCCCCCATACATCAATACGTTGCATGCGTCTTCGAATATTTCCGCTACTAAAATAAGTTTTAAAATCAATTTTTATAGTAACATTATTATTTGCTGCTAATGGTTGGGCTAATTGGAGTTCCATAATGGTTCCAAATATTTTGAAAAGAGTATTGTTGCCATTTACTTCTAATTTTTCAATGGATGTGCCAAAGCTATTGATGCTATTGTGAAAAGGAATAATGTTATTATTACTTGTGAGGTTGCTTAAAAAGCTAGAATCTTTAAAGGCATTTTGATAAAGATTAAAATATAATTTATTAATTTCAAAAGGAGAATTGTTATAGTAAATTAATGTAAGTGTACCAGTGATAACATCATTGAGATCATCCAACGAAGCATTTATTTTATAATGTACGTCTTGCTGCCAATAACCTTCATAAGGCTTTTTGTTTTTCCAATAATTTGGATTTTGTGCACTTGGAAAATTAGCCAATTGAGAATAGGATAAATTGGTTAATACGATTAAAATAAGTGTTGTGAAATACTTCATGACTAAGGAACAAGTGTGCGTTTAATTTTTTTTGTTTCTATTTTAATTGTGTCGGTTTTTTTTTCAGACTTAGTTTTCTTAACATTATCAATACTTGCATTGAGTTCAAAGCCTAATAATAAAATCTGTGAATTAAAATTAATCCAAAGCATAATAACTATCAAAGTTCCGATTGACCCATAGACTTTATTGTATTGATTAAAGTTATTGACAAAGTAGGCAAATCCCAATGAAGTGATGATAGAAAGAATAGTAGCTAATGTGGCACCTGCGGAAATGAACTTCCATTTTTTTCTTACTGCTGGAGCATAATGGTATAAAAATGAAATGGCTAAAAATATGACTGTAAGAACTATTAGCCATTTAACTCCTAATAAAAGTGCTACCTGCGTTTTAGTTTTTAAAATACTTTTTTTAACTAAAAACTTCGAAAAAATTTCACCAAAAATAATCATCATAGTAGCTATTATGAGTAAGATCGAAATGATAAAAGTGAGGATGATGGCCACCTTACGTTGTTTCCATGGTTTTCTTGTTTCCACAATGTGATAAGATGAATTGAAACTTTTTATCATGGCCATAAATCCATTGGTGGTGAAGTAAAGTGCCATTATAAATCCGATGGAGAGCAATCCACCGCGTTGGTGTTTAATAATATCTTCAATTGTTGAACGGGCTGCTTGATAAGCTGTATTTGGTACCACATCTTGAATCAAGCCCAATAGTTGATTTTGAAAGTTGGGAATGGGTACATAGGGTATTAGGGAAAATAAAAAGATAATAGCTGGAAATAATGCTAAAAAAAATTTAAATGATAAGGCTGATGCCCTGGTGTTTAGCGATCCTTTTTTTATTCCAGTGATAAAAAATTGCCCAACTTCGTAAAGTGGTACTCCTTCAAATCCGGGTAACACTAGCCGCTTGGCGTTTGCAAATAAAAACCTAAATATGGCAAATTGTTGAAGCCAACCTTTTACTTTCTGAAATATCCTATTTATAATTTTAGACATTTTTTAATTCGATATTTTCATATTAATATCTACGCTTTGATATGAGTGGGTGAGGGCGCCTAAAGAAATATAATCAACACCAGTGAGGGCGTATTGCCTAATGGTACCTTTATTGATACCTCCCGAAGCTTCGGTTTCTACCGCACCGTTGATTAGCTTCACAGCTTCTGATAATAGGGAAGGGGTGAAATTGTCCAACATAATTCGATCGGCTATGTTCATTGATAATGCTTGTTTAACTTCTTCCATATTTCTTGTTTCAATCTCTATTTTCAAGTGCTTTTCTAATTTTTGAAGATATGCTTTGGCTGCTTTTAAAGCGTTTGCAATTCCACCGCATGCATCCACATGATTGTCTTTAATCAAAATCATATCGTATAATCCATAACGATGATTCGCGCCTCCACCTATGAGCACAGCCAATTTTTCAAAGTACCTAAAGTTTGGAGTGGTTTTACGGGTATCTAGTATTTTGGTGCTTGTACCTTTTATTAATTGTACATATTCATTAGTAGTGGTGGCAATACCACTCATACGCTGCATTATGTTGAGTACCACTCTTTCAGCTCTAAGGAGTGATTGTGTGCTTCCAGTAGCTTTTATGACTACAGTACCAGCTGAAACTAAATCGCCATCTTTTGCTAAATGAATTATTGATAATCTTGGATCTACCTGAAGGAAGATTTTTGAAGCAATTTCTAAGCCGGCTACAATTCCTTCAGTCTTGTATTTTACAAGTCCTGTACCGATTTGAGTGTTTGATATGGTAGCTAATGAGGTGTGATCGCCATCGCCATAATCTTCTTCAAGAGCATGGGCTATAAATTGGTCTATCTGTAGCCCAAAAGTAGGAGGTAAAAGGTGCATGCACAAATATAATGATGCTACACAAATTCACTCCATTCAAGGTGAATAATACTTCCTTTTTACTAACAGAATTAAGCTGTTTCTATCCTAATTTCCTGAATCAGGTTTTTTCCATCTATGCTTTTTAAGAAATAGGAGATACGGAAAATTTTACCCTCTATGGTAGTTAAATTTCCGATGGCATACATGGTGCCTTCCTTACTAGCTCCTTTGTGAATGATTGAAAAAATTTTCGGAGGATTTTTGGTAAAAAATTCTTTTATAATTAACTCCGCTTGTGCCTTTGCCGAAATATTTTCTTGTTCAAGCAACGTGATATCTACTGTGTTACCAAAAAAAAGTGCAAGTTGCTTAGCATCACCCTTTCTGATGCTTGAAGCAATATCCTCATAAATATCTGCAAAGGCGGTGTTAAGAATGCTGCCGAATAACAGCATTACGAAGGCAAATTTTTTCATTGGCTGAGTAAGTTCAATAATCGAGCCACAAAGTATTTATTTTATTGTGATTTATACCTCTTGAATTAAATTTTTATTAGCATCTTTGAAAAATGGATTACGGGTTTTGCTAAAATAATGAGGATTAAGCTAATTTTTACTGAGAAAACATCAGAAATGTATCTGCAAAAAGGCATTGATCTTTATGTAGAAAAGTTGAAGCACTACTGCCAATTAGATATAACCATAATTGCTGCTCCTCATTTTAAAAATGGAAGTAAGGAAATGGTTTTAAAAAGTGAGGCCAAAGTTCAACTCAGTAAAGTAGATGCCAAGGATCTTTTAATCGTATTAGATGAAAATGGGCAACACCTTTCTAGTGTGGAAATGGCTAACGCATTCCAGGCTTTTGCCAACAGGAGTCAGTCTCATATTGCACTCTTAGTAGGAGGTGCCTACGGGGTGGATGAAGTTGTAAAACAGCGTGCCCAAGCTGTTTGGTCTTTTTCTAAACTTACTTTCACGCACCAAATGATTAGGCTAATTTTGGTAGAGCAACTCTATCGAGCCTTTTCAATTTTAAAAAATGAAAAATATCATCATATTTAGGCCATGAATGTATTAGGTGTACTTGATTTAATTGTGGCTCCCATTTTATTTGTGTTCATGTACTTTTTTGCTCGCAATCGAATGAAAAAGAATATTGAGCTAAATCCATCTTACAGATATTATTTGCCCGCATTAATGGTAAAAATTCTTGGTGGTACTGGGGTTTGCTTAATTTATTCCTTCTATTATGAAGGGGGCGATACAACCTACTATTTCCATGATTCTAGTGTAACTACTCAATTATTTTTACATGCTCCGTTTGATGCAATCATCCATAGCATTACTCCATGGAGTGCTGATAATTACCTGCGGTTTATAAATATTGGCGATATTCCCTACTATTCTTATGATGCCAATGCATTATTTATCTCTAAAATATTATGGCCCCTAAATTTTATCGGATTTCAAAGTTATATTGGTCAAACCATGTGGCTGGCCTTTTTTTCTTTCTTCCCTATGTGGCGTTTGTATCAAGTATTTTTAATTTCTTATCCTTCGTTAAGTAGGCAATTAGCTATAGCTTTTTTCTTTATTCC